>CAZSUT010000003.1:0-85087 GCA_964610095.1 uncultured Nitrospirales bacterium | reverse complement strand
TTTCATTGTTGGCCAGCATGATCGAGATGAGGATCGTCTTGTCCGTGATGGCTTTCCGGACCTCGTCAGGATTGACGAGGCCGTCCTTAGCGACCGGCAGGTAGGTGACCTTGATGCCGCGCTTCTCCAGGGCCTTGCAGGTGTCCAGCACCGCCCGGTGCTCTGTGCTACAGGTGATGACGTGATCGCCCTTCTCCTTGTACATCTCCACGAGGCCTTTGAGCGCCAGGTTGTCGGATTCCGTGGCCCCGCTCGTGAAGACGATTTCCTTGGCATCGCAGTTAATGAGTCTGGCGATCCGCTTCCGGGCGTTTTCAACCGCTTCTTCGGCTTCCCACCCGAATTGGTGGTTGCGGCTGGCGGCGTTGCCGAATTTCTCAACGAAGTAGGGCAACATCTCCTCGAGAACTCTGGGGTCCATCGGGGTTGTGGAGTGATTGTCCATGAAAATCGGAAACTTCATCGCGTCGCTCCTTCTCCTAACTGCTCTCGTTTAAGTTCGATGACCGTTGAGTCGAGATTGCGGCACAATGGTGGCCGAACCAAATTCCTTCATGTCCGCGATCGACATACTATCGAGGAGGCCGTAAATGCTGTTTTGGATGTTGCGGAGGGGCGTACGGATATTGCAGCGCGGCATCTGCATGCAGTTGGAATCCTCGTTGTGGTAGCATTCAGTGATGCCAACGTGACCTTCGATCGCTTGGATGACGGACAGCACGGAAATATCAGTCGACGACTTGGCGAGGAGATACCCGCCCTTGGGACCGTTTTGGCTGACAATTAAACCCTTCTTCCCCAATTTCTGGAGGACCTTGGCCAGCAGTTCGCCCGGGATGTTATATTCCTCCGCGATCTCCTTGGTGTTGACGACCCGAGCGGTGCCTTTCGAGGCCATGTATTGAACAGCCATGAGAGCGTAGTCCGTCTTCTTGGAAAGTTTCAGCATCGCTAAGTCCGATTAATTTAGTCGGCGACTGGTTTTATCGGAGACCATCTTGGTCGGGTATAGAGTATCACCTCTGGAAAATGCTTGTCAACATAAAAGTTTTATTTTAAATTCCAATGTCTTAAGAGATCTGACTGGAAACGCCTTGTGAGTCCAGTTCGCGTCAGGTTTGCTCCTAGCCCAACCGGCTATCTCCACATCGGGGGGGTCCGTACGGCTTTGTTTAACTGGCTCTTTGCCAGACACGAAAAGGGAGTCTTCATCCTTAGGATCGAAGATACTGATCGCGAGCGGTCGACTCCTGAGGCGATCCAGGCCATCCTAGAAGGCCTGAAGTGGGTGGGGTTGGACTGGGATGAGGGACCCCTCTATCAGACCGCTCGCCTGGCCCTCTACAAAGAGCACGCCGAGCGACTGATGGCCGAGGGCAAGGCCTACCACTGTTACTGCACGGAAGAAGAACTGGAGGCCCGCCGGACCGAGGCTTTGGCTCGCAAGGAGCTTCCCAAATACGATGGACGGTGCCGCCGACGTTCCGGACCGGTCCCTTCAGGGATTTCACCGGCCGTCCGTTTTGTGACTCCCCAGACGGGCCAGACCACTGTGGATGATCTGATCAAGGGGCAGGTGACGTTCGACAATGCACAATTGGACGACCTGATCATCCTCAGGTCGAACGGGCTACCGACCTACAACTTTGGCGCAGTGGTGGACGATGCTGTGATGCGCATCACGCACGTCATCAGGGGCGATGACCATTTGAACAATACCCCTCGCCAGATTCTCTTGTATCGGGCCTTGGGATATGACCCGCCGCAGTTCGGCCATCTGCCCATGATCCTCGGCCCGGATAAGGTCAAACTGTCCAAGCGACATGGCGCCACCTCGGTGCTGGAGTACCAGGAGGCCGGGTACCTGCCGGAAGCACTGGTCAACTATCTGGTGAGACTGGGCTGGTCCTATGGGGATCAGGAAGTATTCGCCGTACCGGAGATGATCGAAAAGTTCACCCTGGATCACATCAACAAAGCCCCTGCGGCGTTCGACCCGGAAAAGCTGCTCTGGTTGAACAGTCATTACCTGAAACATGCGGACGTGAAGCGGGTGGCAGATCTCTTGGTGCCGTTTCTGCGGAGGCAAGGCTTGTTGGCTGCCCATGGTCAGCCCGACCAGACATGGCTCGAACGACTGGTGAAGGCTTTTCGCGAGCGTTCGCGCACTCTCCTGGAAATGGCGCAGCTGGCCGCGCCGTATTGCCAAGACTCGATTGCTGTGGATCCCGATGCGGCGACAAAATTCCTGACCGCGGCGCTGAAACCCGCCTTCACCAAGCTGATCACCGCGCTCGATCAGGTTCCCTCGTTCGAGCATGACGAGCTCGAACGCGCGTTCAAGTCCGTCATAGCTGAGACAGGGCTCTCGATGAGCAAGCTGGCTCAGCCGGTGCGAGTGGCGCTCACGGGCCGCACTGCCAGCCCGGGTATCTTTGAAGTCATGATGCTGCTGGGGCGGCAGCGGACGGTGTCGCGGCTGAAGAAGGCCATTGACTTGATGCGCTGAGCCACCGATAATTGCAGGGACGCTACCACACGTTGCTGGTTGGGGGATCGTCTAGTGGTAGGACGACAGACTCTGGATCTGTCTACCTAGGTTCGAATCCTAGTCCCCCAGCCACTTCCCCTTTCCTCTTGTCTCTCCACATGGGTGAACCGACACAACGGACCAAGGTGACGCGGGCGCGAACGCTCTCCCCGACGGTCCGTGAGCTGGTCCTCATTCCTCTCGAGTCGAAGATCTCCTTCAAACCAGGCCAGTGGGTGTCGCTCAAACTCCCAGTAGGGGAGCGCCCGCCGTTGACGCGGGCCTACTCGATGGCCGAGCCGGAATCCTCTTCCGGAGAGTTGGTACTGGTGTTCGACCGGGTTCCGGGTGGGCTGGGGAGCGGCTATCTCTCGTCAGTCAAGGAAGGGGATGAACTGATCTTGGCGGGGCCCTACGGGAATTTCACGGTTCCTCGCCCGTTGACCGTAGACCTCGTCTTGGTGGCGCGATTCACTGGCATTGTTCCGATTCGGTGCATCCTTCGGGAATTGTTCGAGGGTCCTGTGTCGTGTCAAGCGACTTTGATCTACGGCTCACCCACACAGACGGAGCGGATCTATCACGACGAGCTTCAAGAGATGGCGGCGCGCCACAAAGCCTTCCGGTATCTTCCGACCGTCTTGGATGGGAGCGGGCCGGCGGAAGAGGAACGGCGGTCGGAGAGCGAGATCCTCGCGTCGTTGTGGCAGGGGCGGAAGGACTTTTTGCCGATGGTCTGCGGGACGAAGGCCTTCATCAGGCCGCTCAAGACATACTTATCGGAACTGGGATTTGGTCGGAAGGAGGCGAAGTTCGAAACCTACGATTGAAAGGCGCGTTAATGTCCTTCCTTGACGAGATTCTTATTCCAGGCGGGAATCTCGATCTCGATGTCCGTGCTCCCGTTCGGGACGCATTGGCAACCCAGGCGGGAATTTAATCCGATATCCGGCGCTTCATCAAGCTGATCGAGCTCGTCATCCGTGGGTTCATTGCAGGACTCCAGCCCTTTGACCACTTTCACGTGACAGGTCGAGCAGGCACAGACTCCACCGCACGCATGCTCGAGATCAATGCCGGCTCCTCCATTGAGCGCGATGTCCAGAATGCTGCCGGGGAGGCCTGTCGGACCATAGGGCAACTTGCTCGGATCCACCTCAAAAACGATGGGCGGACCCTCCGGGCGGCGGAAGGTGATTTTGTACGCCTTCTTCGGGAGTTCGACTTCCGATTTTTCAATATATGGATTGATTCCGCCCACGTTGTGTTCAGTCTCCTATGCGACCGAGAATAACCGGTAATCAGTCACGTTATAGCAGTTGGCAGCTGACCCGCGCAAGGATGGTTGTGTGTTGACAAGCCGGCAATGTTTCCGTTAAGGTGCCGCTGTTTTCAACCGCTTAGGTTAATTCCATCACGACCAGGGGTCCCATCGTCTAGCCTGGCCTAGGACGGTGCCCTCTCAAGGCATAAACACGGGTTCAAATCCCGTTGGGACCACCACCCTGAACTTCCCGTGCGACACCTCGATCCCCCTCTTTCCTTGACCCTGACGCGATGCTCTCTTAGAATTACTTCCTAAATGGTCCGCGCTTCGCTCAAGAACCCCTATGCGGTGGTCGCGATCAGCCTGATCGTCGTGATCCTGGGGGTGGTGTCCTACCAGAAGATGGTCCGGGACATCTTCCCCGAGATCAACATCCCGGTGGTGGCGGTCGCCACCTTCTACAAAGGCATGGGTCCTTCCGAGATGGAAGGGGCCATCACCCTGCGGCTCGAGCAGCTTTTCCTTCAGGCCAGCTACGTTGAGCACATCGAGTCCCGCTCGCTCCCCGGCGTCAGCCTGATCAAGATCTATTTCCATCCCAACTACAATGTCGACGCCGGCTTGGCCGAGATCACCAGCCTGACCTATTCCGCCCTGCGGTTCATGCCGAAAGGGATGTTTCCGCCGACGATCATCAAGTTCGGGGCGCAGAATCTGCCGATCGCCAATCTGACCTTGAGCAGCGCGACCCTCAGCGAGAAGGAGGTCCGCGACATCGCCTATTTCTCGATCCGTCCGCAGTTAGGCACGGTCCAGGGCGTCTCGCTCCCGCCCACGTTCGGCGGCTCAGTGCGCCAGATCACGGTCTTTCTCAATCGCGAGAAGATGCTGGCGCGCGGGATCAGCACGAACGAGATCGTCAAGGCGGTCAACGCCGAGAACCTCCTGGTGCCGGCAGGGAATGTCAAGATCGGCGACTTCGACTACAACGTCTACAGCAACAGCATCGTCTCGCTGGTCAAGGAGATGAATGACTTCCCGATCAAAGTCGTCAACGGGGTCCCGGTTTATCTCAAGGATGTCGGCACGGCGGCGGACTCCACGGCGGTCCAGGTGAATGTCGTGCGGGTGAACGGACGGCGCTCCGTGTACGTGCCGATCCTCAAGCAGGCGGGAGCCAACACCCTGGCCGTGCTCGATGGCATCCGGGAAGCTTTGCCCAAGCTGAAAGGAATTCCGGCGGATCTGGAGGCCAAGCTGATCTTCGACCAGTCCCTGTACATTAGGCAGGCGCTGGCGACCGTCGAACATGAGATGCTCCTGGGCGGGGGGCTGGCCTGCGTAATGATCCTGCTGTTCCTCGGCAGTGTCAGATCCATGCTCATCATCGCGCTGGCCATTCCGCTGTCCATCACCACCGCCTTGGTGTTGCTCTACTTCACCGGCCATTCTATTAACATCATGACATTGGGCGGGCTGGCCCTGGCCGTGGGCACGTTGGTGGATAACTCCATCGTCGTGTTGGAGAACATCCACCGGCATCTGGAGATGGGGAAGTCGGTCAGGGAAGCAGCGGCGGATGGGGCCTCTGAAGTCGCGCTGCCGCTGCTGGTCATCACGGTCAGCATTCTGATCGTCTATCTGCCGATCATGTTCTTCACCGGCACGATCCGGTTTCTGTTCGTCCCGCTGGCCTTGGCGGTGGCATACGCGATGGGGGCCTCGTACATCACCTCCCTCACGGTGGCGCCGGTGGCCATCGCGGCCTATCATCGGGAAGGGGCGCTTGCGCAGGAGGGCGGGCGGCGGTTCAGCCTGTTTGAGATCCTGGCGAATGCCTATGTGGCGTTTTTGCGGTGGGGATTGAGGCGCAAGGCGATCGTCATCTCCGCTGTCGCGGGGGTCTTCGTCGTGTCGATGGCGCTGGCTCCTCAGTTGGCGGCGGAATTCTTTCCCAAGGTGGACGCCGGTGAGTTCATCCTGCATGTGGCCGCGCCGGAAGGCACGCGGTTGGAAAAGACCGAGGCCATCGTAGGGAGCATCGAAGAGATCATCCGCAAGGACATCCCCAAGGGCGAATTGGATCAGATCGTGTCGAACGTGGGGTTGCCGCAAGGGTGGATGGTCTTGTACACGCCAGTCGCCGGCCCGCACCAGGCGTTCGTCCTAGTCAGCCTCGTCAAAGGGCACGCGGGACGGACCGACGAGTACATAGACCGGATTCGTGCCGATCTCCGCCGTGACGTGTCGGGACTCAAGTTCTCGTTCCAGACCGGCGGAGTGGTCGGCGACGTGATCAACGCCGGGCTTCCAGCCCCCGTGGACATCAAGATCAGCGGACCGAAGCTGGCCGACCTGAATGACGCGGCGACGAAGATCCTCGACGTCGTGGCGTCCGTCCCCGGGACGCTCGATGTGCGGGTCCGGCAGGGAATGGAGTATCCGGAGATCCATCTGAACGTGGACCATGTGAAGGCGGGGTTGCTGGGCTTGACCGAGCAACAGGTGTTGTCGGATGTGGTCACAGCGTTGAGTTCGAACATCAGCGGCGACCCAGGGTATTGGATCGACCCCAAGACCAACAACGCCTATTTCGTGGTGGCGCAATATCCCGAGCAGAACCTGACGCGGTTTGAAGACTTCCTGTTGACTCCTCTGGTTGGGGCTCGCATCACCGATCTGCCGGTCACGGTGGTGGGCTCAGGTCGGCTTGGCGGCTCGACCTTCTCGCTCCAGAACACGCCATTCGCGGGCATGCCGACCTTGCCTTCCAGTGGCTTGTATGCCGGCGATGGGAATAAGCTGCCGGTCCTGCTCAAGGATGTGGTGACGATGGAGCGGAAAACTGGCCCAGAGACGATAGATCACTATGACTTGCAGCGCGCTGTGGATGTGATGTTCGGTGTGGCTGGCAATGACCTTGGGACCGTGGCCCGGCGGGTCGAGCACGCGCTGGCCGGCGTGACGCTGCCCAAGGACGTGACGATGGTGATGAAAGGGGAACTCGACAGCATGCGAGCGACCATCCGAGGTTTTACCGTGACGCTGCCGCTTGCGGCGGTGCTGGTGTACCTGGTCATGGTGGGGCTGTTCCGCTCATATCGCGACCCGCTCGTGATTCTCGTGGCCGTGCCGCTGGGGTTCATCGGGGTCGTCTGGATGCTGCTGCTCACGGGCACCTCGGTTAATCTGGAATCGCTGATCGGAACCTTGATGATGATTGGGATCGTCGTGTCGAACAGCATCTTGGTGGTGGACTTCGCCAACGCCCTCATGCAGGACGGCATTCCAGCTCAGGAGGCCGTCGTCATGGCCGGTCGCCTGCGGCTACGGCCGGTCCTGATGACGGCGCTGGCGACGTGCTTGGGCCTGCTCCCCATGGCTATAGGATTCGGCGAGGGCGCGGAAGCCAATATGCCTCTGGCCCGCGCCGTGATCGGCGGGGTCGCGGTTTCGTGCGTGATGACATTGCTCGTGGTCCCGATCCTGCACAGCATGGCTGCCCTTGCGCCGAATGAAAGAGCGTCCCATGCCGCCTGAGGAACCTCTCGCGCCGAAAAGGCCACGGATGAAGTTATTGGTGGTCGGTGTCGGCGTTGCGCTCCTGCTCGGTGCTGGTTTCTGGGTGTTGGAATCGGGCACACAGCCCGTCGATCCGAAAGCATCTCCATCCTCCGCCAAGACTCTTGGGGCGGCCAAGGAGTCCGGGAGCGTCCCGGAAGTGCAGGTTGTCAAACCAGCACGGCGCGACGTGGCTGCCACGCTCCGCTTGCCGGCAACCGTTTCGCCCCTTCACCAGACGACGATTTATGCCAAGGTCTCCGGCTATCTGAAGGCTATCAATTACGACAAAGGAGACCAGGTGAAGCAGGGACAAGTCCTGGCGGTGATCGACGCGCCGGAGATCGAGCAGCAGTACGAGCAGGCGCTGGCGGACTACACCATTAAGAAGGTGACCTACGAGCGGCTCGCGCAGGTCCGGAAGGAGGCGCCCGACGTCATCGCCAAACAGGATGTTGATGTGGCCGAGGCGTCGGCGAAGGCCGCAAAGCATCTCTTGGAGCAAAGACAGACGTGGTTGGATTACACGAAGGTGCGCGCGCCATACGACGGGGTGGTGACCGCCCGGTTTGCCGACCCCGGCGCGCTCATTCAAGTTGCCACGTCTTCCGCGACGCAGGCGGTGCCTCTCTTCACGATCATGGATGTGTCCACGCTGCGAGTCTATGTCAATGTTCCTCAGGAGGATGCGCCCTTCGTGAAGAAGGGCACGCCGGCCACAATCGTTCTCAAGGAACCGGCGGAAAAAAAGATCGAGACGACCGTTACCCGCTCCACGATGTCGCTTGATCCCAGTACCCGCACCATGCTGGTGGAGATCGATATCCCCAATCCAGGGGAGGCTTTGGTGTCCGGGATGTTTGTGGAAGTGGTGCTGTCACTCCGTCAGCATCGGGACGCCTTGGTGATCCCCCCTGCCGCGTTGGTCTCGTCCAATTCAACCAAGGCTGTGTTCGTCGTCGAGCAGGGGGTTGCGCGAAGGGTGCCGGTCAAGACCGATATTGATGACGGCGTCTGGGTCGAAGTCACAGAAGGGCTCACGGGCTCCGAAGACGTCGTCGTGGTGGGCAAAGCCAGTCTTTCCGATGGAATAACGGTCAAGGCGTTTCCCTACAATCTCCCCGCTGGGAAGTCGAGCAGTCAACAGTACTAAACTCGTCAGTGTGCCTATCGCGCAGTCGTTCCTGTCTCACTTACTAAGGAGGAAGAGGGATGCGGCATAACGGGATCGGGGCGATCGGAATGATCATTGGGTTGGTTCTGGTGGAAACGGCGTGGGGGCAGCTGGCTGCACCGCCCAGTGAAACGCCTCGGCTGGCGCTTCGGCAAGCCATCCAGACGGCGTTGGAGAAGCACCCTACGCTCCAATCGGCCGAATTCGCCGTGCAGGCGGCCCACGCGCGGGCCAAGCAGGCTGAGGCACCGTACTATCCGCAGGTTGGGGGCATGGCAGTTCAAACGAATGGGTCGCTCCGTGCCAACGCGCTCTTCCGTCCGTCGGGTACGTTGATTGAGCCCAATCAGAGCGATGCGACCGTAGGTGTGGCGGCGAGCCAACTGCTGTATGATTTCGGCCAGACCGAGAACCGCCTCAAGGCCCAGCGGTCTGAGAAGGCCAGGTTTGAGAAGGAGGCGCTGACCCGCCGCGCGGATGTGATCCTCGGTGCGGTCGCTGCCTATCTGAATGTCCTCAAGCAGAAGCGGTTGGTTGAGATCTCCGAGCAAACCGTGCGGGAGCGGGGAGTCATTAAGCAGCAGGTTGAGACTCTGTACCGGAACCAGCTCAAGTCCAAGCTGGATTTGGGCTTAGTGCAGGTCCAGTTGTCCGATGCGGAGTATCTGGTAATCCGCGCGCGCAACGATCTTGCGACGGCTTTTGCGGATCTGAACAATGCCATGGGGGTGGAGGGGCCCTCTGCCTACACGTTGGAGGATGTGCCGATCACGGTCGATCCTCCCCGTGCCCTTGAAGGTCTCATGGCGGAAGCTCAGGACCGCCGTCCTGAACTCCTTGCCATTAAGGAACGGGTGCGGACGGCCGAGCATCGGATTAACGCTGCGGTCAGCACGAACTACCCCACCCTCCAAGCGGTCGGTGGTGCGGGGGATACCGAGCACATTTCCAACCGCCCGAACCTTCAAGAAGGCGGCTGGTGGGGCGTGGGTGGTGTCGTCTCGGTGCCGCTCTTCACAGGCTTTCTGATCCAAAACCAAGTCGCGGAAGCGACCGCGCAGCACCGGGAGGCCCAGGCGATCTATCGCACCGTGTCGCAGAACATACGATTGCAGGTCCAGGACAGCTTTCTTGATTTGGTGACGCTCATCCAGCAAGTCAAGGTGGTGCAGGAGGAGGTCACGATCGCGCGGGAGTCTCTCTCGCTCGCCAGCCAACGGTACAAGTTGGGCTTGAGTTCCATCGTGGAGGTTACGCAGAGCGAGGTGGCGGTCACTGCAGCAGAGACCCGGCTGGCACAGACGCAGTACAACTCGAAGATCGCCGAAACGCGCTTGCAGTATGCGATCGGTGGACTCTAGAGGGGTTCGTTCTGACGGTGGGTGGTCAACGAATGCAGGTTCGCGTGGTCCGCGGCAGTATTCTGGATATGGACGTACAGGCGATCGTGAACGCCGCCAACAGTCTTGGCATCATGGGCGGTGGGGTGGCAGGTGTCATCAAGCGCGCGGCTGGGAATGAGGTGGATGAGGAAGCCCGGCGACTGGCGCCGATTCCGGTCGGCAGCGCAGTGGTGACCTCGGGGGGGCGCACCAAGTACCAGGCCATTATCCATGCGCCCACGATGCCCGAGCCGGCCATGCGGATCGATCCTCAGAACGTGGCGCTCGCCACGCAGGCGGCGCTCGCGCTGGCGGATGCACGCGGCTTTGCCTCGGTGGCTATCCCGGGGATGGGCACCGGTGTGGGTGGAGTCGCGCATGCGGATGCAGCCGCGATGATGATCAAGGAGATTCTGATGTTTGTGCCTCGAGCGCTTCAGTCGGTGGTGCTGGTAGATGTGGACCCCGCCATGGTGCAAGCCTGGCGTGATGCGTTGAAAGAATCCCTTTAAGAATGAGGGGAACGCAGCGTTGATTTATTTCGGTGGAAACGCTATGCTGGCGCTCGCCTGAGAACGGCAAGGCACAACCCGTCAACGGAGCCATCCTGTATGTTCAACCTCTTCCCTCACGAGCCCGCCTTTTTCGAGATGTTCAATGAGGCGGCGCAGAACATGGTCCTCGGCAGCCGCCGCTTGAAAGAGATGATGGAGTCCTACGAGGATGTCGAGCGCAAGGCCCGGGAGATCAAGCGAATCGAGTCGGCCGGGGACGCCATCACCCATACGATCATCAGGAAATTGAACCAGACTTTCATCACGCCGATCGATCGGGAGGACATTTATGGGTTGGCCAGCGCGATCGACGACGTGCTGGATTGTGTCGAAGCAGTCACCGACCGGATGGCCATCTACAAGGTCGAGAAGCCGACGCACGAGGCGATCCAACTGGCGGACATCATTCACCGGGCGTGCGATGAACTCGGCCGCGGCATCGCGCAGTTGGGTAAGACGACCGATTTGAACGCCTGTTTCGTTACGGTCAACAGCCTGGAGAACGATGCTGATCGCATCACGCGGGACGCCATCGCCCGCTTGTTCGAGGGCGAGAAAGACCCGATGGTCGTCATCAAGTGGAAGGAGGTCTATGAGAGCCTTGAGGAGGGCACCGATCGCTGTGAGGATGTGGCCAACATCCTCGAACGCATTTTGTTGAAGCATGCCTGACACGATCTGCCCCACACCATTCCCACCACTGTTCAATTAGACTTCCCGCCCGACCATGATTGATCCCACCCTTATTCTGGTTCTCGTCGTGATCCTTGCCCTGGCGTTCGATTTCTCGAACGGCTGGCACGACAGCGCCAATGCGATCGCCACCGTTGTCTCAACCCATGTTCTGACCCCGGGACGAGCGGTGCTGCTCGCCGCCATCTTGAATATTGCGGGCGCCTTCATGTCCACCGCCGTGGCCAAGATGATCGGCGGAGGGATCGTCGAACCGTCGCTGATCCAGCAGTCAACCGTCGCGGCTGCTTTGGTCGGTGCCATCGCGTGGAATCTATTCACGTTGGCGCTGGGGCTCCCGACGAGTTCTTCTCACGCCCTCATCGGCGGGATCATCGGCGGCGCTCTCGCACAGAGCGGCATGGCAGCCGTCAAGCTGTCAGGGCTGCAGAAGGTGCTGGAAGCGATGCTGTTTTCGCCACTTGTGGGGTTCGTGCTGGGGTATCTGGTAATCCTCGCAACCTACTGGGTAGTCTTTCGGGTTCCGCGTGGATCGGCCAACCGAGCGTTTCGACGGCTGCAGCTTATCTCGTCCAGCTTGATGGCGTTCAGTCACGGCGCAAACGACGCGCAGAAGGCGATGGGGATCATCACACTCGCGCTGGTGTCGGCCGGCCACCTTGACCACGTCGCGGTGCCGACCTGGGTCCTCCTCTCGTGCGCCATCGCGATGGGGCTGGGTACGGCGGCCGGCGGGTGGCGCATCATCAAGACGTTGGGGATGCGCATCATCAAGATGGAGCCGGTCCATGGATTCGCCGCTGAGACCAGCGCGGCGTTGATCCTGCTGGGGACGGCACATTTCGGCATGCCCGTGAGCACCACGCATACCATCACGTCCTCCATTATGGGAGTGGGTGCCGTCAAGCGGCTCTCGGCGGTTCGGTGGGGGGTGACGATGCGGATCGTCTACGCGTGGCTATTCACGTTGCCCGGGGCGGGGCTGGTGGCGTATGGTGCCACGCTAATGTTCCGGGCGTTCCGCTGACGGCTGTTCGACTGGACTCTGGTCCTATCTTATTCCTGCTCTTCTTGTAGGAAGCGCTCTTTCGCCTTCTTTCGGTTGTACCCTTTGGCTCCGTGTTTGCCTCCGTGCGGACGGGCAGGTTTGGCCGCGAGGCGAATGGCCGGTTTGATCTTTCGAGGCTTCCGCATCAGCGTCCAGCGTATCGAAGGACTCTTGACCGGTCAAGGGCGGTATACTCTCGTGCGAGGGGAGTCTACTATCAGGCAGAGAGCCATGCAAACTGCGAGCCGTGCACGTTCGATGCCGTTGCGGCGAGCCGTCGGCGCCGTCCACGTTCCTGGTGTCGGGATCGACGCCGTCGAAAAGCGCGTGACGGAGGTGCGTGCCCGCGCGCTCGCGTTCGCGCGGGCGCTCCGGAAGCCACCCTTCCATCCCGAGACGGTGCATCGCCTCCGGACTCATCTGCGACGACTGCAGGCCTATGCAGAGTTCCTGCAACGGCCCCGGATCGCGGCTCGGCTGGCAGACTGTGTCTCGTGGCTGAGCGACCTGCGGGCGCTGTATGTCTTTCAACAGCACCTCCGGCGTCGGGAGGCGTCCGTCCCTGATCGGTCCCGCGTGGACGTAGCAGTGCGGGATGAAGAGTGGGCTGTGGCTCGCGCCGGCCATCCGGAAATACTCCGGACGCGATTGGCCGGCTTGTCGGTCTCCCGGCTGCGCCGCCCATCCGCTTTTCTGGCGGAGCGCCTCGCTTCACTCAGCCGTGATCGTGCCGCGCGTCTGGATACAGCCTTGCGCGGCTTGTCGCCGGAGGCCACGTGCAAGGAACTCCATCGGCTGCGTTTGCTGATCAAGTCGCTCCGGTACCAGGAGGAGATCGCTCTCGAGTCGGGCCGGGGGGATCCCAGAACGGTGGCCGCGCTCAAACGGCTCCAGCGCAACCTGGGCGATTACTGCGACAGGGACCAGTTTCGCCGGCTGGCCAAGAAGTTGGACCTGGCGTGCCGTAGCGAAGTGAAGAAGGAGTATCGGCGATACCGTCAGCGAGCGCGGGCAGCCGTCCGCAAGTTAGGACCGCCGCAATCTTCCCTTATCGCTCTGCGATGAGGCGCAGGAACTTGGGCGGGAGGAGCCACAACATGGTGCCGGCTCCGGCTTTCGGGATGCCGGTGAACCGGATGCAGCAGACCCCGGCCTTCTTCACGTCGAAGGAGGCGGCTGTCTTGCCCGAGACCATCGCCGAGATGGTCGTGCTGATGTGAGGCTCATGGCCGACACAGAGGACCACGGGTTTTTCCGCCAGGTCGGCGAGTCGGGCGATGAGCTGATCCGGTGCCGCTGAGGACGTCAGCTCGTCAGCCAATTCGACTTTCGCGTCGGTGATGAGCCCCTTCTTGGCAATCTCGGCCGTTTCCCGTGCCCGCAGCAGGGGACTCGAAAGGATGACGTCGGGGCGGACCTTGAGGGTACGGAGGCCCCGCACCACTTCTTTGGTCCTGTCCACGCCCTCCGTCGTCAGCGGGCGGTCCTCATCGGTACCCTTCCACTCTTCTCTGTCCGCGGCCAGTCCGTGCCTGAGGAAAACCAGTTCCATGGGTGTCCTTTTGCCTGCCTGACGCCAGGCCGATCAATGTCCGAATGAGGCCGTGTCTTCAGCTACGGGGGCGGCATTATAACGAAGCCGGAAGGTGATGTCACGTGCCGAGAACGCCCCAGTAAAAAATCTCTTGACGGGCACCGTCCATATGTGTACTATATCGACTCACTTTATAAACTTTAAAAGAAATCCATGCGCTTTTCGAAGAAAAGTGAGTATGCCCTGCGCGCTCTGATCGAGCTCACCAAGGCCTATGGTGGGACCCCGGTCCGGCGGCATCAGATCGCCGAGCGGCAGAACATCCCGATCGTGTTCCTGGAGCAGATCCTGTTGGCGCTCAAGCACGCCGGGCTGTTGGCCAGCATCCGCGGGGCGCAGGGGGGGTATGCCCTGATCAAGCCGCCGGCGAAAGTCACGCTGGGGCAGGTCATCCGCATCTTGGACGGCCCGTTGGCCCCGATCGGCTGTGTCAGCAAGACGGCTTACAAGAAATGCCGCGACTGCCCGTATGCGAAGAAGGCCTACTGTCCGCTGCAGGATGCGATGGGCGAGGTGCGGAACGCCATCGCCGGTATTCTGGACAACTACAGCCTGGAGGATTTCATTTCAGTCGCTCGTAGCTCTCGCCAACGTTGGAGATAAACCATGCCCTCATTCGACATCAGCGTGATCGTGCTCTTGGGGATTACGTTCTTTGCAGCCTTCGTGAACGGGGCTCTGGGGTACGGATTTTCATCGCTCACCGTGCCGGTCGCGCTCGTTTTCTATACCAATCGCATCCTGAACCCTGCCCTGGTTCTGATCGAAGTCTTCATCAACCTGTATGTGCTTTTCATCAATCGGGCCAGCGTTCCGGCTGTATGGAAACGGGTCTATCCGATTCTCATCGGACTGTTGCCCGGCATTGCGGTCGGCAGCTACCTTCTCGCCTCGCTCCATCCGGGCTGGATCAAGTTTGTCACCTATTCTGTTCTTCTTCCACTCATCCTGGTCCAGGCAGCCGGTGTGCGGAGGCCGATCCAGTCGGAAAGGCTCATTGGCCTCCCGTTCGGAGCTGGGCTCGGCTTCCTGTATTCCGTCACCACCGTATCCGGCCCGCCTCTGGCGATTTTATTCAACAACCAAGGCCTGGTCAAACGAGAGTTCCGGGCCGGTCTCGGATTGATTCGCGTGGCCGAGTCGAGCCTGACAGCCTTCGTGTATTACCACCTCGGCCTGTTTGCTGCGGAAAGCCAGAGCATTTTCGTGATGATTATTCCTGGCGTCATCGTTGGGATTCCTCTTGGCGCCTTTCTCATTCGACGACTCGACGCCGAGACGTTTCGCCGCATCTGCATGAGCTTTGATGCCTGGGTCGTCGGATTCGGTCTCTCGCGGGTGTTGATCGATTTGAGGTTGATGGAAAGCCCGTGGGCGTACAGCATAATGGTGTCGGCGATTGTGCTGGACAGCTATCTGTTATACGTCTTTTTCACGACGCGGAGACCGGCTGCCCTGCCGAGCGACGATAACGGGGGCGTGGCGCCTCCCGCGACACTCGCGGGCGGGAAGCGCAGCACGATGCGGGTGCCCGGTCCTTGAGAGAAGTGTTTTTTTGAGTCTAAGTTTACTAAGTTTGTCAAAAAAGGAGACAATAACATGAGACACTCGCTGATTTCCGTACTCGTCGTGGCTGCGTGGCTTCTTGGGGGAGCAATCTCCACAGCCGGGGCGGATCCGGCGCTGAATCTGTTGTTGAAGAAGGGTATCATCACCCAGGAGGAATACGATCAGGCGCTCAAAGAAGTCGGCCACGCAGCGGAAGCGCTGCCTGCCAAGACAGAGCCGGAAACTCCGGCCAAGACAACTCCTCCTGCCAAGGATGCCGACGGCGACAACACTGTTGACCTCGGCAAGGGGATCAAGTTCGGCTACGACCGGGGGCTCTACACCCAGTTCAAGGACAAGTTCCTGCTCAAGATTCGAATTCGGGTGCAGCCCCGCTTGACCGACAGTCACTTCAACGGTGCCTGGAATGCCATCGGCGATCCGAAGAACTATCCGAACGTGTCCAGTACGGGCATGATTTCAGCGTTGAAGCATGGTGAGGACGTGGACGTCTTTGGCGTGCATCGCACCCGGCTGGTGTTTGAAGGCTTTGCCTTTACGCCGGACATCAACTATTTCGTCCAGTTCCGCAATGACACGGCAGATTCGACGACGCAGAATACTCCTGGGCGTTCGACGACGCAGTTGTACGATGCCTACCTGACATTCAGGGAGTTTCCGTGGGCCAACCTGCGAATCGGGCAGTACCGGACGCACTTCGGACGGCAGGAGTTTATGTCTTCGGCGCTACTCCAATTCGTGGACCGCAACTTTGTGGCCGAGGCGTTTGTCCCGAACGCGATTGATCGCCGCGACCAAGGCGTGACGATTTTCAGCGACTACAACAAATACACGGTGAATTATGCCTTTGGAATGTTCAACGGAGTGGGCATCAATCTGACGCGGCTTGATCTCACCACTCCAGCGAATGCCAATGAGCTGATGTACGTCGGGCGGTTGGCGTGGGACATCCTCGGGAAGCCTGGGTATTTCGAAGGCGACTTGGCTCACTCTGACACCCCTCAGGTGGCAATCGGGACCAGTTACGGCTACAACGCCGGACTTCAGACCAATACCACACTCGCCGGCAGCAACAATCAGGTCTCTCTGGCGATCGCATCGCTGGGGAACGGCAGGCTGCTCAACCAGGGCGTCGTGGACATCGGGACGGGCGGGATTGACGCGGTCTTCAAGTACAAAGGATTGTCGCTGCAGGCTGAAGGGTTCTTCCGTAACATCGACACGCATGACCACTCGAAGCAGATCGGCAACGCGAGCGGGTTCTACGTCCAAGCCGGCTATTTTGTGGTGCCACGGACGATCGAGGTCGTGGGGCGGTACAGTGTGATGGACCCCGACACCCGGCTCGGGCACGATCTGATTACATCAGGCGTTGGTGGGCTGAACTGGTATTTCAGCGGGCACGAGCACAAATTGCAGTTTGACTACGGCGTGATCACCACTCGACTGGGCAGCGCCGACGTTGGGGGCAATGTTACCTTGATCGAGAACCGCGGGCGCCTCCAGTACACGATCGTGTTCTAGGGCGGTGAGAGGCAGCGCCGCGGGGCGCCCTGCGCGCTGACTGGGGTCAGCCAGACGTAATCCGCAATCGATTGGTCCAGGAGCGTGCGGATTTCATCCTGTCGCTTGGGCTCATACGACGTGAGGTAAAGGGTGCGTTGTCGAAGAGAGCCGTTCTGCCTTCGGAGGACGCGGTTGGGAACCGGCAGCCGGTACTGAATATGCCCTCCGCCGGTGTAACTGACCACCGGTCCAACGCCGGGCGCACGACGGCTAAGATAGTCGGAGATCGTCTTCGCCATGCCTTCATCCCGAAACACGGCGGCCTCGTACATGCGCTGGTAGGCTTCTTCGGAGAGGCCGCTGTGGCAGGCGCGGAGCTGTGACACCATGATCTCGCGATACGCGGGTTCGTCGGAAAGGACTTCATCGCGCATCTGCCAACGCAGCATCTCGGGATCCTTCAAGGCGCGCAGGATGCCTTCCTTCGCCACCCGGCGCACGAGCGGCTTGGGCGGGTTCAAGGCGAGCACGGGCAGGTGGTGGGAGCGGGCGAAGTCGACAAGCGGCGCATAGTCGTTGTAAGCGCCGCCCCAGTTCTCCTTCCAGTGAGCTTCTTGGAGAAACAGATCGGGCGCCATGTCCGGGTCCGCCAAATAGTGATCCAGACCGGCCTGCCCATCCCACCCGAACATCTCCAGGCCCAGCGCCGGCT
This sequence comes from uncultured Nitrospirales bacterium, assembly GCA_964610095.1. GTDB lineage: Bacteria > Nitrospirota > Nitrospiria > Nitrospirales > NS-4 > NS-12. The sequence continues at coordinate 67,497 of CAZSUT010000003.1, read as the reverse complement.
TCTGGTTGCGGTCGACGAGCGCCTGCAGGATGCGCAGGGCGGCTTCAATATGCGAGCGATGGCTGTGCTCCTCGCCAATGTAGATCACGTCCGCGGTCACAAGGTCGGTGAGCAGATCCGTGAAACTGACCGGTCGGTCGGCCTTCACTTCAAGAATCTGCCATTCGTGAAATGGCTGGGCACGCTCTTCAGCCGGCAGTGTCTCAGCCAGACCGGCGCCCAGCAATCCGGCGAGCACGAGCGAGGCGAGTCGAAAGGGGCGGCCCATCACGGTTGTACCTAACACACTGGCTACCCGGCAACAAGTCCGGTATCGTGACTGCGCTGCCCCATTAGGCTGTGTTTTCATTTGCATTTCCCTACAAGATATGGTAGAGGCTTTCCTCCAAGGGCGACTGCTATGGATAGCGCCCCTAGGTAAAGAAGGAAGCCCATGTATTTGATGCGGTTGGAGATGCAAGGGTTTAAGTCCTTCGTGGAGGCTCAGGTGATCTTCCAGCCCGGGATCACGGCCGTCGTCGGGCCCAACGGGGTTGGCAAGAGCAACATCCTCGATGCGGTTCTCTGGGTCCTAGGCGAGCAGAGTACCAAGGCCCTGCGCAGCGAACGGATGGAGGACGTCATCTTCAACGGGACCGAGACCCGCCAGCCTCTCGGCATGACTGAAGTCTCCCTCATCCTTGGCAATGTTGATGGAACATCACACGGCAACGGTAACGGCGATGGCGAGGCCGCGCCACTGCCATTTGCGCTCGGGGAATGTCAAGAAGTGATGGTGACGCGCCGGCTGTTCCGCGACGGCGCGAGCGAGTACTTCATCAATAAGGCGCCCTGCCGCTTGAAAGACATCCGCAGCCTGTTGCTCGACACGCGCGCTGGCAGCAAAGGGCATACGGCCATCGAGCAGGGCCGGATTGATCGTGTGCTGAAGGCGTCGCCGGTCGAGCGGCGCGAGTTGATCGAAGAGACAGCCGGGATCATCCGCTACAAGAAACAAAAGGCCGAGGCATTGCGGAAGCTGGAGGCCACCAACCAAAATCTGTTGAGAGTCCGCGACATTATTAATGAGGTCAGGCGCCAACTGGCAGCCCTGGAACGGCAGGCGAGGGCGGCCGAACAGTTTCAGGCGCTCCGGCAGGATGTCCGGCGTCTCGAGCTCACCGTCCTTGTCCACGATTACCGGGCGGTGCTCCACGAGCGCGAGGAAGCCGACCGCCTCCTAAGCGAGTTCGCCCTGCGTGAAAGCGCCGACGCCGCTGCGGTCGCGCGCCTTGCGAACGAGGTGGAGACTCACCAACTCGGTATGACGGAGGGGGAGGCGATGCTGACCAGGCTGCGCGAGCAGGTCGCTCAGGAGGAAGCGAAGTTGGCGCAGGCCGTCGCCACGCTCGAGTTGCTGGCCCAGCGCGCGTCCCTGCTCGACGAGCAGCGGGCCCGTGTGCAGGCCGATATCGAGCGACTCACGCAAGAACAGCAGGAATCGACCGATCACCTCGCCCGACTCAGCGCCCGCATCGCGCAGTTGACCAAGGAACTCGCTCTCCGGACCGGTGTGGCCACGGAGTCCGAGGCGGTGCTGGCCGAAGCTGTGCGGCGCCATCACGGCAACCAGGCCACGCTCGATGCCGCGCGGAAGGCCGTCATGGATCAGGCGATAGCCGCCACCGACTCGAACAATCGGCTGGCCAGCGATCGGGCTCGCGCGGCGGAACTCCGTCGTCGGATCGAGCGTGTGGAACAGGAGCGGTTCCAGGCCGCTTCGAAGCTAGAATTGGCCGCGACTGTGCTCGCGGCCTGTATCGAGCGGCGCCGAAAGCTTGAAGCGCAACTGGCGAAGGCCCAAAGCGCCCGAGCGGGTTTCGCGGAGGAAGTCGTGCGCGTCCGGGGCCAGCTTGACGAGGCTGAGCAACGGCTGGCTCGTCTGCAGGAAGAAAACGCAGGGGCGGTCGCCCGTCAGAAGGTCCTGCAAGCGGTGACGCACGATGCGGTGGGAGGGGGGTCCGGCGCTGCAGCCAACCTGAAAGGCACCGTGGCCCAGGTTCTCTCCGTTCCTCAAGTCTATGAGCGTGCCATCGAGGCGGTCCTGGGCCATCGCCTGTTGGGCCGGCTCGTCGAGGGACCGTCGGAGGCCGTCAAAGTGCTCCAGGTGCTGAAGGCGCAGGGAGCGCCCGGCGGGACGTTCGTGCCCAAGCGGCCGCGCGTTTGGGGGGCACGTGCATCCGCGCGCTGGAAGGGTGCCGGTGTTGTGGGGCCGGCGCAGGATCTGGTGACCCCGCGCGTGGGGCATGAGGATCTCGTCGCCCATCTGCTGGCTGGCGTGGTGGTGGTGGAGGCACTGGAGCAGGCGCTTGGCCTGTGGCAGTCCATGACGGAGGACCGGCAGGCGTTGCTGGTGACGCTGGGCGGCGAAGTCCTCACACCTGACGGTATCGTCAGTGGAGGCCCGGCGGGTGTGGTGGCAGGGGCCATGAGCCGCGAGCGCGAACTCCGGGATCTGACTGCGCGGATGAAAGAACTGGAGCAGGAGCTGCACGCCACGCAGACGAAACGGGACGCATTCCAGGCCGTCATGATCACGAAGGCGAAACGGGTGGAGTCGCTGGAAGCGGAGATCCACACGGTGGAGATGGCGTTGGTCGGCGAACGGAAGGATGAGCAGCGGGGCGAGCAGGACGTCGCCCGATGGAATCAGACGATCGCACTGTTCCAATCCGAGCGGGAGGAGGCTGAGGCCGAACTGGCTACCTTGGCCGGTGCCGAGCAGGCGGCCGCGGATGACCTCCACTGCCTGGATCGCGAACGAGCCAAGACCGAACAGTCCTTGCTGGTGCAACAGGACGCGGTCACTGCCGCTCAGGCGGAGGTCGAGAGGCGACAGGCGGCTGCGGCCGATCTTCGCGTGGAGGTCGCCGGGCTGCAGGATCGTCTCGACCAGGCGCGGAACGAGAAGGCGCGCCTCGATGCAGCCACGGCGCTCCGTGACAGCCGGCTTTCTGAGTTGGAGACGGAGAGACTCAAGCTAAAAGGCGCCGGGACTGCCGCTCTGGACGAGCGTCGCCAGGTCGAGGCGAGCGTGCCCGCTCTCGACGCGGCCATCCGGGACGTCCGACAGCGGCTGGTGGGGGCTCAGGAATCGCAGACGGGCCGCGTCGCCCAGGTCCGCGCGCTCGAAGCCGAGTGGACGCGGCTTCGGCATGCCCTGGGCGAACTGCACAAACAGCAAGAGACGATCCGCCTGCGCCGCGTGGAGGCCCAGACCCGGCTGGAAGGCTTCGAGGCGATGCTGACGGGCACCTATGCCCTCAGTTTCGAGGGGGCTGTGGCCGAAGTCGGCAAGCCCGACGCGGAGAAGATTGAAACGATCAAGGACGTTCTGACACAGCGGCGCCGACGGCTATCCGAATTGGGGCCCGTCAACGTGATGGCCATCGATGAGCATCGCGAGATGGAGGAGCGCCTCCGTTTCCTGACGGCGCAGGAGCAAGACCTGACGCAGTCCATCGCCTCGCTGAAATCCATCATCGCCCGCATTAACCGCACCACAAGACACTTATTCATGGAGACATTCCAGAACCTCCGGGGGAAGTTCAACGAGATGTTCCAGACGTTCTTCGGAGGTGGACGGGCCGAGCTGATTCTGATGGAGGATGAGGAAACGAACGAGCCGGGCGTGGACATCGTGGCTCAGCCTCCCGGCAAGCGGCTGAAGAACATCGCGATGCTGTCGGGTGGGGAGCGGGCGCTGACCGCGATGGCGCTCATCTTCGCGAGCTTTCTGATCCGCCCCACGCCGTTCTGCGTCCTCGATGAGATTGACGCGCCACTGGACGAGGAGAACACCCTGCGATTCACTCGGGTGCTGCGCGAACTGGCCGCGCGGACCCAGTTCATCGTCATCACGCACTGCAAGCAGACGATGGAAATGGCGGACGCGCTCTACGGGGTCACGATGGAAGAGCCCGGCGTCTCTTCCATGATCTCCGTCCGCCTCAACAAGCTCCTTGCGCCGACGTACTAGCCGTCGCGCTCCAGCCGTATGCGGGACAACGATCCTATCTTTCCAAACTTGTCGGCCTGCGCTATTCTGGATCTGACTTCGAGAACGGCCAACACACGACGGTCATGGAGGATCACCGATGGGGCTGCGGCATTGTCCTAGGTGTAGAAAGAACCTGGTTCAACAGTCTCCACGACAGGGCTGGATCGAGGCTCTTTCGAGCATCTTCTGCATCTATCCCTTTCGCTGCCAACTCTGTACTCACCGATTTCACGCCTTTCAATGGTGGTGGGACCGCTTCATCAGCTACTACGGCCGTCGCGAGTATGTACGGATTCCGGTTCGGTTCCAACTGACTTTCTCCGGCAATCAGGTGTCAGGTGAAGGAACCGTGGTCAACCTGTCTCGACTGGGGTGCACGATAGAGGCTCTCACCCCGATCCCGCACGGCGAGCTGCTGCGTCTCAGGATCCATAAGTCTGACGGTCAACCGCTGTTTGAGATTGAAGCTGCAGCGGTTCGACGCATTGTGGACAAGTCGGTTGGGGTGGAGTTTGTCCGCATCCAAGAGAGGGAAATGGAACGGCTTGAGCGAGCCATCGTGAACCTCTACACGGGGCGTCACATCTAACTTCGTCTCTCTTCTTCCTTTCAATCGGGAGCGTTGACCGACACGAAGAGTCGCACGCAGTAGTGGGTGCCCAGCCTGCCGGCTGGTATCTCGACGACCATGCGGTACGGAAGGCCGGGTGGAAGTTGGACGCGAAACTCGCGTTCGTGATGTATCACCCCGTTCTGCTGGCAGAAGCCGCAGGGGAAGGGCCACTGCTCCCCCGTCCCGCTGCACGCCGGACACAGATAGCGGATCGGCAGGCGCAGCCAGACGGTCGCGCCTTCTGCCGCATCGGCTGGGGAGAGCGACACTTCAAAGTCGAGGCTGTCGAACGCCGGTCCTTGCCAGCCGGGGCCGAAGAACGATTCAGGCGAGAAGTGTCGGAAGAGGGGCTCCTGAGGAATCGGGCCGAAGTGCGGAGGGCGGGTTCTCGACGATGATCTTCTGGTGACGATGATCGGTTCTGAATCTGAGGAACGCCGAGCGAGGCTTTCGTTATAGCGCTTCCGCTTCTCTGGATCGGACAGGACCGCATACGCATTCAGGATTTCCCGGAACTTCGGCGTGCCTTGTTGGCCCGCATGATCCGGGTGGTAGCGCTTGGCTAATTTCCGAAACGCCTCTCGAATGCCGCGCAGGCTTTCCGAGCGTGTGACCCCGAGAGTTGAATAGAAGTCTTTGGCCATTGTGTCTCCCACCGGATACGATAAAACACCCGCCGGAGCGAGCTTGTCAAGGGAAGAGCAAGCGACAGTGCACCAAGGCAGAAAGCCTCTGAAATTTAAGACGGTTCCGTCGGACTTGCGCTTGACACTCCGTGGCCCGTTTGCTATATACTGGCCCCTCAATGCGCCGCCATTGGCCTTCCTCAGAAGCCTTTAGGCGGACGATTCTAATCACGCTCAACCCAAGGACATCATGAAGCGGTTGCTCGGTTTCTTGACCAACTGGTCCGAGAAAATTTTGTCTGTGGCGCCGGAGCGAGTTCAGCAACAGGCCCGGCAGAAGGCTAAGCGGCTCCTCCGGCTTGTCGGCGGCAATCCCAAATTCTTTCTGTCTGCTCAGGCCGTCCAGCGGCCTCACGACCCGGGACAGGTTTCCGGCCAGGGCGTGGCTCACAAAGGCGATGCCGTTGACGAGGCCATTAAGCGAAGCCAGCAGTGGCTGTTGCGGGGCCAGACGGAGGCAGGGTACTGGCTCCACGAACTGGAAGCCGACACGACGCTGACTGCCGAGTACCTCATGCTGTGCCGGTTCCTGGACTTCGCGGATCCGGAGAAAGAGCGAAAGGCCGTTCGCTACCTGATTGACGCCCAGGTGCCTGAAGGCGGGTGGCCGATCTACTATGGCGGGCCGCCCGAGATCAGCGCGTCGGTGAAAGCCTACTTCGCGTTGAAGCTCTGCGGCGTGTCGGCCACCGAGCCCTTCATGGAGAAGGCCCGCACGATGATCCTGAGCAAAGGCGGCGTCGTTGGAGCGAACGTGTTCACCAAGATCGCGCTGGCGCTTTTCGATCAGTACGACTGGCGCGGGATCCCGTCGATGCCGGCGGAGATCGTCCTGCTGCCGCCCCGGTTCATCTTCAGTCTGTACGCTCTCTCCTATTGGTCCCGGACGGTGCTGACCCCGTTGCTGATCATCTTCCACTACAAGCCTGTCTGTCGGATTCCGAAAGAGCAGGGCATCGACGAGCTGTACTACCCAGCCCGCGAGTGGGTTGACTTCCGAAGCGAGCCCCCCTTCCGCAAGGATCCCCGCCGGTTCACGTGGCGCAACTTTTTCATCACGCTGGATGGCATCCTAAGAATCTACGATCGGGTCGTCCCGCAGGGACTCCGCAAGAAAGCCGTCGCCCGCGCCGCGCAGTGGATGATCGAGCGGATGGAGGGTGACGGCGGGTTGGGAGCCATCTATCCGGCGATGGCGAACTCGGTCGTGGCGTTGCGATGCCTGGGGTACGCGGTGGATCATCTTCTGGTGCGCAAGGCCTTGCACGAGATCGAGGCGCTGGAGGTTTACGAAGGGGACGCCATGCACCTGCAACCCTGCTTTTCTCCCGTCTGGGACACCCCCTTGACCATCAACGCCCTGATCGAGAGCGGGCTTCCGCAAGATCACCCGGCGCTGGTGAAGGCCGCCCGCTGGACCCTCTCCCGGCAGTGCCGGAAGGTCGGCGACTGGATCGTATCGTCGCCGAAGGCCGAGCCGGGCGGATGGTCGTTCCAGTTCGAGAACGAGTTCTATCCGGACAACGACGATACGGCCGTGGTGGTGATGGCGCTCTCGAAGATCAAGATGCCGGAATGGGACGCCCAGCGTGACGGCATGCGGCGTGGGATGCGCTGGACGCTAGCCATGCAGGGCAGCGACGGCGGCTGGGGTGCGTATGACAAGGACAACAACAAAATGTTCTTGAACCAGATTCCCTTCGCCGACCACCGGGCGCTGCTCGATCCCAGCACGGCCGACCTCGCGGGGCGCGAACTGGAAATGCTAGGGTCGCTGGGGTTCGACATGAAGCACCCAGCGGCCGTGCGGGCGTTGCGCTTTCTGCGGAAGAACCAGGAGGCCGACGGGTCCTGGTACGGGCGGTGGGGCGTCAATTACGTCTATGGGACCTGGTCCGTGCTCGCCGGATTGAACGCGATCGGCGAGGACATGGAGGCCGAGTACGTCCGCCGGGCGGTGGCGTGGCTCGTCTCAAAACAGAATCCGGACGGCGGGTGGGGCGAGTCCTGTCTCTCATACGCCGAGGCCGACGCGCATGGGGTGGGCGAAAGCACGCCGTCCCAGTCCGCGTGGGCGCTGCTCGCGCTCCTCTGCGCCGGCGAAGTGGACTCGCTCAGCGTGTTGCGCGGCGTGAACTACCTGCTCCGGCAGCAGGACGCGCAAGGATACTGGCCTGAACGCAAGCACACCGGCACGGGGTTTCCTCGCGTCTTCTATCTGCGCTATCACGGCTACTGCCAGTACTTCCCCCTCTGGGCCTTGTCCATGTACCGGTCGCTCAAGGCGCGCGGGCACAGCCGCGCGGACGAGATCCTGGAGCAGAATCGTCAGCACGGCCGTTTCCGCTTCGAGGCGTAGCCGATGCGACGCCTCGCCGTCCTGGCCGCTTCCGCGCGCGAGTTGGCGCCAGTTGAGAATGTGTTCGGCCTGTTCGCTCAGAGACAACGTGACCGCCTTGGATCGTTCCCCCATCAAGTCGGGCAGGTTGGTGGTTTAGAACTCCATCTGATTGAGGCTGGTGTTGGTCCCGAACGCGCGCGGAAGGCCAGTGAGATGGCTTTGCTCGCACTCGCGCCGGATGCGCTGATCTTGACAGGGTATGCGGGCGCTCTTGGGGTTGCGGCTGTGGGAGAAGTTATCCTCGGCACCAATGCCATTGATTGGACTGCGGAAGAATCGCATGCGGCGATTCAGGCGAACCCTGATTTGCTCGGGAGCGCAAGGGTGGCTGCCCGTAATGCTGGGATAGGATGGACTCAGGGACCCGTTGTTACCGTGAAAAACGTGCTTTGGCGAGCTAGTGAGAAGCGGGCGCTCGGAGGAGTCAGCGGAGCCGTTGCGGTCGATATGGAGAGTGCCGTTATCGCCAAAGTGGCCATCACGGCCGGCATCCCGTTTCTCGTGGTTCGCGCCATATCAGATCGTGTCGGAGACGATCTGCCGATGGATTTCAACCTGTGGTTCTCACCGTTCGGGTCATTTCGCTGTCTTCTCAAGGTAGTGCAGCACCCGTCCATTCTTTATGGACTCTATGAGATGAAACGCCATGCGGATCAGGCCTCGGAAAGTCTGAGAAGGTTCTTCTGCGCGTTGGTCCTCGTTCTCGAGTCGCAGCTTCCGCCTCCTGATGCGGAAGCGACCTTGACGATGGGAGCGCACTGATGGTCGCTGCTGCTGTCGCCGGATTCGGTCGGAACGCCTTGGGGCTCGTCGGCGAGATGGGCCGCATGATGGTCTTCCTGATCAGCACGGTGGCCTGGATGGTGCGGCCCCCCTTCCGGTTCCTGCAGGTGCTGAAGCAGATCCACTTCATCGGAGTGAAATCCCTCTTCGTGATCGTGCTGACGGGCGCCTTTACCGGGATGGTGTTGGGGCTGCAGGGGTACTATTCGCTGCGGAAGTTCGGCGCGGAAGGGTGGCTGGGCTCGGCTGTGGCCCTGAGCATCATTCGCGAACTAGGGCCGGTGCTGTCGGCGCTGATGGTGACGGGGCGGGCGGGCTCTGCCATGACGGCGGAGATCGGCATCATGCGCATCACCGAGCAGATCGACGCGTTGGACACGATGGCGGTCAACCCCATGCAGTACCTGATCGCGCCCAAAGTGCTGGCCAGCGTTCTCATCATGCCCATGCTCTGCTCGATCTTCGACCTCATCGGCATTTACGGCGGCTATCTGGTCGGCGTCGAACTTTTGGGGGTGAGTTCGGGCGCCTATACCAGCTCGATGGAATCCAGCGTGGAGTGGAAGGACGTCTACGGCGGATTTCTCAAGGCCATCAGCTTCGGCGTGATCGTGTCCTGGGTCTGTACGTATAAAGGGTACAATACAACGATGAGCGCCGAAGGATTGGGAACCGCCACGACCGAGGCGGTGGTGCTGTCCTCCGTGCTCATCCTCATCTGGGACTATTTTGTGACCTCGGTCTTAATGTGAGAACGTCGCAGGCGCTCTGATGAAAAGTAAGGAGGAATCTAAGCCGGTGATTCGCCTCGTGGGGGTGAAAAAGACGCTCGGGGGACAGCCTGTCCTGCAAGGAGTCAACTTGGAGATTCCCCGAGGGAAGGTCACCACGGTGATCGGCAAGAGCGGCGGCGGCAAGAGTGTGTTGCTCAAGCACATGATCGGGCTGCTGAAGCCGGATCACGGGCAGGTGCTGGTGGACGAGATCGATATCACCAGGCTGTGCTCGCGCGAGCTCAACGAAGTGCGGAAGAAATTCGCGATGCTGTTCCAGAGCGCGGCGCTGTTCGACTCGCTCAACGTTTTTGAAAACGTTGCCTTTCCTTTGCGCGAGAAGACGAAAATGAAAGAAGCGGAGATCGAACGGAAGGTCCTTGAGATGCTGGAGGCGGTCGGACTCACGGGCATGGGCCACAAATTCCCCGCGGAGCTCAGCGGCGGCATGCGCAAGCGGGCCGGGTTGGCCCGCGCGCTCGTCATGGGGCCGGAGATCATCCTGTTTGACGAGCCCACCACCGGCCTGGATCCCCTCCTGGCACGAACCATCCATGAACTGATCGTCGAGACTCAGCGGAAGTTCAGGTTCACGGCCGTCATGGTGAGCCACGAGATCCCAGAAATCTTCGGTATCTCGGATTACGTCGCGATGCTGTTGGACGGGGTGATCGTCGAGATGGCGCTGGCGGAAGAGTTCCAGCGGACCCGGCATCCCGCCGTGCGGGAGTTCATTAATGTCGGGCCTAGGCCCGAAGTTGTCACCTCCGGGTGAGTCCAGGAGGCCCGGTACCCATGCATGACACGAAACTAGAACTCATCGTCGGGGTCTTCGTCCTGGTCGGCCTCGCCGCCTTGACGTACATGGCGGTCAAGCTCGGCAAGCTCGAAGTCATCGGGGGTGGGAATCAGATTGAGGTCCAAGCGGAATTCGATTCCGTCGCGGGGCTCAAGACGGGCGCGACCGTGGAGATCGCTGGGGTGCAGGTCGGCCAAGTGAAGCGAATCGGGCTGAAGGACGACCGGGCGCTCGTGGTGTTGTCTCTCCATCCTGGCGTGAAGATTTATGGCGATGCCATCGCGTCGATCAAGACACGCGGGCTGATCGGCGACAAGTACGTGGCGATCTCGCCCGGCGGGTCGCAGAAAGAGCTGCCGCCGGGAAGCAAGATCCGTGACACGGAATCGGGTGTGGATCTGGAATCGCTGATCGGAGAGTTTATTCATGGCAACGTCAAGTGAGTCTGTCGTCCGTTCTGCCATGCTGACAGTGCAAGAGGAGAGACGTCATGCAACGGTGTAAAGATTTCTGGGTTGCTCTCCTGATCGGTGGTTTGGTCGGGGGAGGGATGCTCGGCGAGACGGCATGGGCAGGGTCTCCCACAGATGCGGTCAGGAAGTCCGTCGATGAGGTGGTTCGTATTCTCGAGGACCCGGCGTGGAAGAAACCCGAGAAGAAGGAAGAGCGACGGAAGCTGCTTGAGCGGACGATCGCCCAGAGGTTCAATTTTCTCGAAATGTCACGGCGGGCCCTGGGAGCCGAGTGGAACAAACGAACGCCGGAGGAGCAAAAGGATTTTGCAGCCTCCTTCCAGACCCTCCTGGCCAACTCGTATTTAGGAAAAATCGAGAATTACACCGGGGAGAAGATCCAATACCCCAAAGAGATCGTCGATGGCGAGTACGCGGAAGTCTATACGAAGATCGACAACGGCAAAACTGCGCTGGACATCATCTATAAGATGGAGATGGCATCGGGGGACTGGCGCGTCTATGATGTGGTGGTGGAGGGCACCGGCCTCGTCCAGAACTATCGCGAACAGTTCAAAAGAATCCTCCGCAAGGATTCGTTTACCGCGCTGACCAAGCAGCTTCGGGAGAAGGCGGAACACATCAAAGCCCCTGGCCCTGCCGGCGACGATTCGGCCCGGAGCCGATGAGATCAGGTGGCACGTCGCCTTCGCCGTGCCGGGCTCGTGATGCTGTGCGCCATGGCACCGGCTCTGCTGTCCCCATTTCCGGCATCCGCCGAAGAGCGATCCTATTTTGTGATTCCGGCCGTCGCGACGTCGAAGAACGACGGCGTGGACGTCGGGGTGATCGTCCCGTACATTTTCGCAGACGAAGAGCAGCGCATCACCCAGATCATCGCGCCGATGTTCATCCACAACGAGTTCGTCGGCTCGCGTGCGGTGATGAATATCTATCAATATCCGACTCGGGGCGAGGAATACAAACTCATTGCATCGTACACAGAGAAGACCGAGCGGAAATTCCTCTACAGCTATCGGAATCTCTTCCTGCTGGGGGGCCGCTTCAGCCTGGAGACGAATGTCGGGTTCTTCAAGAACGCGACGGCGCGGTTCTTCGGCATCGGCAGCCAGACCTCGCCGGCCCAGGAGACCAACTACACCGACCGCGAGTTGCTCGGTCATATCACGACAGGGCTCTACATCGGACCGAACGAGCGGGTGCTCTGGACAGAGCGGCTCCGGAACGTCGAGATCCAGCCGGGCGCGGTGCCGGACATCCCCTTCACGCAGTTGGTGTTTCCCGCGATCAAGGGGACGGGCGGGGGGACGGTGTGGGGCCACAAGCTGGCGTACTTGAACGACACACGAGACGACACGGTAACACCCACGATCGGTCACTACTTTTCGATGTTTGCGGAGCTGGCGCAGACCCTCACGGCCAGTACGAATACGATATTCAGTCGGTATGGTATTGAATACCGGGTGCTGCTTCCGAACGCCACCAAGCAGTACACCTTCGTCTTTCGAGGCAGGCTGGAAGCCACGGTCGGCGGCGATGCAGTTCCCTTCTTCGAGCGGAGCAGTTTGGGGGGGCAGAACACCTTGCGCGCCTTCGGCGTGGGCCGGTTCGTTGACAATCACTCCCTCGTCTTCAACTTTGAAGAGCGGATTCAATTGTTTCACTTGCGGATCTTCGGAACCATAGCCGAAGTGGAGACGGCGCCTTTCCTCGATGTTGGCAAGGTGGCCAACACGTTCCGATACAGGGCCTTCTCCCAGTACGAAGCCAACCCCGGGATCGGGTTTCGGGCGATCTCACGTCCCAATGTGGTGGGCCGGGTGGATTTTGCGACGGGCAATGAGGGGCAAGCCGTCTTCGCGGGGCTGGACTTTCCCTTCTAGCACGGGCCAAGCAAAGCGAAAGGAGCAGAAATGAGACGGCTGCTGCTGGCGTGGGTGCTGCTCGTTGGATCGGCGATGGCCTTCGCTCCTGATGCCCAAGCGGAGGATTCACCACAGGCCCACACGATCGTGCGCGCTGGCACGATCGAGGCTGGATTGGTGACAGGGTATCTCCAAGGGAACGACACGTTCACTTCTGTCTCGAGCAACCGCAGCGCCCTCTATGTCCTTCCACGAATCGGAATGGTGCTGACCCCCGAGGTAGGCAAAGGGTTCTTCGCGGGGAACTTGGAACTCCTTTTTGAACCGTTATACGCGCACTATTTCAAGCCATTTGGAGCTTCAGCAGCCGGCGGCTCCCTCGTGTTTAAATACAATTTCCTCTCGTTCGGGCGGTGGATGCCCTATTGGGATGTCGGGCTGGGCATGCTTTGGACAAACCTGGCTCCGCGTATTCCGGAGCAAAGTACACAGTTTAACTTCGTCACGGAGAGCGGTCCAGGCCTCCACTACTTCGCGACGGAGAGGGTAGCACTGACGATCGGCGTTCGTTTCCATCACATCTCGAATGCAGATTTCGGCCACCGCAATCTCGGACTGAATTCGACCCTTGCCTACGCCGGAATCTCGGTGTTTTGGCCGCGCTCCAGCGAGCGGGTTCCTTGACTCTCAGGCATTGCTGTGTGAAAATGGCTCGATTTTCGGAGGGTTTTTAAGAGATGTCCATATTAAAGACGATTGACAGCCCGGCCGATTTGAAGCGGGTGTCGGTTGAGCAACTGCCTGTGTTGGCCGAGGAGATCCGCGAGCAGATCATCTCGGTGGCATCCGCTGTCGGGGGACATCTGGCCTCGAACCTTGGTGTGGTGGAGCTCACGTTGGCGTTGCACTACCTGCTTGACACGCCCAAGGACAAGATCGTGTGGGACACCAGCAATCAGGCCTACGCGCATAAGCTGCTGACGGGTCGGCGCGAGCACTTCCACACGTTGCGGCAGTACGGTGGGCTCAGCGGCTTCTGCAAGCGCGAGGAGAGCATCTACGACACGTTCAACGCGGGGCACGCCGGCACCGGAGTGTCGGCGGCGATCGGCATGGCGGTGGCGCGGGACCTTGCGGGGCAGCACCACAAGGTGGTCTGCGTCGTGGGCGACGGGGCGATGACCTCCGGCATGACCTTGGAAGCCATGCAGCACGTCGGCGGCCTGCAGAAGGACCTGCTGGTCATTCTCAACGACAACCAGATGTCCATCTCCAGGAACGTGGGGTCGCTCTCGGCCTATTTAAATCGCACCTTCACCGGCGACTTCGCTACCCATATTCGGGAGGAAGCTAAGCACCTGCTCAAGGCGATCCCGCGGGTCGGCGATCAACTGACACGGCTCGCCCACCGGGCCGAGGAATTGGCCAAGGGCCTGGTGCTTCCCGGCGTTCTCTTCGAGGAACTGGGCTTCCGGTACGTCGGGCCGATCGACGGACACAACTTTGAGCATCTCCTGTCGACCCTCGAAAACGTGCTCAAACTGAAAAGGCCGACGCTGCTTCACGTGATCACCAAGAAAGGCAGGGGGTATGAGCCGGCCATGAAGGACCCGGTCTGGTTCCACGCCTGTTCGCCGTTCATTCGAGACACGGGCCAGCCCGCCAAGTCCAGCACGAAGCCGTCCTATACGGCGGTGGCCATCAAGACGCTGTGCCGGCTGGCTCGCGAAGACCGGCGCATTGTCGCCATCACGGCGGCCATGTGCGAAGGGACGGGGTTGACCGCCTTCCAAAAGGAGTTCCCGGACCGGTTTCACGACGTGGGCATCGCCGAGCAACACGCGCTGACCTTCGCGGCTGGCTTGGCGACGCAGGGCGCGCGGCCGGTCGTGGCGATGTATTCCACCTTCCTTCAGCGCGCTTTCGATCAGGTGGTGCACGACGTGGCGACCCAGAACTTGCCGGTGACGATCCTGATCGATCGAGGCGGGTTGGTAGCCGAGGACGGGACGACTCACCACGGGGCCTTCGATTACGCCTACCTGCGACATGTGCCGAACATGGTGGTGATGGCGCCCAAGGACGAGAACGAGCTGCAGCACATGGTGAAGACGTGCCTGAGCTACGAAGGGCCGGCCTCCGTGCGGTACTCCCGCGGGAGCGCGTGGGGCGTGCCCATGGACGCCGAGCCCAAGGCGCTGCCGATCGGCCGGGCGGAACTGCTGCGGGAGGGATATGATGTGGCGTTGGTCGCCATTGGCATCACGGTCCTTCCGGCGCTGGAGGCGGCCGAGCGGCTGGCGGACGAGGGGATCTCAGCCGCCGTCGTCAACGCTCGGTTCGTCAAGCCGCTCGATCATGCATTGATCGCGCAGGTGGCTCGTCAGGCGAAGTGCATGGTGACGGTGGAAGAAGGCTGCCGCATGGGCGGATTCGGTTCGGCGGTGCTGGAGGCGCTGTCGGACCAGGGGATTGTGCACATGCCGACCAAAGTGCTGGGGCTGCCTGACAAGTACATCGAGCAGGGGCCGCAAGACCTCCTGCGCGTGCAGTGCGGGCTGACGGCGGACGGCATGTATGAGGAAGCCAAAGCTCTCTACACGATGACGATTCTGGGAGTGGAGCGTCGGTAGGCATGTTCATCAAGCGACGCAAGACGAGACAGATCCGAGTGGGGAACGTCCCCATTGGGGGCGGGGCCCCGATCGTGGTCCAATCGATGACGACACCCGACACCGCCGACGTGAAGGCCACCGTCGAGCAGATCCACCAGTTGGAGCTGGCCGGCTGCGAGATCGCGCGAGTGACGGTCAACACACCGGAGGCGGCCAAGGCGCTCCCGGCCATCAAGAAACAGACGACGATTCCTATCATCGCCGACATCCATTTCGATCACCGCATGGCGCTAAAGGCGGCCGAGGTGGTGGACTGCGTGCGGATCAACCCAGGCAACATCGGCGCCTGGTGGAAGGTGGAAGAGGTCGTCAAGGTCGTGCGGGAGCGGAACATCCCGTTGCGGATCGGCGTGAATGGCGGCTCGCTGGAGCGGGAACTCCTGGCCAAGTACGGCTATCCCACAGCCGAGGCGCTGGCGGAATCGGCCCTGAACGCCGTGCACGCGCTGGAGGATATCGGGTTCACCAACATGAAGGTGTCGCTCAAGGCCTCGGACGTGCATTTGATGGTGGACGCGTACCGCCTGTTCGCCCTGCAGTCCGACTACCCCTTGCACCTGGGCGTCACGGAAGCGGGCACGCTGCTAACAGGGTCCGTCAAGTCCGCGATCGGGATCGGGATGCTCCTGGCCGATGGGATCGGGGATACGATCCGCGTCTCGCTGGCGGCCGATCCGGTGGAAGAGGTTAAGGTCGGCTTCGAAATCCTGAAAGCCCTCGAACTGCGCCATCGCGGAGTGAACGTCATCGCCTGTCCGACGTGCGGCCGTGTGGAAATCGACGTCGTCAAGCTGGCCAATGAGATCGAGAAGCGGCTCGGCCATGTCCGCGTACCGCTGACGGTGTCGGTGCTTGGCTGCGTCGTCAACGGGATCGGCGAGGGCAAGGAAGCCGACATCGGCATCGCCGGCGGGGAAGGCCACGGGATCCTGTTCAAAGAAGGCAAGCTGGTCCGGAAGGTGAAGTCGGAAGAGTTGATGGAGACGCTGCTGGCCGAGATCGAGATCATGGCCAAGGAACGGGAGGCCGCGTCCTCCGGCAACGGGGACAATGGCCACGACGGGCAGGCTGAAACCTCACCTGGAACAGCTCCCGCTCAATCTGCTTCGGCGAAGAAAGACATTCCCATCATCAAGGTTTGAGCCGGACCGCCAGATCCGGTTATAATCCGCATTCACAAGGCGCCGTACCCAAGTGGCTAAGGGAGCAGTCTGCAAAACTGCGATGCGGCGGTTCGATCCCGCCCGGCGCCTCCAAACCTCGCTTGCGGAGCCGGCCCTTTCGATCAAATAGGGGCGGAGATTCAATACTACCAGTGATCTTTGTTTGGGGACGCGCTGGTTTTCTGTCTTCAGAAAAGCTGCCTGTCCCCCTTTTCATTCAACCCCTCTAAGCCGCGAGCGGGCCGTGGTTGAGGGCCCAGAGGAGGGCGATGCGGCAGATGGCGAGAGGAGCGGTGTCGGCGCAGAGCACGACCTTGTTCAACAGCTTGGTGTTGATGACGCAGTACCAGCACTCGGTGCCCTCGG
Organism: uncultured Nitrospirales bacterium; assembly: GCA_964610095.1. GTDB lineage: Bacteria > Nitrospirota > Nitrospiria > Nitrospirales > NS-4 > NS-12. The sequence continues at coordinate 50,861 of CAZSUT010000003.1, read as the reverse complement.
GATAGCCGAGCGAGGCGAGGTTCTGATGTTTGTGCTTGAAATGCGGCGCGCCGAAATACACCCCGTCTTCATGGATCATCTTCTCGACCACCGTCCAGGCGGCCGCAATGTCGGTGGAGTAGGGCGGGATCGGCTCTCTCGGGTTGAGCCCCATCACGGTTTCCGCGATCAGTCTGTCAAGCTCGTGGCCCGCTTCGATCTTGGCCGGATCGATCATAGGTGGTAGAGTCTATCACACCCCGGCGGGTGTTCCGACAAGCAAGCATTGACGCTGATGCTTCGGGGGTGATAGAGTCCTTCTCTAACTGTTACCTAGGAACCGAGGATGGCCGTTCCTGTCTCCCAGATGTTCACCGTCGCATCGTACGTGCTGGCCCAGAAGCTCAAGGGGGTCAAGCGGTACCCGCTAGTGCTGATGCTAGAGCCCCTGTTTCGCTGCAATCTCGCGTGCGCCGGCTGCGGGAAGATCCAGTACCCCGATCACGTCCTGGACAAGCGCCTGACGCCGGAGCAGTGCTGGGCGGCCGCGGACGAGTGCGGCGCGCCGATCGTGAGCGTCCCCGGCGGGGAGCCGCTCATCCACCCGGAAATGCCGCTTATCGTGAAGGGGCTGGTCGAGCGGAAGAAGTACGTCTATCTCTGCACAAACGCCATTTTGATGGAGCGCAAGCTCGACGACTACACCCCGTCCAAGTATCTGACGTTCAGCATCCACATGGATGGGCTCCAGGAGGAGCATGACATGGCAGTCTGCCGGGACGGCGTCTATGACGTGGCTGTCCGGGCGATCAAGGCAGCCCTCGCGCGCGGGTTCCGGGTCACGACCAATACGACTCTGTTTAACGATGCCGCTCCCGAGCGTGTGAGGAAGTTCTTCGACGCAATGATGGAGCTGGGCGTCGAAGGGATGATGATCTCGCCGGGGTACAGTTACGAGAAAGCGCCCGATCAGAAGAACTTCCTCAAACGGCAGCGGACTCGGGAGGTGTTCGCGCGCATTCTGCACAAGCCCAAGAAGCACTGGCGGTTCAACCAGTCGCCGCTCTTTCTGGACTTCCTCATGGGTAAAGTGGATTACCAGTGTACGCCGTGGGGCAATCCCACCTACAACATATTCGGCTGGCAGAAGCCGTGTTACCTCCTCCAAGACGGCTACACCGCGACCTTCAGGCAGCTCATCGAGGACACGAACTGGGATAACTACGGGACCGGCCGGAACGAGAAGTGCGCCGACTGCATGGTCCATTGCGGCTATGAAGCGTCGGCCGTGCATGACACCTTCAGCACCATCCGAGGATTTGGCCGGACCGTTGTGGCCACGCTGATGCCGACCGCCCGCTAGTTGTTTGCGCATTGTGCCTGACGCTCAACCCCACAGCACCAGTGCCCCTTCCGTTGAAGGTCGGATCTTCCGGCCGGCGAACGAAGCGGAGCTGCGAGAAGCTGTCGAGCTCGCCTTCGACTACCGCGGCGATGTGACGCTGGAACTGACATCCGGACAAAAGATCAAGGGGTATATTTTCAATCGCAACGCGTTGGCTTCACCGCCGTTCCTGCAGCTCTTTCCCAAGGGACAGCCCGGCGAGATGAAGATTTCCTACGCTAACATCGTGGCGATCGCTTTTACCGGCGAAGACACCGCATCCGGGAAGTCCTGGGAGTCCTGGGTCAAGAAGAAGGAATCGGAGCGCAAGGCGGAAGCCGCGCGCATCGCGGCGGAAGCCCAAGCCCGCGGCCACTTGTAATCCACTCCGTCCCCGAGAGGCCTGCAGCGGTGATGGCCGACGATAGCACAGCTTCCGGCGCCCACCACATTGAAGACATCCTCGCGCGCGGCTATACCGTCAAAACCTTCGAATACCTCCGGCAGGGCTGGGACGCCTTTACGGACAATCCGGTCGGGTTTCTCGGGTTCACGCTGGCGTTGACGTTCGCCTCCCAGGCTGTTCCGCTGCTGGCGCCCGTCGTCGGGCAAGTGATCAGCATCGTGCTCCAGGTCGTGATGCTGGCAGGCCTGGCCATTGTCACGTGGAAGCATCCCAGGGGCGGGAACGCGGCGTTCGGCGATTTCTTTCCTGACTGGACAACCACGGCTCAATTGGCCTGGTGTACCATCATCGGTCTTCTTCTCATTGTCATCGGGTTCATTTTCTTGATCTTTCCCGGCATCTACTTGTTAGTTGCCTATACCTTTTCCTACCTGCTGATCGTGGATCGGCGAGTGGGGGTCTGGCAGGCTCTTGAAGGCAGCCGCCGGGTCGTGAACAAGCACTGGTGGGGCGTCTTTGGATTGACGCTGGTGATGCTCCTCCTGATCGGCATCAGCGGCATAATCGGAACCGGGGTTCTGGGAATACCGATCGGCTATGGACTTTCCGGTGTTTTCCCGGAGGTGAGCCTGGCTGAACTGCCCTTCGCAGTCCCTGACATGGGCCTCACGGTCAACCTGGGTATGGTGATCGGGGTGGTGACTGGAATGCTGGTGGGCGGGGCCGTCGGGGTGGCGGTTTCCGGGAGCATGCTGGGCGCCGCCTATGCCGACATTTTCGGGCTGGCCGCGTCCTCGCAGGCACACTCTTAGCTTACGGGTTAGCCCTGTGTTCCGCCCCGTTTGGGGAGGAGTAGAGGCGGACTGATTTTATTGACAAAGGTGGACACCTGTGTTAGATAGGCCGGACTTTAACGGAGTTGGACGGACTATTTTCAAGGTGCTGAGTACGGGACCGTCGTGGGGTGGCGCGGCGGTTTTTTTCGGTCTGGTTGGACTCATCGTTCCATACCCAGCTTGGGCCACCCACGAGACCGATCACCGGTTCACCATCTCAGGGTATGTGCGGGACAAGGATGGGAAGCCGGACAAGGACGTTCGGGTGCAGGCGCGGGACCTGCGCGACCAGAGCGTTGATCCCGTCAACACCTACGCAGATGGAAGCGGATTTTACAAGGTGGTCCTCCACCTGCATAACCACAATGTGGGGGATTCCATCCAAGTCTCGATCAAGGACGAGCGATCCGGAGTAGACGAGGTCAAAAAGATTCGGGCCGAGTTTGATCCGAACGACCGGCGGACCGAACGAGAAGCGAAAGTGAACTTCGGCCCCGAAGCGGAACGGTCACCGAATTCCGGAGTCGGGGGATTGGCTGGGACAACAGAAGCGTCCTCATACTGGCTGTACGGGCTGGGAGGAATACTGGCCTTAGCGGCGATCGGTGCCGGGGTCGCCTGGGTCCGGCATCAGCAGGCCAAGGCGGTTCCGAAACGACGCGGAAAGAAACGTTGAGCAGAAGAGGAACGTGGACTCGGGCGCTTGACTTCGGGGGCGTAACGCCCTGAAGAAAAGCGTCTTTTTTATGCGAGAGATTTGCAGAGAGGAAAGGAGCTTGAGGGCAGCTATGAAGATCACAAGCCTGGCAATCCTGACGATCATTGGAAGTTTTGGACTCATCATTGTGGGGTGCGGTGAAGAGGAAGGACCAATTCAGCCCCCTCCGCCTGCTCCTCCGGAGTATGCCGACAAGCACATGCCAGCCGGGTGGTGGGCTGATGAAAAGATCATCGCTGAGGGCAAAGAGATTTTCGAAGGGGTCAAAAACATCGACGTCAATTGCTCGTCCTGCCACGGCAAGGACGGCAAGCCGGTCAAGGCGGGCGCCAGGGACTTCCGCAAGACCGAGCGAATGAAGCTCTACCCAGACAGTGTCTGGTTCTGGCGGATCTCGGAAGGGGTGCCCAATACCAAGATGAAGTCCTGGAAGACCAAGCTGCCTGAGGAGGACCGGTGGAAGGCCATGGCCTACGAGCGGACCTTCGGGCTCAAGGGGATGGGCTACGATGTGGCCAGGAAGGAGTGGGTCCCGCTGGCCGAACTCGGGAAACCAGCGCCAGCGGCCGCGTCCGCAACTGGCGGAGCGACCCCAGCGGCCAGTGACGGCAAGGCTCCGGCGGCGACGCCTAACAAAAATGCCCCGAAAAAGGACGGAAAATAGAGGGGCGCAGTTAAACAGCACAAAAGGAAGCGAGAGGGTTATGAAGACCTGGCAACGCAGCCTTCTGATCTTAGCGGGGCTCGTATTCGTCGGAACGGCTGTTGCCTACGCCCAGATGCCTGAGCCCAAGGCGCACGAGTTCCCCTACATGGGAAACCGTGGGGCTGTCTGGATAGTAGCCCAGCTCCATATCCTGTTCGCGGCATTCATCCTGGGAGCGCCGATCTTCGTGGTGGTCAGCGAGATTCTGGGCTGGAAAAACCAGGATGCTCGGTACGAGCGGCTGGCCAAAGAGGTCACCAAGGTCACCGTAATCCTCTACAGCATGACGGCACTGACCGGCGGCCTCTTCATTTTTGTGCTGCTGGCCACCTACCCGCAGTTAACGGCGTGGCTGATCGGTCACTTCTTCGCCGTCTTCGCCGTCATGTATCCCCTGCTCTTTATCTTCGAGACGATCGTGCTCTATCTCTACTGGTACACCTGGGACGCCTTGCAGGGTCCCAAGAAGCTCCGGCACATCGCGCTTGGAGTGCTCCTGAACATCATCGGCTTAGCCACGCTCATCGTGATCGACGGCCCGACGGCGTTTATGAACACCCCGGCCAAGTTTGCAGAGGGGGGCATGGACCTCAAGACGTTCATCGAGACCACGGCAACGCTGTGGGACAAGATGAACAACTACAGTTGGTGGCCGCTGAACATTCACCGCACGGTCGGCAATGTGGTCTTCGGCGGGTTCATCACCGGTCTGATCGGAGCCTACATGTATATGGCTGCCAAGAATGACGAGGAACGGGCCTTCTACGATTGGTTCGGGTTTGTGGGCAATCTGATCGGGGTGGGAGCGCTGCTGGCCCTTCCTTTCGCCGGCTACCTGCTGGCTTACGAGCTTTGCGACTACGATGCGTCCATTTGTCCTTATATGATGGCGGACCAGCTCTCCATGTTTTTCGAGATGCAGGGGGCGATGGTCGGGCTGATCTTCCTGGCCAGCAACTACTACATCTGGCTGAGTATGAAACGGATCAAAGGATTGGAACAGATCCGGATGAGGACCACCACGCTGGTCCTCATGGCGAGCATCCCCGTGGTGTTCATGTTGCTCTGGACCAGGTTTCCGATCCCGGACAAGTTTGCCTTTATTCTGCCAGCTTGCTGGATCGCGCTCTTTCTGATTGCCGGCAGGTTCCTCAAGTGGACCGTCGGAGCACAGACCATGGTCAAGGTGGCGTTTCTGATGGTAATCATCGGCAATGCCATCTGGATGACGCCGCATGCCTTTGTCGCGACGCAGGCGCTGGCACCCGACGACGGCTCGCTCAGCTTGCCTCACGGGGAACTCAGCCTGGGCTTTGTGACGATATCGTGGGGTGATCTGGCGCTGATGCCGGCCAAAAATGCGGCAGCCTTCACGTTGGTCTTCGTCACCATCGTGAACTACATCCTCTACAATCGTGCCTTGCGTCAGGGGCGGATCGTCTGGGGCAAGATCGATTTTGTTGCCCAGTTCGTCCTCGTTTTCCTGGCCTTCAGCGCGATCTGGACGATGACGCTGATGGGCGCGGTCCGCGAGCTGACGCGGAAGTACTTCCACGTCTTCAACCTGCAATATGATTTCACGCCTGAGTCCTTTACGCCCACGCTGGCCTATTCCAGTTGGGTGTTCACGGGGGTCACGCTGACCTTTTACATCGTCGTGAGCTTTGCGATTATCTTGACGCTGCGAACGGAAAAAGGGAAGGCTCACGCCGAGACATCGAAGGCAGTCCCGGCCGTGGCCGGCGCGGAGTAGGGGAACCCACCGTGGCCGCGCAAAGAAGTTTTGTCGAGGTGATTGTCAAAAGAGGGATCCAGGGAATCGTGGCGGCTGTGGTGCTTTGGCTCGCGGCCCGATATCTCTTCCACTTCCCCCCGGTGTTTCAGGTCATGTTCGTCCTCTATGCTTTCCTCGGGACCGGCGTCTTTATCTTGCTGGACGCCCCTTCCCTCTCTCCCGTCAGCGGCTTCAAGGCGGTGGCCTGGCTGGTGGGGTTTTATGGGATGATCTCGCTGGTCTATATCGCCGGTGCCAGCGCGCTCCCGCAGTACGACCCCATGGTCGAAAAAGGAAAGATCGAGAAGATTGTCAAGCCTAAGTTGGCGGCGACTGAAAAAGGCAAAATTGATGAGTTGATGAAACGTACGGAAGAACTCAATACCGAGAGCCAGGCCATCCTCAAACGGCTGGAAACGTTAGGGGGCGCGGAGGCGAAGAAGATCGAAGCCTCAGTGGGCGGCGGCCCGGCCGCTGGCACCGCACATGCTGCGGTTGGCGGGAACCTGGTCGCGCTTGGCAAGGAGCAGTACGACCTCCAAGAGTGTTACAACTGCCACAAGATCGGTGGCAAAGGGTCGGTCAAGAAGCGGGGTCCTGTGTTGGACAACATCGGCAGCCTGATGAAGCCCGAAGAGATGAAGGAAAAACTCCTGAACCCCCGGGCGTGGATGGCGGAAGGGTTCGAGAAGGAGTACAACAAGAAACTGATGCCCGACAAGTACAAGGAGCTTATGTCGGACCAGGAGATCGACGAGCTCGTGGCGTATCTGTCGACGTTGAAGGACGCGTCGGTCCAGACACCTAAACCCATCAAGAAATAAGCGATCGCCGGATCCCACGCCATGGCCAGTCTGCAACCCAAGATCAAATCCAAGGTCCGGTGCGCGGACGCGGAGGTCGGCGAGATCGTCCATGTCATCGCCGATCCGCTCTCGCTGGACGTCAGCCACATCGTTGTGCGCGCGAACGGGACCGAGCGGCAAGTCCCGGTCAGTGCAATCGGCGCCATCCGTGGCGAGTCCGTCGAGCTCACCTGCAACGCCGCGCAATTTTCAGGCTTCCCCGAGCTCAAGCGCCAGGATTATGTCTCCTCGAAAGAGGTCGAGATCCCGCACCTCGAAAACCGGATTCACGTGGAGCCTGGGGAGTTGCTGGTGCCGTTCCCCGAGCTGGAGAAGAATTGCGCGCGGCGGTCCTTCTTCGCCGGGTTCATCAACGTCATCGGAGCCCTGATCGGCCTGCCCCTGGTCTGGCCCGTCCTCCGGTTCATCATGAAGCCGATGTATGCCCCGTATGACAACCACTGGATCAAGATCGGCAACGTCAGCAAGATCAGGACGGACGACGTCGGCGTGCAGTACATCTTCAAGAAGTCCTTCAAGGATTCGGTACTCCAACGGGAAGAGGACAAGAACCATTGGGTCATCAAGGCGACTCCTGAGACGCTGAAGAAGATCTACCCGCACGGCGACATTCCTTTTTATGATGAAAAGGGAGAGGTCATCTGGGTCAACAAGCAGACTGTCCCATACGTTGTCTTCTCCGGCAAGTGTCCCCACCTCGGATGCGGCTATAAGTGGCGGTCGCACAAAACGCGCGGCCAGGTCTTTCTGTGTCCGTGTCATCTTAGCATCTACGATGCCGCTGGGACGGTTCTGGACGGGCCTGCCCCGCGTCCTTTGGACGTGCTCCCGATCAAGGTCTCCGCGTCCGGGGACATCGAGGTTATCGATGTCGAATACAAGGCGGGGCGGAAAGAGCAGATCCGCATTGCCTAGATGAACGGGATCCTCCAAAAGGTGTATGACTTCGTCGACGAGCGGATCGATCTGAAGACGCTCGAGGCGAAAATGATGAACGAGCCGATCAAGGGCGGCTCGCGCTGGGCCTATGTCTTCGGCTCGTGTCTGCTGTTCATTTTCATCATGCAGGCGATCACGGGCATGCTCTTGATGTTCTATTACATCCCCAGCGCCGACCATGCCTACGCCACCACCCAGTACATCATCCACGAAGTGGACTACGGGTGGTTCATCTTGAGCTATCACTTCTGGGGCTCGTCGGCCATGGTCGTCATGGTCTTTGCGCACATGTCCCAGGTGTTTCTGTGGGGCGCCTACAAGAAACCTCGGGAAATGATCTGGCTGGTCGGGTTGGTGCTCTTCGTGATTGTCTTGGCCTTCGGCTTTACCGGCTATCTCCTGCCCTGGGATCAACGGGCCTACTGGGCCACGACAGTCGGCGTCGAGATCATGGACAAGACTCCCATCGTGGGCGATTTCCTTGCCCGGTTCTTAAAAGGCGGGCCCACGCCGGGACAAATGACCTTGAGCCGGTTCTTCGTCATCCATGTCATGATTCTTCCGGCTGCCCTGATGGGGCTGGCAGGGCTCCATCTCTTTCTCTTCCGCTCGGCAGGACCGGCCGGTCCGTTCCGCGGGACACCGGAGGAGTTGAGGGCCAAGACCGATTTCTTCTTCCCGCGCCAGGTCTGGAAAGACATCGTGGCGATAGCCGTCGTCTTCCTCACGATCTGCTCGTTGGCCTTCATCGAACCGGTGCAATTGCTCGAGCAGGCGACGCCGGATCCGGGTGATTACCATCCGGAGCCGGAATGGTATTTCCTCTTTCTGTTTCAGATGCTGCGGTTGAAGGTCTTTTCCGGCGAACTCGGCCAGTTCGTGGCTGGGGTGGCCATTCCGGGCGCGTTCTTGTTGCTCCTGGCCGCGCTCCCCTTCATCGACCGGAGTCCGGAACGCAATATTTTCAAGCGGCCGGTCGCACTCCTGTCCTGGACTGTAGTCATGATCGGGATCCTGGTCCTGACCGTTTCCGCGATCCTGAACCGTGAATTCTTGGAATGAAGTGAGCTAAGGGCATGGCCCATCCCGTTGAAAGCATCTCCTCCATTAAACTGGCCTGGGCCGTGTCCTGGTCGGCTTTCTGGACAGGGTTCCCGTTCAAACTGATCGTCGCTCTTCTCCTGCTCGCGGGGCAGGTGCATCCGTGGGAAGGCGCGGGGCTCGTCACGCTGCTTGTGGTGTCGGTGCCGATTGACATTTGGGCGGTAGGGCTGACGGCCCGGACGGTCTTTTTGGAGCGACTGGGGATGGAAGTCCAAGGGCCGGTAGGGGTGAGCTTGTGGTGGCAGGGGGCGGTGCTGGGCGCGCCCGTGTTGGGCGGGGCCTATTACGCGGTAGGCACCACTGTGGCCGTCGGCCAAAAGATCGCAGCGGCATTGATCGCCCTCATCAAGAACGTCTACCTGACGCTTCCGATCGCCGAGCAGATCACGCTCGAGTTGCTGCTGTGGACCATTCCCACCGCGATTGTCCTGCTGGTGTGTGTGCTGCTTTGGCTGCAACTCTTCGGGTGGCGGGTGAAACGGTTCGTCATTACCTCGGGGCAGGCCAGTTCAGCCAGCTTGCTAGAACGTGTCCGTCAGTGGGATTACGCGCGCGTGCCGGCCGATCCGACATTGGTGCTGGTCTCATTCGCCGGGGTCATCGTAACGCTCACCATCGTGTTCTGGGTCCTGCTGCCGGTCACGACGCCGACCCCCCACCCGGATTATCCTCTCCCGCAGGCCGAGAAGGCCTCCAAGCCGGTCAAGCCGGAAGAGCTCATCAAGAAGACCGAGGCAACCCTGGAGAAAGCCGAGGCCGTGCTGGCGGCCCTTGAGAAGGAAAAGAGCAAGGAAACGAAGAAGGGCAAAGGGAAATAAAGGAGAGTTCGCCATGGAACCGTATAAGCGCCATCGGCGTTCGTACAACAGACAGGCACGACAGGCCGGCGCAACCGTTCCCGGGACACGCGTGTGGGTGTATGCGGCGCTGGTCCTCTTGCTGTTCACGGTGGCTGCCCCCCTTGGCCTGGCCTGGGCGCAGGAGGCGCCAGCGGGGACGGCGACGGAGTACCGTGACATCCTTCCCGGCATCCTGGGCAGCCGGAATCTGATCTGGATCATCGCACAGCAGCACCTCCTCCTGGCAGGGTTCGTGCTTGGCGTACCGATCTTCGCCTGGGTCTGCGAAATCGTGGGTGTACGGACCAGGGATCCGCGTTACGATACGCTGGCCAAGGAATTTACCAAGCTGCTCACCTCGGCCTATGCGACGACGGCCCTGTTTGGGGGCATTCTCCTCTTCCTGCTGCTTGGACTCTATCCGAAGCTCATGGTCTACCTCACGGACGTGTTCTTTCCTTCCTTCATCGTGTACAGCGTCTTGTTTCTTCTGGAGACAGCGACGCTGTACCTCTACTGGTACGGATGGGACTCGATGCAGGGGGACAAGAAGGGCCTCCACTTGTTTCTGGGCTTCCTGCTGAACGTCTTCGCTTTCTTCATCATGATCGTGCCGAATTCCTGGGCGACTTTCCAGGCCAGCCCCGTTGTCATCACGGAAAGCAACATGTGGGCCAAGGCGTGGGCCGCGACTTGGAACCCAACGTGGTGGCCGGTGAACGTCCACCGCCTGATCGCCAACGTCGTGCTGGGGGGCTTCATCTGCGGCGCCTATGCCGGGTTGAAATATCTCATGACCCAGAACCAGGCGGAACGTGTCCACTACGACTGGATGGGATATGTCGGGAACTTCATCGGCGTGTTCGGAATGCTGCCGTTGCCGTTCGCCGGGTATTGGCTGATGCGGGAGATCTACCAGTACAACCAGCAGATGGGGATCACGCTGATGGGCGGCTTCCTCTCCTGGCTGTTCATCCTCCAGGCCATCTTGATCGGCATTCTGTTCCTCGGAGCCAACTATTACTTCTGGCTGGGCATCATGTATCGCATCCCCGGATCCGAAGCCAAGTATCGGAAGCCGATCATGACGATGCTCGTGATCTTGCTCGTGTGTCTCGGGGTCTGGATGACCCCGCACTCCCTGGTCGCGAGCCTCGAAGAGGCGCGGAAGATGGGCGGCACCCATCATCCCTTGTTGGGCGTCTTCGGCGTGATGTCCGCGAAGATGACCGTGGTCAATGTGATGATCCTGGTCACGTTCATGAGCTTCGTGATGTACTGGCGCGCCGGCAAGCAGGAGACCGCCACTTGGGCTAAGGCCGCCAAAATCGGTCAAGGGGTCATCTTGGGGGTAGCCACCATCGTCGTCGTTGTGCTTGGCGTCTGGGGCTATTTCGTGCCGGCTATCACCCGCATCAACTTTTTCTCCACGACCCAGGTGCTGGTCGTGTTGTTCGTGCTGCTGACCATCACGCCATTGACCGCGCTGGTGCTGAAAAGCGCCAAGACGACGACAGAAATGGTTTGGGGCATCATGCCTCCCCGGGCCGCCTACGCCCTCGTGTTGAACGCGGTCATGGTCATCCTGCTTATGACCCTGATGGGCTACGCGCGGTCATCTTCAAGGGTCCACTGGCACGTATACGGGGTGATGCAAGACACCTCACCATACGCCTATTCACCCGCGCTAGGATATGCAGCGGCCTTCATGTCGCTGAATACTTTTCTGTTCTGTCTGATGGTTGCGTTTATCTTCTGGGTTGCCTCCCTCGGCGGGGAGAAGAAGGAGGGCACTCCTGGGAAGGCCCACGTGAAGGAACCCGTGAAGCCGGCTGTTGCGGGTGCTCCGGTGCCGGCTGCCGGACGCCGATAAAGTACGTGGAGGCAGATTTCTCATGACCGAAGTCCAACTGCTGCAAACTATCGGCCTGAGCGTGGTGGGCCTGGCGGGGGCCATCCTGCTCTTCGTGCAAGCCCGCTTTCTCCGTGTGGTTGCCTTTGTATCCATCGTGTTAGGGGGCTTTACCTTGGTCGCCTTGAGTATTCCTCAAATGGCCTCGTTGCCACCCGCTGTGGAGAAGTTCGACGTGACGTCCATCAAGGACAAGAAAGAGCTGGCCTCGATCGGCCAGAAGATCTTTTTCGGCAAAGGCCAGTGCGCCCTGTGCCATACGATTGGGACCGGCGAGGGTCGGTGTCCTGATCTGAAGGGCGTTGGGGCCAAGCTGACACGCGACTTCCTCTACGAGAGCCTGACCCAGCCGCAGGCCTACATCTATAAGGACTACGAGCACGTCGGCCAGCCCAAATTCTTTCCGGCCAAGATGCCGTACATCAACAAGAAGCCGATCGCTTTGAGTAACAATGAGATCCTGGCGGTCATCGCGTTTTTGCAGAACATGTCCGGCGAGGAGGTGACGATCGAGCTGTCCGAGATCGAAGCCTCAGGCCCAGCAAGCACGGCGAGGAAGGGAGAACTATGAGAGGATCCTCATTGGCGATGAAGGGGGCTGTTCTGTTGGTGGCGGTGTTCGTGGTGTTCAAGTTCGTCGCGCCGTTAGTCACTGCGCCCTTGCCCATGAGTCTCATATGGCTCTATCTGTTCCTGACCACCGTCGGCATCGTCGTGTATGGGACGCTCAGCGGCGAATCCACGGAGGCGTTGCTGGGGCCCATCTTTCGTTTCCTGAGCGGGGAAGGTTTGAACGGAGTGGCCCAATTTGCTCGCCTCGCGGTGCTGGTGCTCGTCCCCCTCCTGGTGGGCTGGGAGACATACAGTGACCTTGCGCCAAGCACGCAGCCGCCCGCTGAGAACCGGACCATCCATCCAGCCCCGCCGGGCGAGTTCGTCGGCCTGGCGAACCCGGTGCCGAACACGCCGGAAAACGTCATGATGGGGAAGGGCCTCTTTGCTGCGTTCTGCTCGCCGTGCCACGGCCCCAAGTTCAACGGCAACGGGCCTGCCTCCGATGGGTTCAACCCCCCTCCGGCGAATTTTGTTGATCCGGGCACGATTGCTCAACTGCAGGAGTCCTACCTGTTCTGGCGCATCAAAAAAGGCGGGGTGGGGCTGAACGTGGAAGGCCACCCGTGGAAGTCAGCCATGCCCCGATGGGAAGTGGAGCTGCCGGACGAGTGGATCTGGAAGATCATCATGGCGGAATATGCGGGTTCCGGGCAGAAGCCCCGGACGTGGGAGTAAGCGATAGTGGGGATGCCTTCTACACACGCGCGACTGGCCGTCCTGGCTGCGGCGGTCGCTGTTTTGTGGGGGACGCCTGTCTTGGCGCAGGAGACCGTTGTCGTTCGGGTGAAGCTGATCCAGGGCGCGGTGCCGACGGATCCGCTGGCCCCGAGCTGGAATACGATCCCGGCGACCGAGTTTCCGATGTCGCCGCAAGTCCATTGGCCGAAACGCATTCTGCAGGTCACCGTCAAATCAATCAAGGTGCGCGGCGTGCACAACACCAAGCAGATCGCCTTCCTCTTGGAATATGCCGACCCGACCCAGGATCCGGCCGATGCCGCCGCGCTGGAGTTCATGGTCGGCGACAAGAAGGCCCATTTTGCCCACGGCCAGCCGATGGCGCAGGTCGAAGGCGGGCCGGTCAACATCTGGTACTGGCGAAACGATACGCCCGGCGCCGCGGACATGAACGCCCAGGGCTTTGGCACGCTGAAGAAGCAGGCCCAGCAGGATGTCCAGGCGAAAGGAGTTTGGAAGGACGAGAAGACCAAGGTCCGATTCAAGGAACGGAAGCTCATCCCCAAGAAGGACGCCAAGGGAGAGCCGGCGAAGGACCCCAAGACAGGCGAACCGCTCTTCGACGAGGAGACGAAAGTGGTCGAGCAGGACGCCACCGGCGTGTGGCGCGTCGTGTTCACCCGGGCGCTCACCACGACCGATCCCAACGACGCCCAATTTCAGCTCGGCACGTTCCCGAACATCGCGTTTGCGGTCTGGGACGGCAAGAAGCTGGAAAGCGGTGATCTGAAGGAGTCGGGCTCGCAGAAAGCCGTCACCTCGTGGTGGTACTTCAATGCGGAGCCGCCGACCAACTATTCGATTTACCTCTACGGGCTCATCGCGGTGGTGGTGGCGGCAGGGGTGGAGTACGTCATCATCCGCAAGGTGAGGAAGGGGCAGCCGGCATGAGTAGGCGGCATAGCGTGAGGGCGGTCGCGGTCGCGGCGGTGGCGGTGCTGGTCGGGCTGGGCGGGTGCGCCCTGTTCGAGAACGAGCACGTCGCCAAGGGGCGCGCTCTCTACGCCTATTACTGCTCCCATTGCCACGGCGAGCACGGCAGGTCCGGCGAGGGCTTCAACTGGAAGCTCATGCCCGATCCCAAGCCCAAGGACCTGTCCAACAAGGACGAGATGAGCACCCTGAAGGATGAGGAGATCTTTGCGACCATCTCGCGCGATATGAAGGACACGACGCCGGAGGTCGGCGACAAGATTGGTGACGACGAATTCGCCGTTCCGACCATGCCCACGTTCAAAAATACGCTGTCGGAGGAAGAGCTCTGGTCCCTGGTGGCCTTTGTGCGCACGCTCCATGGGATGAAGCTGCAGAAGGCAAACTGGGCCTCGCTTAAGAAGGAACGCCCGAAATTCGCGCCGGTCCCCAAGCCCATGGTGACGGCGTCCCCCTCCGAGGAGGCCAAGCTCGGGGCGCGGGGTAAGCAACTCTATTACAACAAGTACGGGTGCAACGCCTGTCACAAGATCGGACAGAGCGGGGGAGAGGTCGGCCCGCCCCTGGAGCGGGCCGGGTTCCGCTTAAACTCGTCCTGGGTGTATCGCTGGATCAAATATCCGCAAGTCATGAAGCCGCGAACCAAGATGCCGAATCTGGGCGTCAGCGATGACGACGCCAGGGCCATCATGTTTTTCCTGAAGACGCTGAACGCCCCGCCGCCCGACAAGCCGCTGCCGGCCTCTTCCTGATCGACAACGTCATCCTGAACGAAGTGAAGGATCCCTTGGGCAGATTCTTCGCTCTGCTCAGAATGACAGGTATGGTTACCGCAGCAGCACTCCGCTCCAGAACCCCGCGAGAATGAGCGCGCCGGCCCAGATGTGCTGCTTGAACAAGGCGAAGGCCTGGGCGGGAGCAACCGGGCGTTTGATCCGGCGCACCTGCCAGGCGAACAGCACGGCCGTCAGGAGGAGCGTCACGTAGAACGGCCAGGCGAGGCCCGTCGCCAGGCCGACCAGGACTAACACCGCCACCATCACGGACAGCGCGCTGCCAATCGCCACCCATATCCATGGCCCGAAGAGAAGGGCGGCGGAATGCACGCCGACCCGCCGGTCATCTTCTTGGTCCTGCAGGGCGTAGATCGTGTCGTAACCGATGGCCCAGAAGATGGTGGCGACGAAGATGCCGACGGCTGGCCAGCCGATTTCGTTGCGCACGGCCGACCAGGCCATGATCGTGCCCCACCCGAACGCCATGCCCAGAATGGCCTGGGGGAGCGGCAAGATCCGTTTGGCCAGCGGGTACAGGATGGCCAGGAGCAGCGCGACTGGTGCGAGGGCGATCGTGAGGGGATTGAGCAGGAGGACCAAGCCGGTGGCGATCCCGATCAGCGCGAGAAAGACGGCCACGGCCGCTCTTGGCTGCATGCGGCCGGACGCCAAGGGGCGCTCGCGAGTGCGCTGGACCCGTCGGTCCAGGTCGCGGTCCCAGAGATCGTTGACGGTGACCCCTGCGCTCCGCATGACGAACGCGCCTGCCACGAAGATGGCGGTCAGCAAAAGCGGCGGGTGCCCATCACCGGCGAGGACCAGCGCCCACAGAGTGGGGAAGAGCAGCAGGAGGGAGCCGGTTTGATTTCGGAGGCGAATGAGGGCGGCCAAGTCTGACCAGGAGAGCGACGGTCCTCCAAGAGCGGCCATGGGCGCACGGTAGCGAATCAGGTTCCGGGGTGTCAAGGAGGCCGCCGTGAGGGTTTTCGTTGCGATTGGCGCGCATTTCTTGTATAAGGCAGCGGGGACACAAGTCAGCCGGGCGCCCGCCATCGTTTCCGGGAGACCTGCGCACATGCTGCTTCTCTGTTCAGCCCAGCGTCCTTTCTTGCGCCTCGTCGTGCTGGCGACGGTCGTGGCCGCGCTCGGCTGTGGGCAGAAGCTCGTCTTCCCGCGATTGGAGTTCAAATCCGACGAGGCGAAGACCCCCAGCATCCCTTTGACGGTCCGCCTCGAGATCCCCGAGGCCCTCAAGCATGCGCAGGTGTTCTATAAGGATTCGTGCGGGGTACCCCAGGCGATTCCTCTGGGGGAACGGCTCGCTGAGCAAGTGAAGGCGGATGCGACTGGGGTCTTTGAGAAGACTTTCGAGGGAAGCCCGAAAGATCCCGCGGACGCCGTGTTCAGCGCCGCGCTCGAGACCGGGGAAATGAATCTGGCCATCCCTCGACGCGAGGTCGGGGAATACCCGCTCAAGGTATTGGTGCGCTTACGGGTCACGGTGGTCGATGCGGAGGGCAAGACCCTGCTCAACGAGCCGGTCAAGGGCGAAGGTAAGTGGACCGTGACGACCGACGGCACCAACTGCACGGTTCAAGGGTTGATGGTGCCGGTGACGGAGGCATTGGAGAAACTGTCGGATCGGTTGGTGGACAGCCTGACCCAGTCGGTCAAGATTCGCGACTGGGCCATTCGCTTGGGGACTCGCAAGGAGATGATGGCCGCAGGCCGGCCTGGCGGGAGCGGGGGCACGGGTGCGCCGCCGACAGTGACTGCAGAGGCACCGACCCTCAGCTTCTTGGCGTCCCTGGAGGATGAGAACCGCAATCAGGTGCTGGAGGCCGGTGAGAAGGTCGTCGTCCGCGTGGAGGTCGCCAACGCCGGTCCGGGCGTCGCCCGCGGCGTGGCGGTCGAGCTCTCGGGCACACCGGCTCTGGTGAAGGAATTCGTCAATCCGACGTTGCTCGGCGATATCCAACCGGGCGAGAAAAAAAAAGCGACGATCACCACGAAACTACCGGCCACTTTCCCCGATCAGCAGGCGGAACTGTTGGTGCAGGTCACCGAAGCTGGAGGCAATGGGCCGCCAACCCGCAAGCGGTTCGTGGCGTCCATCAAGTCCGTCGCGGGCGCACGCGAGCCTGTCGAGATGCTCTCGATTGACGTGGATCAGATTCCTGCCAGAGTCCAGGGATTTGAACGTCGCACCTCATATGCTCTGGTGGTCGGCCTCGGAGGCTATCGGGAGGAAAGCATCCCGCGTCTGAAACATGCCCGGCGCGATGCCGAGGTCGTCGCCAAGCACTTGACCGCACTGGCGGGGTTCCCGTCCGAGAACGTGCGGGTCTTGACGGACGAGCGTGCGCTCCTGGTCGATATTCAGGACACCTTCGAAGACTGGCTGCCCAGCCAGGCCAACGCGTCAGGGATCGTCTTCGTCTATCTGGTCGGCAACGCCGTCCTGAATGCGGAGGGCACCGACATCATCCTGATTCCCTACGAAGGCCGGCCCGACCTCGTGCGCCGGGGCTATTCGCTGAACCGGCTGCAGGAAGTCCTGGCGCGCTTGCCGTCCCGGCTGAACCTGGTCTTTGCCGACCTCTCGTTTCCGGCGGGTGGCGGCAAGGGTGACGCGCGACAGCTCCCGTGGAGCGCGCGGAAGACTGGTGGCAAGACCCGCACCGTCATTATCGGGTCGTCCTTCACGAACGGGCCCAGCCTCTCCTGGGACGCCGAACAGCACGGGCTGTTCACCTATCACTTTCTGAAGGCCATTCGAGGCCAAGGCGATGCCGACGACAACGGCTGGGTGGACGTAGGAGAGATCATCGCCTATCTGCGGGAGCAGGTACCCAAGGGCGCGGCTGAGCTGAAAAGGCAGCAAGTGCCGGCGGTGAACCCAGAGGTGGAGCCGGACGGTCCGATCGGTACCTTCCCCTTCAGCAAGTCGCGGCGTCGGGGTTGAATTCTCCAAGACGGCTTGTTAGAGTGGGCGCCCGAGCCGGCGTAGCTCAGTGGCAGAGCAGCTGATTCGTAATCAGCAGGTCGGTGGTTCGACCCCACTCGCCGGCTCCATTTGACCCATGTTCGTCTAGCATCTTTTCGGAAGGAGGCCAGCAATGATGAAAGGAAGATTGCCCGTCACCATCCTCTTCATGGTTCTTGTCGGGCTCGTATCGGCCCCGAGCGTGGCACTCGCGGGCCCGGAGCAGGACGCCGCGGAAACCGGCCGGCTCTTGGCGATTCTCTTGGACTCGGGTCGGGTCACGGTGGGGGCCAACCAAGCGCTCATCAACGACGCCGAAAAGGGCGACAAGGGCTTTACGCCCGAGGTGTTCGAAAAGCAATTGGGCGAGAAGTTCAAGGAACGGTCCGGAGTCGATCTGACCAACCTCAAGTCCGCCAACGTGCCCGAGATGGCCAAGAAACTGTTGCCCCAACTGGTTGAAGCGTCTAAACAGACCGTCGCCGAGAATCAATCGATCATCAATAAAAAGGGGGTCGGCTTTAAGGGCTTCATACCGGCGACCTTCGGCACCCATGCGGCCTCCAAGTTCAGCGCCAAGGCAGGAATTTACCTCAAGCAGACCACGCACGACGGGTTGTTGCGGAACCCCGCCAACAAGGCCGACGAGTTCGAAGCAGGCGTGCTGCAAAAGTTTGCCGATCCGGCGTACCCCCGCCAAGGCGAGAAAATTGTCAGCGAGGCAGCGGATGGCGGCAAAATCCTCCGGGTGATGCTGCCCCTCTTTTACGGCAAGGGGTGCCTCACGTGCCATGGGGAGCCCAAGGGCGAGAAGGACATCTCGGGTTATAAGAAAGAGGGGGCGAAGGAAGGGGATTTAGGCGGAGCGATCAGCGTCAAGCTACCGCTGAAGTAATTCCCGGGCATCTCACTGCTCATCGTTGGCGAGGGCCCACACCAGAGCCAGGGTGTAGCGCGTGATCAAAACGAGGAGCTCAGGCTTGATCTTTTCGGGCGTGTCGGTCGGCTGATGGAAGTCCGGGTGGGATCCCGCCGTCACGATCGCGGCGGTGGGAAGGCCGGCTTCCGCGAACGGCACGTGGTCTCCGCCCGGAAACAGGCCGTACGGCTCCAGCCTGTCGCCTGCGGCGACCTTCTCGGCCGCAGCCTGTGCGGCGGATTTCTCGAGTTTCGAGAGTCCAACCATGATGTGGCCGTTTCCGACCCCCGCGTGATCGACATTGATCATCGCCTTGGCGGCTTTCAGGGGATGGAGCGGGTGGGCCACATAGAACCGTGACCCCAGCAGGCCCTGTTCTTCGCCGGCGAAAGACAGGAACAGGAGGCTGCGCTTGGGCCTCATGCCGGTGGTAGCGAGGACGCGGGCGATCTCCAGCAGCACGGCCGAGCCGGACGCGTTGTCGTCCGCACCGGGGAACACCAGGCCGGCCTGGATCCCGAAGTGGTCGTGATGTGCGCCCAGAATGATGGTCTCCTCGCGAAGCGCCGGATCGGAGCCCAGCCACAGCGCGAAGATGTTCGAGGCCGTCGCGTCGTGCCCACGTGCAACTATCTCCATGAGCAGCTCCGTGCCTGTGTCCGCGGATCGTGCGGCGAGTTGCCGGTCCATCTCTTCTTGAAAGGACCGAACGGAGCGGCCGACGGATTGCAGTATGACATCCGCTGCGGCGGGCGTGATCCACAGCCCGGGCAGGGCGGCAGGCGCCGGCCCTTCGTAGAGGGCCACCGGCCGGGTCGTCATTCCACGGCGCTCCTCGTAGGGGCTCAGGATCGGACCGGTGACGGTCAGGTAGGCCACAGCGCCCTTGGCGAGGGCGGTCCGGACCTTGTCCGCGTGGGTCACGCGGCCCACAAAGCCCTTGGGCTGTCCGCGGAGGAAAAACACAACCTTACCGGCTGACGAGAGGCCCTGGTACTCGTCGAGACCCTGGTCGGGAGCGGCGATTCCATAGCCGACAAAAACCACCGGGGCAGAGATTTGCCCCGTGGGGGCCAGGTTTATGACCGGGAGGAAGTCCTGGCCCTTTTCGAGAGCCACCACGCGCCGGTTGATCCGAATCGCCGCACGTATACGCGTGTCGATTTGCACCGTTGTGATCGGAAACGGTTGCAATGCGGCCTCAGGTAAGCGACGTGCGATGTAAGCCGCGGTCGCTTGGCCGCCGGCCATCCCGGATTGTCGCCCATCGAAACTGGAGAGCTCCCGGACGGTTTGCGTGAGTTGAGCGGAGGAAACGTGGGCGGCCAGCTTGGCGAATTCGTCGGGTTCGGCCGAGTTCCCCGGTGAGGTGATGCAGGTCAGGATGATGACCGACAAGACTCCCAGCGCGCGCATGGCGCGGGATTATAGCACGGAGCTTGCAAGAGCCTTGTCCGGCACATTTTGACCAATCTTTCCTCTTGCTTTCTGTCCCGTCTTTCTGTAGAGTCACCCGCGTTTGGCCGCCTCCAGAGGGCTTCAGAAGAAGGCACTGCTAGCACACAACACATCGAAAAGCGTCGTAGCTGAGTTTCATCTTATTAACGTGTGAGGGCTTAGGCGTGGAGCATGTTGCAGGAAGCGGTGAGGACACGCGCGTCTCGTATGATTATCTTTCCTTATCGTTGTTCGGGATGGTCGTGGCCGGTGCGTTGGTCGCTGTGCCGGTGTTCGGGTACTACGTCGGCTATACCTGGATAGACTGGGCGCTCCTGGTCGTCCTGTATTTCGCCTCGGGGCTGGGGATTACCGTGGGGTACCACCGGCTGATCGCCCACCGGAGCTTCGAGTGCAAGCCGTGGGTCAAGGTGGCGTTGTTGATTGCGGGCGGCTGGGCGTTGCAGAATTCGGCTTGCAAGTGGGCAGCCGACCATGTCCGGCACCATGCGAAGTGTGATCGAGAGGAAGACCCGTACAACGCCACGCTCGGCTTCTGGCACAGTCATGTGCTATGGATCTTCTACAAGGCTCCGTTCGACCTTCACGAAAAATACGAAGTGCAGTTTCGTAAGGATCCCATCGTGATGTGGCAGCATCGCTACTATGCCATTATCGTGCTGTCCGGACTGACGCTGCCGTTCGCAGTGGGGGCGGCGTACGGTGGGTGGAAGAGCGGGCTCGGGTGCTTCCTGCTGGCCGGCGTCGCCCGGATGTTCCTGGTCCTCAATTCGACCTTCTGCATCAATTCCGTCTGCCATCTCTGGGGCGAACAGTCTCACACGTCGGCGGACTCGAGCCGGGACAATTGGCTGGTGTCGCTCGTCACGTTCGGCGAGGGTTATCACAATTACCATCATGCGTATCAGCGGGATTACCGCAACGGGCCCCGCTGGTACAATTTCGACCCGTCTAAGTGGTTCGTCTTCGGGCTCTCGTTGACGGGGCTGGCATGGAATCTCTATCGGATTCAGCCGGAGCGTATCCGGTATCAGGCATAGGCAGATTGTGACATTCACCCCTGAAGATCCCGTTGGGATCGGGGAAGGCGTTCAACAAGTTGACGAACCGCGAGGCGGTTCATCAGTGGAAAGGAGTCGGGTATGGCAAAAGCGATGACGAAGTCTCAGGTTACCGAGCACCTGTCCGGCAAGGCTGGAATCACCAAGAAGGTGGCGGGCCAGTTCCTGGACGAGCTGGCCGCCGTGGCCTATAAGGAGGCCAAGAACACCTTCACCTTGCCCGGGATTGGCAAACTGGTGCTGGTCAACCGGAAGGCCAGGATGGGTCGTAACCCCCAGACCGGAGAACCGATCAAGATCCCGGCCAAGCGAGTGGTGAAGTTTCGGGTCGCGAAGGCCTGTAAGGACGCTGTCTTAGGGAAAAGATAACGACGGCAGTACTCACGGAGTCTTTCCGGAAAGGGCCGCCCGATGCATATCGGGTGGCCCTTCTTTTTTCAAGGCGGGAACGCTTACAGCAGCGTTTTGACGTTCTCGGGAGGGCGGGCGAGGACGGCCTGCTCCCCTTTTTCGATGATCGGGCGCTGGATCAATTCCGGATAGACCACCATCAGCCTGATCAACTCCTCATCGCTCACGTCTTTCTTACCCAACTCCAGCTTCTTATAGTGCTCTTCGTTGGTGCGCAACAGGTCGCGAGGGGAGACGCCGAGCTTCTTGATCAAGCGGCGCAAGGTCGTCGCCGACATGGGAGTTGCAATATAGTCGATGGTCTCAAATTTGGCCTTGGCTTCGCGCAAGATGGCCAGAACTTGGCGGCAGGTTGAGCAGCTCGGCTTCTGATAGACTGTCATCTTCTCCATGAATGGAGCCTCCCGTCTGGCGGCACTCTCGGTAGGTGTAGCAATGGTGCAGACAGCTTGTCAAGCAACCGGTGAAACCTCGAGCGGGTAAGGTGTCGGGAAGCATCGGCATCGGACTGGTGGGGCTGGGCCGTCACGGGAGTCGGTATGCGCGGCACCTGTTGGAGGGGATTTCGGGATGCCACTTGGCGGCCGTCTCCAGGCGGGATGTGGGCGCTGGGCGTGCCTTCGCCGAGCGGCATGGACTGCTCTTCGTGCCGGACTGGGGCGAGCTGGTGACGCGCGAGGAGGTGGAGGCGGTGGTGGTCGTGACGCCCCCGGCGTTGAACCGGGAAATCTGCCTGGCGGCCGTACGGGCCGGCAAGCCGCTGCTGATCGAAAAGCCGCTGGCGTTGACGGTCGCCGACGCTCGGGAGATGGTTCGGGTTGCGCGCGAGGCCGGCGTCATGCTCATGACGGCCCAGACGCTCCGCTTCACGCCCGTCCTGGCTCGCCTGCGGGATCGTCTGGCGGACGTCGGCCCGCTGGAGTACCTTGTCCTGACGATGCGGGCAGACCGGCCGCCGCACCGCCGGTTGGGCGATCCGAGCCAGGCGGGAGGGGGTGTTCTTCTGGAGATTGGTGTTCACCTGTTGGATCTCATCCGTTTTCTGACGGGCGCCGAAGCGGTGGAAGCGGTCGCCGACTTGGCGCAGCGTCATACCAGTCGGGTCGAGGACCTCGCGCTGGCCCGGTTCCGCTTGTCCAACGGGATCCCCTGTTGTGTGGAAGTCTCGCGGGTGTCGGGAGGGCGCGTCTGCCGCGTGGAGGCGGTCGGCGGGGCCGGTCAATTGATCGCGGACGTCGATCGGAGCCTGCTGACCCGGATCGAGGGACGCGTGGTCGCGGAAACGGAGGCAGTGCCGGATCGGCCGACCGTCATCACAGTCCTTGAGGCGTTCGCCAAGAGCCTCTCAACCGGAGTCCCCGTACCGGTGTCCGGAGAGGACGGTCTGCGCGCAGTGGCAATGGCTGAGGCCTGCTACCGCGCCGCACGCGAGGGACGGCCGGTGCCGGTGGCAATCCCATCCTGGCCGGCTTGACCCTCTCGGAAAGCGGGTGGTATAGATACCGCACGAACTCATTTCGCAACCTCAACGGAAGGGGCAGCAGGGTGGGCACTGAAGAAGGGCCGTTTGCCCAGGCGATCAATTTTTCGGTGTCGACCCCTCAGGCTCGAAACCTCCGGGACCTCCGGCATCGGAAGTACGGGCAACCGGTCTACGTGAGCTCGGACCATCCTTTGGCCCGGAAGGGACAGACGGCCACATGGGAGAAGTTCAACGTCCGGCTAGCGGTCGTGAAGTTCGAGGATGGTGTGGCATTGGGGTATGATCCAGCCGACCTCCTCCTGCCGGCCCGCTTTGACAATGGCAAGCCGGTGTTCGAAGTCCGCACGTGCGAATTGTGCCGCACGGCGTTCACCTTGACGCAGCAGGAAGTCGAGGACAAGAAAGAGCCTACTCGCTGCCCCGCCTGTCTGGAGTTCTAGATCTTCCCGCGGACGCGTCCGAAGCGATCCTCCAAGAGCACGCCGGTCGGTTTCCAGCCGTGCGTCTGGATGACCTCCTGGACGGCGTTGATGCGGTTGGAGAAGTTGGGGTGGGTCTTGAAGAAGGCCTTATCGTCGCCCTTCAGCGCGCGCAGCCGGTTTAAGAGCGTGACATAAGCAGTGGGATCGTATCCCACGCGGGCGGCGAACACGTCGCCGAGGCTGTCGCCTTCGAGCTCTTTCTCCTGGTCGAGCCCCTCGTCGAGCAGCTTTTTGGCGGCCGCATCGATCAGGTTCTTGAACACGTCGGGGTTCTGATGCGCGTAGGCCAGCCCGGCCTCGGAAACGCCGGCCAGGCGCTTGCTGCGCTGGATAACCTCAAGGATGTGCTTCTGGGAGACGTGCGCGATCTCGTGCCCCAGCACCGCGGCCAGCTCGGCTTCGTTGCGGACCTGCTTGAGCAAGCCGCGGGTCACGAAAACGTAGCCGGCCGGCGCTGCGAACGCGTTGATCGAGTCGGAGTTGAGCACGGCGAAGTGATAGGGAATGTCCGGCCGGTCGCAGGTGAGGGCCACGGTCCGGCCCACCAAGTTCACGTAGCGCGTGAGCTCCGGCTGGTTGTACACACCCCCGTAACGGGCGACGACTTGAAGAGCGATCGCGGCGCCGATGGACTGCTCTTCTTCGTACGAAATGGGGAGCAGGCCGCTCACGAGCGTGCTGCTCCCATGGATAATCTTGGCCAGCCGCTCATCGCCGGACCGGCGCGCGTGCTCTTCCGCAATCTGTTGAACTTCGGCGCAGCCGCTCCACGTGCTGAAGATGACCAGCGAAAGGGCGAGCGTCAGCGTCTGCCGAGCCCTACTTCGCATATTCCCCGAGCCCACCTTGTTTCAGAAAGTCTTCGACGTCCTGGTCGCTGATCTGGTACGCCGCCATGCGATCGATCGCGTCCCGATGCTGCTGGGTGATGCCCACGCGATTGGCATAGCCTTCCGAGACCTTGTCCAGGCCGCGGGCACCGGCTGACGCCGTCACGTCTCCGGCTTCGGTCCTCCTGAAGGACTTGCCGAGCTTAGCCAGCGCATCATCCTCGCTGCCGGCGGGTTTTGTGGACGTTGTCTTGCCGGCGAAGACCCAGCCCTTGGCCCCGCGCGCGGTCTGGACTTCCAGCCAATTGCTCTCCTTGCTGAGCACCTCCAGCGGCTCCCCGAATTTCAGGTCGGCCACCACGCTGTCCAGCGACGTTTTCCCGGAGCGGAGCTTCGCGGTCTTGCTCTGGACGAAAACGGTTTCAGCCAGCGCGAGGCCGGTCAGAAGATACAGGCTCAAGAGCAGCAGGGTGACAAGCGGAATGGCAGGTCGTGGATGGCGTTTCAACGGAACCTCCACGGTCGGCTATTTAGACTTCAGCACGTACACGCCATCCCAGTCGGGCGGGGGCGGGGTCGCTTGGTACTCGTGCACCCGGTGCAGGTAAACCTTGGACGGCCCATCGGACGGGTCCAGCGCCAGCGCGGCTCCGAAGCGTTCCTTTGCCATGGCGAATTCTCGTTGCTTGTACAGAGCCAGTCCTTCTAAGTACGCGTCCACCGCATGCTGCTTCTCCGCCGGCAACTCCCCCTTCCGGGCCAGCAGTTCGTACACCACCACCGGTTCCAGCTTGCCCTTTACCCTCAGCATGTCCACTTCCCGCGCCTCGATATCGGGTTGGGCCAGCTCGTATGTCCGCGGGCCCAGGAGGATCAACGTGTCGTAGAACTTGTTGGCTCCTTCCAGACGGGACGCCAGGTTCACGCTGTCGCCCATGACAGTATACTCCATCCGCGCTTGGGACCCCATGTTCCCCACGACCAGCGGTCCGGAGTTGATCCCGATGCGCGCGACGATCTCCGGATAGCCACGCGTTGTCCACTCCTCGCGCAGCCGGGCGAGCGCCGCCTGGTTCTCCAGGGCCGCGAAACAGGCCAGCGAGGCGTGGGTGGGCTCGCCGCGCGGCGCGCCGAAGATCGCCATGATGCCATCACCCAGGTACTTGTTCACGTTCCCCCGATGCCGAAGAATGATGTCCGTCATGGAGGACAGATATTCGTTGAGCAGGAAAACGAGGTCCTCTGGGTCCAGTTTCTCGGAGATCGTGGTGAACCCGGCCACGTCCGAGAAGAAGACGGTCAGTTCCTTTTTTTCGCCGCCGAGCTTGATGCTCTCAGGGTTGCGCATGATCTCATCCACGACTTCCGCGGCCATGTATTTATCGAAGACGGCTCGCAGCACGCGGCGTTGTCGGCCTTCGGTCAGGTACTCCACGGTGGCGGAGACGGCGTAGGTCAAGGCCAGGGCCCCTTCGGGAAAGACCAGCTCCATCCAGACACCGTGGCCTGTGAAGGCGTGGACGACGAGCCCGTAATACGCGACGGCCAGCCCAGCGATGAGCAGGAATTTGAGGGCTTGGCGTTGGACCAGCGCGAAGGCCCACGCGGTGCCAACGCAGAGCACCAGCGTGGTCAGGATGAAGGCCCAGGGAGGGGCTGGGGCTATGGTATGGCTGCGGAGCAGGTTGTCCAGCGCGGTCATTTGGATCAAGACGCCTGGCGTGAACGGAGAGAGCGGGGTCACTCGGAGGTCATAGGTGCCGGCGGCGGTCGTCCCCACGAACACGATCTTGTCCTTAAAGAGGGCATGATCGAGCAGGGGGCGTTCACCCTTCTGCATTTCGGTGTAGGAGCGCAGGACCGCCCCGATGGAGTAGGCCGGGTAGGTCTTCTGCTCCAGCGCGCCGTGCCAGTCGAGGACGATGTCGCCATCCCGCGTGATGGGCACGGTCGTCGGGCCCAGCCGGAGCGTGCGGCCATCCTGCACGGCGCGCTCCGCCCTCAGGAGGTACCTGGTCACCGCTGTGGCCAATTGGGAAACGGCACCCTGCGCAGTCGGGACCAACGGCGGCAGGCGGCGCATCGTCCCGTCCGGATCAGGCGTCAGAGTGATGTGGCCCAATCCTCGGGCGGCTTCTGCCAGCGGTGGAATGGGCAGCTTCATCCCTTGGTATGGATTCGCGGAGTTGGCCAGTCGCTCCGGCTGCGAGACCAACGGAATCGTCGCCTTGGTCAGGAGCAGACCGGAGAGCGCAGGTGATGGATCGTGCTGGAGCAGGAACGGAAAGAAGACGTTTCCCGCGGCGCGTACTTCGTCCGCGAAGACCACGTCGAATTCTTGGTCGTTGTCGTCGGGCTCGAGGAACAAAATATCGAAGACGATCGCCCTGGCCCCCGCTGCGTGAAGATAGTGCACGACATAGCCGAAGCGGTCCCGAGGCCAGGGCCAGCGACCGAAGGCGGCGAGACTGGCCTCGTCGACAGCGACCAACACGAGGCCCTTGTCGGCCTTCGCCGGATCAGCGTATTGATTGAACCGGTGGTCCAGGGACTTCAACTCTGCGATGGTGAGGAGGCCGGAAGCGTGAAGCGCCATCGCGGCGATGAACACAGCCAGCCCGATGCTGGAGGCGGCGAGCCACTTCTTGGAGGTTTTGGGCAGCGGCATCGCGTCAAGTATGGCCGAGCGCCAGTCCTCTTGCAAGGCAAGGCGCGGGCTGTTATTAATCAAGTGGAGGCACAATATGCCGCATGACTTCATGCCGGGATTGGCGGGCGTGCCGGCCGCCCGCTCCAGGATCAGCGATGTGGATGGCCAGGCTGGCGTTCTGGAGTACCGCGGCATCCGTATCGAAGAGCTCGCTGCGAAAAGCACCTTTCTCGAGACGGCCTACCTCCTCCTCTTCAACCGCTTGCCGACCCGTCTGGAACTGGAACGGTTCACCGCGGATATCGCAGGGCACAGACGGATCAAGTTCAAGATCATCGATCTGATCAAGTGCCTGCCTGAGACCGGACATCCCATGGATGCGCTCCAGGCGGCCGTGGCGGCCTTGGGGATGTTCTACCCTGGCCGGAACGTCCGCGATCAGGAGAACAACTACTGGTCGGCCGTGCGGCTCATCGCGAAGCTTCCAACCATCGTGGCAGCCTTCGCGCGCATCCGCCACGGCGACGACCACGTCCCGCCGCGAGACGAGTTGGGCTTCAGCGAGAATTTCCTTTACATGCTGACCGAGCGGATGCCAGACCGGCTCGTCGCGTACATCCTCGACGTGTGTCTGATCCTCCACGCCGAGCATACGATGAACGCCTCCACATTCTGCGGGCTCGTCACGGCTTCGACACTCGCCGATCCCTACACCGTCGTCGCCTCGGCGCTTGGTGCCCTGAAAGGGCCGCTGCACGGCGGGGCCAATGAGGAGGTTGTGGCCATGCTGCGCGAGATCGGCACGGTCGAGCGCGTGCGTCCGTACCTGCAGGTGAAGTTGGACAGGAAGGAGCCGATCATGGGGTTCGGCCACCGGGTCTACAAGGTCAAGGACCCGCGCGCCGTGATCCTCCAGCAACTCGCGCAGAAGCTCTTCGCCCAGTACGGGAAGTTCCCACTCTATGAACTGGCCGAGGAGGTGGAACGGGTCGCCCTGGGGCTGCTGGCCCACAAGAAGGTGTACCCCAACGTGGATTTCTACTCTGGCATCATCTATGACCAGATTGGCATCCCCAGCGACACGTTCACCCCGATCTTTGCCATGGCCAGGGTCGCAGGCTGGCTGGCCCACTGGCTCGAGCAGTTGAAGGAGAACAAGATCTACCGGCCTGACCAGATCTACGAGGGGGAGCACGGGCGTCGGTACCTGCCGCTCGACCAGCGCGACTGAGCGCGTTCGCGGCCCAGCTGCTCCCGTGCTTGTTGCTTGAGCGGCTCCCCGGACTGGATTACAATCCCCGCACCGGACAAAGCCGTACCACAAGGGTGAGCCCATTGCCAAAGGGGGAGGCGTGAAGAAGAAGCCGCGGAACAAACATGCTGGGAAGCCGTTCCAGGGGAAAGTCATCTACCTGTCCAGGCAGTCATCGCAGCAAGCGGCCGGCAGGGCGACCCGCCTGGAACAGGACACGATGGGCGAGCTCGCCGTCCCTGCGGATGCCTACTACGGCGTGCAGACTGCCCGCGCGATCGAAAACTTTCCGATCAGCTCCCTGCGGCTGCCACGCGCCATGATCCGGGCGCTGGCACTGATCAAGTGGGCCGCCGCGCGCATCAACACGGAGCTAGGGTTCCTAGACCCCAAGATCGCCAAGGCGATCCAGCGGGCTGCGCAGGAGGTGATCGACGGCCGGCTGGACGATCAGTTCCCCGTGGACATCTTCCAGACGGGCTCTGGCACCTCGTCCAACATGAATGTCAATGAAGTCATCGCCAACCGGGCGGCTGAACTGCTGGGCGGGGAGCGGGGCAGCAAGCTCGTGCACCCCAACGATCACGTGAATCTCGGACAGTCCAGCAACGACGTGGTCCCCACAGCGATTCACGTCGCGGTCCTGGAGCAGGTCGACAAGGCGCTGATTCCGGCGCTCAAACGCCTCTATACGGCCCTGGCAGCCAAGGCCAAGGAGTTCGACGACGTGGTCAAGATCGGTCGCACGCACTTGCAGGATGCGACCCCCGTCCGGCTCGGGCAAGAATTCTCGGGCTACGCGCGACAGATCGAGTTGGGTATCCAGCGAGTGGAGCGGGTGCGCTTTTCGTTGGGGGAACTGGCTTTGGGGGGCACCGCGGTCGGCACAGGCTTGAACGCCCATCCCGAGTTCGCCAAGCGCGTGATTGCGTTGCTGGCCCGCGAGACCCGCTGTCCGTTGCAGGAAGCGAAGAACCACTTTGAAGCCCAGGCCGCTCAGGATGCGCTGGTGGAAGCCAGCGGGGCGCTCCGGAATGTGGCAGTCAGCCTGATGAAGATCGCCAACGACATCCGGTGGCTGGGATCGGGTCCGCGCTGTGGCCTTGGGGAGATCCTCCTGCCGGAGACCCAGCCCGGCTCCTCCATCATGCCGGGTAAGGTCAATCCTGTCATCGCTGAGTCGGTGATGATGGTGGCGGTCCAAGTCATGGGGAATGATACGGCCATCATGGTGTCGGGCCAGGCCGGCAACTTCGAGTTGCTCGTCATGCTGCCGGTCATGGCGCACAACCTCCTGCAATCCGTTGCGCTCCTGGCCCGCGCGGCGGAAAACTTCGCCGTTCGCTGCGTGGAGGGCCTCAGAGCCAACCCCGAGCGGTGCCGGGCCGGCATCGAGCAAAGCTTGGCCATGTGCACGGCGCTCGCGCCGGAAATCGGGTACGAAGCGGCGGCCGAGATCGCCAAGGAGGCGTTTCGGACCGGCAAGACGGTCCGCCAAGTCGCACTGGAGAAGAAGGTCCTGCCGGCGGAGCGCCTCACCCACCTCTTGGATCCCTGGCGCATGACCGAACCGGGCTTGACCGGCGGCAAGCCAGGGAGTGCGGGGGGATAACCTTTTTGACAATTCCTTTTTGGGTATGCTAGCTTCGGCGCTTATTTTTTGCCTAGGTAGGGTCTCCCTGGCACAAAGACTTTTCGGATGAGCACGAAACATTTGATTATCGTCGTCGGTGCCGGACCAGCCGGGCTGTCCGTCGCCAACGTCATGTCCAAGCAGGGACATGAGGTGGTGGTGCTCAACCGGGACATCAAATTCGGCGGGCTCGCCGAGTATGGCATTTTCCCCAACAAGCACAAGTTGCGCGGCGGCTTGCGCAAGGGCTACTGCGAAATCCTGACGCGCCCAAATGTCCGGTACTTCGGCAACGTGACGGTCGGCAACGGCCACCATCTGACCGTGTCAGAGCTGCGCGCGTTGGGGCCCAGTGCGTTGGTCTTCTCGACCGGGGCCCAGGGCACCAAAACCATCGGTGTGGAGGGGGACACCGCCAAAGGGGTCTATCACGCCAAAGACAGCGTCTACCACTATAACCTGCTGCCAGGGTTCAGCACCCGCCCGTTCGAGACGGGGCAGCGCGTGGCGGTGATCGGCATCGGGGACGTGATGGTGGACATCGCGCACTGGCTGTCGCGCCGCCGCCGCGTCGCGGAAGTCCACGTGATCGTCCGACGCGGGCCGGCCGAGCGCAAGTACAACCCCAAGGAGATTCGCGCCGTCTGCGCCTATATCGATCAGAACTCCCTCCAAAAGGAGATCGCGCGGATCGCTCCGCGCCTGGAAGCGGTAGGGCAGTCGCACGAGAAGATCCTGGCTGAGATGCGGGCGGAGTTCACGAAGTGCGAGCCGCCGGAGAGCCACACCCGCATGCACTTCCATTTCCTGTCCTCCCCGAAGAGCGTCCTCACCGACGGCCAGAACCAGGTCGTCGGCCTGGAGGTAGAAGATACGAAGCTCGAGCTCAAAGGCGCGGATCCCACGGCGGTCGGGCTGAAGACCTGCTACACGATCCCGTGCGACAGCGTCGTGTTCGCCGTCGGAGACCGCGTGGATGAGGCGGTCGGGCTTCCGTACAAGAATGGCGTCTTTGTCACGAACCCCAACCGGACGCAGAACGATCCCGACGACAGTCTGTTCCAGGCCTACGACGAAGCCGCTGGCGCAATCATCCCGGGGGTTTTTCTCTGCGGGTGGGCCCGCAAGGCCAGTGAAGGGCTGGTCGGCGTGGCCAAGCGGGACGGGGAGTGGTGCAGCGAAGTCATCCTGCGGTACCTGGCGGACAAAGCGCCTCTCACTGCGGAGGAGATCGCACACAAGCTGAAACGGCTGGAGGCCTTGGTGAAGAGCCGTCAACCGGACGTCGTGCAGGTCGACGATCTGCTGGCGTTGAGCGAGATGGAGCAGGAAGAAGGGCAGCGCCGCGATATCGAGGAGTTCAAGTTTCCCACCAACGAGGAGATGCTCGAGGTCATTCGCCGGAAGAAGTCCATGGCGAAGGTGTCAGCGTCCCGTTAGCTCTCCCCCCACTTCAGTTTTTTCCGCAACATATCGTAGTAGGTGCGGTCCGCGAAGCAGATCAGCCGCGTCTTGTTCTCCGATGCGCGGACCTCGATCAGATCGCGGGGCTGGAGCGCGATGCCGGCCTGCCCGTCGAACGTCACCATGGCACCCTCGTCTTTGCTAACCAGCATCACCTCGACGTGCGCCTCTTGGGGGATGACAATCGGACGGTTGGTGAGGGTGTGGGGACTGATGGGGGTGAGGATCAGCGCGTGGACGGCGGGATTGAGGATCGGCCCGCCTGCAGCCATGGAATATGCCGTCGAACCGGTCGGAGTCGAGATGATGAGCCCGTCGCCCCGCAATCCCGTGACGAATTGGCCATCGATGGAGATCTCCAACTGGACCATGTGGGACAAGGCTCCCTTGCTGAGCGCTACGTCGTTCAGCACTGAGGCGGCGGCGACCTGCTTGCCCATCCGGACAATGCGGGACCGCAGCATGAGGCGTTCCTCTTCCGCGTAGGTATTGGCGAACACCTGTTCCAACGCCTTGAAAAGCTCGTCGCGCGTGACCGCGGTGAGAAAGCCCAGCCCCCCAGTGTTGACGCCCAAGATCGGAATGGGGCGGTCTTCGACGAGGCGGGCCGCCGCCAGCATGGTGCCGTCCCCGCCGAGGACCACCAGCATGTCGGCGAGCGCGGCGAGGTCCTTCTTGGGATAGGAAGCGGTTTCCCCGACAAGCTTGGCGGTGGCGGGATCGAGCAGCGGGTCCTTGCCCCGAGCCCGCAACCAGGGGACGAGTTCCTTCAGGAGGACCTTGGTATCGGGCGACTCCGCTTTGACGAGGATGCCGATGCGTTTCATGGGGTGCATTTTAGCCCGGATTGTTCATGAATATCTACTTATGTCGTCCGAGCTACGACATTCATGAACAATCCGGACTAGCCGCGCCGATTGATTGTCAACGCAGACGATTTCGGGATAGTACCTACAGTAATCTTTGCGGTGTGTGCACGCGTGTAGCGGTGGTCGCGCGGGGGCGCCCTTGACACGCTCCCAACCAACCGTTAGAATACGATCACGGATTCCCCACAACGGCACGGCCTACCTGGAGGAGACACAGGATGTTTGAACGGTTCACCGACAAGGGCAGAAAGATCATCGTCTTGGCGCGCGAAGAGGCCGAGCGGCACCAGAACGATTATCTGGGCACCGAGCACCTGGTCCTGGCCATCCTTCGCGAGACCGACGGGGTGGCCCTGATGATCCTGAAGAAGATGGGGCTCTCCACCGAGCAGATCCGTCTCGAAATCGAGCGGAACCTGCCAGGCGGCGGCACGACGATGACCTTTGGGGAGATCCCCTTCAGCCCGCGGGTAAAGAAAGTCATTGAGTACGCGGTCGAAGAGGCCCGGTTGCTGGGCCACAACCACATCGGCGGCGAGCACCTCCTGTTGGGCCTACTCCGCGAGGAAGAAGGCATCGGCGGGAAGATTCTCCGGAGCCTCGGCGCCAATCTCCTGACTGCCCGCCAGTTGACCGTCTCGTTCCTACGGAAGAGCTCGCCGCGGGAGCGCGACCGGAAAAGCAACACCCCGGCACTGGATGAATTCGGGCGAGACCTCACCCATCTCGCGCAGGAGGGCTCGCTGGATCCGGTCATCGGCCGGCTGGACGAGATCGAGCGGGTGCTGCAGATCCTCAGCCGGCGGACCAAGAACAACCCCGTGCTGATCGGAGAAGCCGGCGTCGGCAAGACGGCGATCGTCGAAGGCCTCGCTCAGCGGATCGTGGGCGCGGAGGTGCCCGACAATCTCTTGAACCGTCGCGTCATCGCGCTGGACCTTGGCTCTCTCGTGGCCGGCACCAAATACCGCGGCCAGTTTGAGGAACGCCTCAAGGTTGTCATGAAGGAGATCGTCCAAGCGGGCAACATCATCATCTTCATCGATGAGCTGCACACCCTGGTCGGGGCCGGGGCGGCGGAAGGGTCCATCGACGCGTCCAACATGCTGAAGCCCGCGCTCTCGCGCGGGGAGATCCAGTGCATCGGTGCGACCACCCTGGACGAGTACCGCAAGCACATCGAGAAAGACGGGGCGCTGAAGCGGCGCTTCCAGCCGATCTACGTGCAGCAACCCAGCGTGGACGAGACCATCCGCATTATCCAGGGCCTGCGCGATCGCTACGAGAGTCACCACGGGGTGGAGATTACCGAAGAGGCCATCGCCGAAGCCGTCAAGCTGGCGGACCGGTACATCACCGACCGCTTCTTCCCGGACAAGGCCATTGACGTGATCGACGAGACCGGGTCCCGGGCCAAGCTACAGGCCTACGCCCTGCCGGGCGATCTGCGGGCGATGGAACAGGAGTTGAAGAAGGTCTCGCGCGAGAAGGAGATGGCGATCGCGCTTCAGAATTTCGAGGAGGCCGTAAAGTTCCGCGAAGAGGAAGAGCGGCTGCGGAAGCTGCTGGAGGACTCGAAGCGCGAGTGGAAGAAGAGCCAGGAGAAGAGCCGGCCAGTCATCGCGAAGGAGGACGTCTCCTACGTGGTCTCCAAGATGACGGGGATCCCGCTCTTCAAGCTGGAAGAGGAGGAGTCCCAGAAGTTGCTGCGGATGGAAGAGGCGTTGCACAAGCGCGTCGTCGGCCAGGAGGAGGCCGTGTCCGCCGTCGCACGGTCCATCCGGCGCTCGCGGGCAGGGCTCAAAGAGTCCAAGAAGCCGATCGGGTCCTTCATCTTTTTGGGACCGACGGGCGTGGGAAAGACCGAACTGGCCCGGGCACTCGCCGAGTTCCTGTTCAACTCTGAGGATGCCCTCATCCGGATCGACATGTCCGAGTACCAGGAGAAGTTCAGCAGCTCCCGCTTGTTCGGGGCGCCTCCCGGGTACGTGGGCTACGAAGAGGGCGGCCAACTCACGGAGAAAGTCCGTCGCCGGCCGTACTCGGTGGTGCTCTTCGACGAGATCGAGAAGGCGCACCCGGATCTCTTCAACGTGCTCTTACAGGTATTGGACGACGGCGTCCTCACGGACAGCCTCGGCCGGAAGGTGGACTTTAAGAACACGGTCATCATCATGACCTCCAACCTCGGCACCAGGCTGATCAAAGGAGCCTCGCTGGGCTTCCAGCGGGACACCTCGGAGGACGTCAATCGCCGCCACAAAGAGAACATCCTGGGCGAACTCAAGCACACCTTCAGCCCCGAGTTCCTCAACCGGATCGATGAAGTGGTGGTCTTCCACTCGCTTGAGAAGTCGCACTTGGTGACGATCGTGGACAACCTCCTCGCGGAACTGAACCTACGCTTGGCCGATCGCGGGATCGAACTCGAGGTGTCGGACGAGGTCAAGGCCTGGTTGATCCAGGAAGGCTACCAGCCCATCTACGGCGCCCGACCGATGCGCCGATGCATCCAGAAGAGTATTGGCGACCCGCTCTCCGAAGAGTTGATCAAGGGGCGGTTCCGGGAGTTCCGCAAGGTCAAAGTAGTTATGAAGGCCGGGGCGCCGGCCTTCGTCGAAGAAGAGGCCCTGGCCGGCGTATGACCGGCCGGCCAGGCGTCCCGGGGTTGTTCCCACCGTTGGCCGCTCCTCTCTGTTGATCCTGAGTGCGACCACGCCTTCCAGTTCGCTTCTGTGTGGACTGCGCCGTCCCCCCCCGCCCTGCCTGAGCCACGTCCGTGATTCTGGGCATCGAGACATCCTGTGACGAAACCGCCGCCGCCGTCGCCCGCGCGGATGGCGCCGTGCTCGCCGAGGTGGTGCGTTCGCAGGTGGAGACCCATGCCCGTTACGGGGGCGTGGTGCCCGAATTGGCCGGCCGCCGCCACATCGAGACCATCGACCAGGTCGTGCGGGAGGCCTTGACCCGCGCGGGGATCGGCCCCCGCGAGCTGAGCGCGGTCGCAGTGACCGGGGGGCCCGGACTCATCGGCGCGCTCCTGGTCGGCGTCGCCTACGGCAAGGCCTTGGCCTACGCGTTGCAGATACCGTTGTTTCCCGTCAATCACCTGGAAGGCCATCTCTGCGCAGCCAGCCTGGGCGCTGGCGCCGTGGCCCCGCCCTTCGTGGCGCTGATCGCCTCGGGCGGCCACACGAATCTCTATCACGTCAAGACGTGGGGCGAGCCGGAACTGCTGGGACACACACTGGACGACGCGGCAGGAGAAGCCTTCGACAAGGCGGCCAAGATGCTCGGCTTGGGCTATCCCGGCGGTCCCGTGATAGATCGGCTGGCGGGGGAGGGCGACCCGGAGCGGGCACCGTTCCCCCGTCCGTACCCGACGTGCGAGGACCTCAATTTCAGCTTCAGCGGCATCAAGACCGCGTTACTGTACTACCTGCGGGATCGGACGGCCGAGGGGCGTTCATGGCATGTGCCGGACGTGGCGGCTGGGTTTCAGCAGGCCATCGTGGACGTCCTAGTGGAGAAATCGCTGGCCGCCGCCAAGCGCTGCGGCGTGCGCGATGTCGTGGTGACGGGCGGCGTGGCCGCCAACTCGCAGCTCCGGGCGCGCTTCGAGAGGCGCGGGCGCGACGAGGGAATCACCGTCCATATCCCCCCGGTTCGCTACTGCACCGACAACGGGGCCATGATCGCAGTAGCCGGCGCACGGCTGTTGTGCGAAGGTCGCGTCGCGTCGCTGGATTTCGAACCTCGAGCGGACTGGGTCATCGGAGGCTGACGAGCGCAAGGAGGGCGCCAGATTCCTTCTCCTCACGGTAATCTCACGGGGCTCAAGCCCAGCCAACTGAAGCGGTTGGAGCATGTCTACCGCCGCCGGGTGCCCGAAGATGCCATCATCTCCTGGGAGCTGGCCAGGTTCTGCACGGGGCTCTCCCGCGAGATCGGGCGCCAGATCGGCCTGTTGATCAATCGCCGCGGCATGATCGAGGACGTCATCGTCGGGAACGACCGCGAGGTCGTCTTGCCCGACCTCTCGGACTATCGCCTCGGCCGGCAATCGCTCCGCGGCATTCGGCTGGTTCACACGCATCTGCGTGACGAACCGTTGAGTCAGGACGACCTGACCGACTTGGCGCTCCTGCGCTTGGACCTGATCGCGGCTCTCGGCGTGCGTGCCGACGGCCAGCCAGGCTATCTATATGCGGCGAACATCCTCCCGCCGAATCCGGCTGGCAAATCCTACGAGGTCTGGTCGCCGGTCGCCGTGCAGGACTGCCAGGTCCACTTGGGCGAATTTCTCGGCGCGCTCGACGAGGAGCTCAGCCGGACTCGCACCGTGCATCTCGTGGACGACTTCCATGAGCAGGCGATCCTGGTCAGCGTGTCTCGGCAGAGTCACGCCGATCAGGAAGAGTCGCTGGCGGAACTGGCCGATCTGGCCCGCTCGGCCGGCCTCATGGTGCTGGACACGGTCGTTCAGCGGCCCCAGGCGCTGCATCCCAAGTACCTGCTGGGCAGCGGCAAGCTCAAAGAGGTCGTCATCAAGGCCTTGCAACACGGGGTGGACTACCTCGTCTTTGATCAGAACCTGTCGCCCGCGCAGGCCACGGCCATCGCCGCCGTGACCGAATTGAAAGTCATCGACCGTACCCAGTTGATTCTCGATATCTTCAGCCGGCGGGCGCACAGCCGTGAGGGCAAGCTGCAGGTGGAGCTCGCGCAGTTGCGGTACCTCCTGCCTCGCCTCACTGGACGCGGCACGGCGATGTCGAGGTTGGCAGGGGGCATCGGCGGGCGCGGACCCGGCGAGACGAAACTGGAAGTGGATCGGCGCCGCGTGCGGGACCGCATCAGCCATCTCGAGAAGCAGATGGAGGCGCTGGCGCGGACCCGTATGCAGCAGCGGGCCCGGCGCCTGCGTCGGGCGGTGCCGATCATCTCGATCGTGGGCTACACCAACGCCGGCAAGTCCACGCT
Organism: uncultured Nitrospirales bacterium; assembly: GCA_964610095.1. Classification (GTDB taxonomy): domain Bacteria; phylum Nitrospirota; class Nitrospiria; order Nitrospirales; family NS-4; genus NS-12. Next base: position 13,855 of record CAZSUT010000003.1, on the reverse strand, counting down.
GCTGAACGTCCTGACGCGCAGCCGGGTGACGGCGAACAACCGCCTCTTCGAGACGCTGGATACGGCGAGCCGCCGCCTGCGCTTTCCGGAGGAGCGGGAAGCGATCGTGACCGACACGGTCGGGTTCATCCGGAAACTGCCCGAGGAACTGATGGGCGCGTTCCGCGCCACGCTCGAGGAACTGCACGATGCCGACCTGTTGCTCCATGTGGCGGACCTGAGCAGCCCGACCCTGGAGCGGCAGGCGGCGGCCGTGGAGGACATTCTGCGGGAGCTGGAGCTTGATCGCCTACCGCGCCTGCTGGTCCTGAACAAGGCTGATCTGGTGGACCCGGCACAGGCTACGGTGGTGAGCGCGCGCCTCGGCGGGCTGGCAGTCTCGGCCGTGCGGCCCGACACGCTGATCCCCCTGCTGGACGCGGTCGAAAAGCAGCTCTGGAGTTTGACCCAGGCCGGCCTTTCCTGCTAGCATAGGCCCACTTTTCCAAGGGTTGTGGGTTCCTACGTGGAGATGGCCTCGCCCGGTCTTGTGACTTTCACGTAGGATGGTCATGAATTGGATGGCCTAGGCCGTCGGTCCCGCGGAGGTTTCGACGAGGGGGAGCCATTGAGGACCACGGACCGGCTCCTAAAGCTGCTGGATGAAGAGTTTCCGAGCCCCCAGGTGGCTCTTCACTACAAGACACCGCTCCAACTGCTGATGGCGACCATCTTGTCGGCCCAGTGCACGGATGAGCGGGTGAACCAGGTGACGAAGAGGCTCTTTGCCCGGTATCAGGCGGCCAAGGACTATGCGGAGGCGGACCCGGCCAGACTGGAAGAGGAGATTCGACCGACCGGATTTTACAAGGCGAAGGCCCGGAGCCTCATCAAGACCGGCCAGGCCTTGGTCAGCCGGTTCGGTGGGGAAGTGCCCCGGACCATGGAGGAGTTAGTCACCCTCCCGGGCGTCGGGCGGAAGACGGCCAACGTCATCCTAGGCAATTGCTTCGGGGTCCCCGGCGTGGTGGTCGACACCCATGTCAAGCGGGTCACCCAGCGGCTGGGCCTGGTGGACACGGACGATCCGGAGAAGATCGAAGTCGCGATGCAGCGCCTGTTGCCGAAGGGCGCCTGGACCAGGGCCTCGCACCAGTTGCTGCTCCACGGACGGCATATCTGTCAGGCGCGCGCGCCCAAATGCCATGAGTGCCGCCTGTACGATCTCTGCCCGTGGGAAGGAAAGCGGCCGGCATGATCCGGAGCATGACGGGGTACGGGCGCGCCGAGGGACGGCATAAGGGCACGCCAATTACCGTGGAAGTCCGCTCGGTGAACCACCGGCACAGCGAGGTGATGGCCAAACTGCCACGCGCCTTGCAGGCCCATGAGGACCGAATCCGTGACCTGGTCCAGGCCCGGGTGGCCCGCGGGCGGGTGGATGTCACAGTGAGTTTCAGCGGCGAGCGGGACCCCGGGCGCGGGATCGTCCTGGACCGGGCGCTCGTGCGCCGCTACCACGCGTTGTTGAAGGAGTTGCAGCGGGAGCTCGGGCTCAAAGGCTCGCCGGATGCGACCCTGCTCGCCAGCTTCCGGGACGTCATCAGACCGGCGGAGCTGGCGGCCGAAGAGCCGGGCGCGGTCCGTGCGGTGGAGCGCGTGCTGGGCCTGGCGCTGAAAGCGCTCGACCAGATGCGCCGCCACGAGGGCCGCACGCTGGAGCGGGACCTTCTGGCGCGATTACAGGAGGTGGAAGGGCGCCTTCGCACGATTCGTCAACGGCTCCCAGCCATCGTGGACGAGCGCGCCGCGCGACTGCAAGAACGGATCAAACGGCTCCTGGAGGGCGCGGGTGCAGACAGGGACAGCGTGGATCAGAGCCGCTTGGCGCAGGAGGTGGCGTTCCTGGCCGATCGCAGCGACGTGAGCGAAGAGCTGACCCGCTTGGACAGCCATCTGGACCAGTTCCGGGCGTTCCTCCGCAAGACCGAACCAGTGGGGCGGAGCCTGGATTTCCTGTTGCAGGAGATGAACCGCGAGATTAACACCATCGGGTCGAAGGTCGGCGACACGGCGGTGACCCAGGAGGTCGTCGCTGTGAAGGCGGAGCTCGAGAAGATCCGTGAGCAGGTGCAGAATGTCGAATAAGGACGCCATCGTGAAGCGCCGTCAGGGCATCCTGTTCGTGGTGTCGGCTCCCTCCGGCGCCGGCAAGACGTCCCTGTGTCAGGCGCTCGTCAGCCAGGTGCCGGATTTGCGCTACTCGGTCTCCTGCACCACCCGCCAGCCACGTCCGGCGGAAATTGCAGACCGGCACTACCACTTCGTGGATGAAGCCACGTTCCGGGACATGATCAAGGAAGGCGCCTTTCTGGAGTGGGCCGAGGTCTATGGCCATCTCTACGGGACCCCCCGAGCCCCCATCAAGGAATGGATCGCGCAGGGCATCGATGTCCTTCTCGACATCGATGCCCAGGGGGCCTTGCAGATCCGGCGGCACGAACCGGACGCGGTGTCGATCTATATCTTGCCGCCATCGCTGGAGGTGCTGCGCCGACGCCTGGAGGACCGGAAAGGAGACGCGCCGGACGAGATCGCCAGGCGGTTGAAAAAGGCCCGGGATGAAGTGAAGAATTATCGAGACTATGCCCATGTAATCATCAACGAAGACTTTAAGTCTGCCGTGCGACAGCTCGAAGCCATCGTACTGGCCGAGCGCAGCCGGACGGCCTTGCTGGACTTATCCGCTGTGGAACAGGCCTTGATGGAGCCTCAGGAGGATCATTAATGGACGCGTTATCGCTGTTGCCCGAGTATCAGGACTTGCCGATCGAATCACGGAGCCGGCTGGTGATCATTTCTGCCCAGCGGGCCCGGCAGTTCATGCAGGGCACCCGGCCGTTGATCGCGACCAAGCACACCAAGCCGACGACGATTGCGCTGGAAGAGGTGCTGAAGGGCAAGGTAAAGTTCCTGGTCGGGAAGGAGGCCCGCCAAGCCATGAAGGAAGCGCGCAAGCAACGGGAGCGCGAGCTTGAACGGCTGACCCTGGCGCACGTGGCCGGTGAAGACGCGAATGAGATCAAGAAGGACTTGAGCGTCATCGTGGACGACTCCAAGCCAGCGGAGGTGGGCGAAGACGACTAATCGCATGCCCCCCGCGCCTGCCGCGCGCTTGACGGGGAAGACCATTGTGCTCGGAGTGACCGGCAGCATCGCCGCTTACAAGGCGGCGTCGCTGGCGCGCCGCCTGATGACCGAAGGGGCGACGGTACGCGTGGTCATGACGCATACCGCGCAGCGCTTCGTCGGGGCGGTGACCTTTGAGACCCTGACAGGCCATCCTGTCTTCACGGAACTCTTCGAATCATCCAACACCCTTCCCACCAAAATGGTCATGCCGCACCTCGCGCTCGCGGACGGAGCCGATCTGATCGCGATCGCGCCGGCCTCGGCTCACTGCGTCGCCAAGCTGGCGCATGGCCTCGCGGACGATCTTCTCACGACGCTGGTGCTCGCGGCGGAGTGCCCGGTGGTGTTGGTTCCCGCCATGGATGGCGGCATGTGGATCCACCCGGCGGTCTGCGCCAACGTGCGGACGCTCCGTCAGCGCGGGGTTACCGTGCTGGAGCCGGAGGTCGGGCCGTTGGCGTCTGGCAGGGTCGGCCAGGGGCGCTTTCCCGAGGAGGACGCGATCCTGGCGGTGATCTCCGGGGCGCTCTACGCCAAGGACTTCCGCGGCCGGCTGGTCCTCATCACGGCCGGGCCCACGCAGGAGCCGCTCGATCCGGTGCGGTTCCTGTCGAACTGCTCGTCCGGGAAGATGGGCTGGGCCCTGGCGGAAGCCGCACGGGATCGCGGCGCTGACGTCGTCTTGGTCGCGGGGCCGACCAGGCTCGCGCCTGTTCCCAACGTCACGTACGTCTCGGTGATCACGTCCGAGGAGATGCGTAAAGAAGTCATCACCCGGTTCCCAGGCGCCGATGTGCTGATCATGGCGGCGGCGGTCGCCGATTTCCGGCCGGCGCGCCCGGCCAAGGGCAAGGTGCCGAAAGGTCGCGACGTGCGGATGCTGGCGCTGGAGCCGACCAAGGACATTTTGAAGGAGCTGTCGCCGCGACGGACCGGGCAGGTCGTGGTCGGGTTCGCGGCAGAGACGGGCGATCTGGTCGCGCGCGCCAGGGGTAAGCTGCGCGACAAGGCACTGGACCTGATCGTCGCCAACGACCTCACGGAGCCCGGAGCCGGGTTCGGCACCGACACGAACCGCGCGACCTTGCTGGACCGCGCGGGCCGTTGTGAGGGATTGCCGCTCATGTCCAAGCATGAGCTGGCGCACCGAATTCTTGACGCGGTGCTCACACTTCCGTAGGCTGGGAAGCCACGCACAGATCACTCGGAGGCGAACAGGAGGGAATCCCTGATGGCTAGCGAATCAGCACCACACGCATTCATGGCTGATGCCAAGGAACTCGTCGACGTGGGACAGTTCGGCAAGGCTATTGAAGTGCTCCAACAGGGGCTGAAGAAATTCCCGAAGATGGTCAGCGCCCGGGTCATGCTGGGCGAAATCTATCGGACCTCCGGGGATCTTGCGCTAGCCCGCGTGGAGCTGGAGCAGGTCATCAAGGCCGCGCCGGACAATTTCGCCGCCTACCGGAAGCTCGCGCAGGTGTACCACGAGCTCGGGGATACGGCGGCGGCGGTCAAGGCCTGCGAGACCTTCCTCCACGCTAATCCCAAGGACCGTGAGATGAAGGAGTTGCTGGAGGAGTTGCAGGGCGGCGGAGCCAAGGCGGCACACGCCAACAAGGCCATACATGCGGAGAAACACGAGGCTGCCAAAACGGCGGATGCGAAGGTCAAGGCGGACCACGCCGCCAGTGATTCGGCCGGAGAAGGGCTCTCGCTGGCAAGGGAAAGCTCCACCGATAGCGAGACCCTGGCCGAGCTCTACATCTCGCAGGGGCATCGTGAGAAAGGCTTGGCGGTCTATCGCCGTCTCGCCGCCAAGGAGCCTGACAATCTCCGGTTGCACGAAAAGATCATGGCGCTCGCGGAAGAAGGAGTGAGAGCCAGTCAAGCTGCGGCGAAGGCGTCACAGCAGACGTTGATCCAGGCCAAGCGAAAGGCCCGTATCCGCGGGCTTGAAGGGTGGCTTGCCGTGATCCGGGAGCGTCGCCTGACGTGAAGATCCTGGTCCTCCATGGGCCGAACCTGAATCTGTTAGGCTCCCGCGAGGCCCATATCTACGGGGCAGTCACGCTGGACGTGATCAACCGCGACCTGCACGCGCTGGCGAAGGAGCTGGAAGCGGGACTCGCGATCCATCAGTCCAATGACGAAGGCGATCTGGTGGCGTGGATTCAGAAAGCCGCGGGCCAGTACGATGCGCTGGTGATCAATCCAGGCGCGTACACCCACACGAGTATCGCCCTTCGCGACGCCATCGCGGGGGTCGGCATTCCGACCGTCGAGGTGCACCTCTCCAATCTCTATCGGCGCGAGGAGTTCCGGCAGCATTCCTACATCGCCGGCGTGGCGGTCGGGCAGATTTCAGGGTTCGGCCCGGACAGCTATGCGCTGGGGCTACGGGCCGCCGTCACGCACGTGCGGGCGCAACAGGCCACAGCGAAGAAGTAGCAAGATGGATCAGGAGGAGGCAAGACAGACCCGTGATCTCAACGTCGGAATTTCGCAACGGGGCGAAGCTCGAGCTGGACGGGGAGCCCTACACGATCATCGAATTTCAGCATGTCAAGCCCGGAAAGGGCGGAGCCTTTGTACGGACCAAGCTCAAGAGTCTCAGGACCGGGAACGTCATCGAACGCACCTACCGCTCGGGAGAAAAGCTGCCCACACCCGATCTCGACGAGCGGGAGATGACCTTTCTCTATGTGGAGGGCGACCGGTACACCTTCATGGACACGACGACCTACGAGCAGTTGACGTTTGAGCGGGCGCGCCTGGGTGACAGCTGGGATCTCCTCAAGGAGAACATGACCGTCACGCTGCTGCTCCACAACGGGTCGCCGATCGGGATGGAGCTGCCAGTCTTTGTAGAGCTCAGGATCGTGAAGACGGACCCGGGCGTGCGCGGCGACACGGCTTCCGGCGGCTCGAAGCCGGCGATCCTGGAGAGCGGGGCGACCATCAAGGTGCCGCTGTATATCGATGAAGGGGTGGTGGTCAAGGTGGACAGCCGCACGCGCGAATACGTGGAACGTGCCTGATGAAACGTCATCCTGCCAAATCCGCCAGAAAGCCCTCCACGGCGCAGCCCAAGCCGCGTCCGGACGCCTTGGTGGATCCCGCGGTCCTGCATGACCTGATTGCGGTGTTCCAGAACGCGGGCGTCAGCGACCTCGAGGTCGAGCGCAATGGGCTCCGGATCAGGCTGCGACGCGAAGGGGCAGCCGCGCCTTCCCCATCCGTCGAGATGTCCGTACCAACCGTTCCCGCTGCCGGGCTCTCCGCCGCTCTGACCGACGTGCCAACGGCCGAGCCGTCCACGGAAGGCCTGGTGACCGTGCGCTCGCCCATCGTGGGGACCTTCTACCGGTCGGCGTCTCCTTACGCCGAGGTGTACGTGGAGGAAGGCTCGTACGTGAAGAAAGGTCAGGTGCTCTGCATCGTCGAGGCCATGAAGCTGATGAACGAGATCGAGTCCGACGTCGACGGGCGCGTGGCTAAGATTCTCATGGAGAACGCCAAGCCGGTCGAGTACGGCGAGCCGCTCTTCCTGATCGAGCCGGGCGCCCAACCGGAGGGCTGAGGGGTGTTCAAGAAAATCCTCGTGGCCAACCGCAGCGAGATCGCGGTGCGGGTCATCCGGGCCTGCAAGGAACTGGGCATCCGCAGCGTGGCCGTCCATTCTGAAGTGGACAAGGACTCCCTGCACGTGCGGCTCGCGGACGAGCACCTGTGCATCGGACCGGCCGATCCGGCGCTCAGCTACTGCAACATCCCGAACATCCTGAGCGCGGCGGAGATCACCGCCTGCGACGCCATCCACCCAGGGTACGGCTTCCTAGCCGAGAACGCCCACTTCGCCGAGGTGTGCGAATCCATCGGCATCAAGTTCATCGGGCCGACCTCCGAGAACATTGGCACGATGGGGGACAAGGCGAAGGCGCGAGACATGATGAGCCGCCACGGCTTGCCGGTGCTGCCCGGCAGCGAGGGAGAAATCACGAGCGAGCAGGAGGCCGCGGATGTGGCGGCCAAGATCGGCTACCCGGTGATCATCAAGGCGTCGGCGGGGGGCGGGGGGCGCGGGATGCGCGTGGTGAACAAGGAGGATGAACTGGCGCACGCTTTCCAGGCGGCCCGCGCGGAGGCCAACGCGGTGTTCGGCAACCAGAGCGTGTACGTGGAGCGGTACTTCCTCGAGCCGCGCCACATTGAGGTCCAGATCCTGGCGGACGAGCGCGGCCGTACAATCTATCTCGGGGAGCGGGACTGTTCCGTCCAGCGCCGCTACCAGAAGCTTATCGAGGAAACGCCGTCGCCGGCGGTGGACGATCGCCTCCGGCGCGAACTGGGCCGTGTGGCGGTTGAAGCTGCCCAGGCGGTCCGCTACCGGAACGCCGGGACCGTGGAGTTCCTGCTGGACAAGGAGCGCCGGTTCTATTTCATGGAGATGAACACACGGATCCAGGTCGAGCATCCCATCACCGAAGAGGTCACCGGCATCGATCTCGTCAAGGAGCAGGTCAGGATCGCTGCGGGCCTGCCGCTGTCCTGGAAGCAGCAGGATGTGAAGATGATCGGCCACAGTATTGAGTGCCGGATCAATGCCGAGTGTCCGGACACCTTCGCGCCGTGCGCGGGGCTGATCACGCGCTGCCATCCGCCAGGAGGTCCGGGGGTCCGGGTGGATACGGCGATCGAGGCGGGGTCCGAGATCACCTCTCACTACGACTCGCTGATCGCGAAACTGATCGTCCACGGCCTGACGCGCGAGGAAGCTCTGGCCCGGATGCGTCGCGCGTTGGATGAGTGTGTGGTGGAAGGGATCAAGACCACGATCCCGCTGCACCGCCGCATCCTCGACGATCCCGACTTCCAAAAGGGCCGCTTCTCCACCGCCTTCCTCGAGCGCTTCTCCTCTCCGCTGCCGACAAGCTGAGCGTGGTGAGCGCGTGAGCCGCTCACCCGCACCGCCGCGAGGGCTCTATCTGATCCTGGACCCGGCCGTCGCGGGCTCCCTGTCGCTGACCGATCTCGTCAAGACCGCGCTCACGACCGGAGTACGCCTTTTTCAACTGCGCCTGAAAACTCCGCACGCAGGCGAGTTCTATGAACTGGCGGCACAGTTCTGCGCGCTGGTCCGGGCCGGTGGGGGAACGTTCATCGTGAACGACCGGGTAGATATCGCGCAGGCGGTCGACGCGGATGGAGTGCATCTGGGGCAGGAGGACTTGCCGCTGGCCGATGCACGGGCGATCCTGGGCCCCGACAAGCTGATCGGGATCTCGACGCATACGACGAATCAAGCGCGCGACGCCGACGCCGGTGGAGCGGACTACATCGGCTTCGGGCCGATCTTTCCGACGTCCACGAAGGAGCATCCGGACCCGGTCGTCGGCATAGCCGGGCTGCGGGAGGTGCGGGCGAAGGTACGGGTGCCGATTGTGGCGATCGGCGGCATCACTACCAGGAATGTCCGTGAGGTCATCGCTGCCGGCGCCGACTGCTGCGCGGTGATCTCCGCCGTGCTGTCTGCCTCCAATCCAGACAAGGCAATGGCGGAATTGGTGAAGGCAATCGATGGTAAGGTTTAGCGGGTGGTGCCTTGGTGGCCGGTGATCACGGCGAAGAGGGCCAGCATCATACCCGTGATGCGCCCCTTCTTCTTGTCGGTCTTCCCGTTTTTTGACGGCTCTTCGGAGTGCTTCCGCTCGCTTGCCGGGGCCGTCTTGGTTTCCGGGTTAGTCGTCGGTGCGGTCACTTCGACTTGAGGTTGTGTCGCAGTTGATTCGGGCGTCGCGCTGATAGCACTGGTAGCCAAGAGGGCCACTGTGGCAAGCGTCACGACGAAGACGAGAATTCCACTCTTCCGCTTCGTACCCATAGCACACACTCCTTCCGTGCCGAGTTGATGTCGGCACGCTTGCCTCTTGGAGTGTGCAAACTACGGGCCGTTTGTAAGGGGTGCGTATCTCTATGAAATGAAAGGACTTGGGGGGAAGAAAAACCAGCCCATTAGGGGCTGCACGTGTGTCAGAAACCCCATTCGTGAAGGCATTTACGTTCAGGAATGAACAAGCCCGACTACGTCTTTATTTTCCGCCCTTCGCCTCTTTCTCGGCAATGTGGGTTGCCAGCAGAGAGCTCTTCTGCAGGGCGGGCGAGCCGGCGAGCAGCGGCGCCTCGAAGTCCATCCCTACCGTCTCTCCGCGCTGCCACACAAGCGTCGCGTTCACATCCTCGATAACCTCCCGCCCACCGGCAGCTTGGAAACGGAACCGCAGCGTGGCCTTGACCTGCGGCTTCAGAGTTTGCCGGATGTACAGCGTGACCCCGGTTCGGCTGATATTGGCGATCGCTCCCCACAAGGGTTCGGCGCCGGCTACGACCACGTCCACACGAGAGATGAGATAGTACCGCGGCGTCCGCCTTCGTTCTTGTTCGGCCATGTATCCTCCTTACCTTCCCTTGCGTGATTTGGCCTTGGGCTTTGTGGCAAGGGAAGCCTTCTGTGGCGGATTGCGCCTGGCCATGGGATTCGCCGCGGCCTTGGTCTCCAAGGCTTTCAACCGATCTTCCAAATCGCGGACCTGCTGGCGGAGCTCGGGAAGCTTGGCCACGATGGCCATGGCCTTGAGCCACTCCATGCGCGGCAGGGCGGGGGCGCCGGCGACGACCTCCTTGGCGGGCACGTCGCGGTTCAGGCCTGAGCGCGCGGCGATCATGGCGAAGTCGCCGACCGTCACGTGGTCGGCGATGCCCGCTTGCCCGCCGACCATCACGTGATGGCCCGTCTTGCTGCTGCCCGCGATGCCCATCTGCGCCACCAGGATGTTGTGCTCGCCGACCTCGACGTTGTGGGCGATCTGGACCAGGTTGTCCACTTTCGTGCCGCGCCGGACGATCGTCTTGCCGAAGGTGGCGCGATCCACAGTCACATTAGCGCCCAACTCCACGTCATCCTCGATGACGACCGTGCCGACCTGGGGGATCTTGTGATGCCGCCCGCTTTCCTGGATGTAGCCGAACCCGTCGCTTCCGACGACCGTCCCCGCGTGGATGATCACCCGATTGCCGATGGTCACCCGTTCACGGATCGTCACGTTGGGATAGATCACGCAGTCCTCGCCGATGACGCCGTCTTCGCCGACGAAGACATTGGGATAGAGCGTCGTGCCGCGTCCGATGGACACCCGGTCGTCGAGCGTGACGAACGGCCAGATCGACACGCCTTCGCCGAGGACGACATCGTATCCGCGACTGACGAGCTTGCTGACGCCGAAGGCAGGACGCTGGGGGACGAAAAACTTCTCCACGACCTGCGCCATGGCCAAGGCGGGGTTGGTCACGACGATCTGGGCGCACGCCAGTCCGTTAATAGGCCGGGGGACTAGCAGGGCGACGGCCCGCGTGGACGTGGCCTCCTTGGATGCGGCCTCGCCGGTCACAAAGGAGAGATCGTCAGGTCCGGCCTCGCTCAGCCCGGCCACACCGGTGATGACGAGATCGGGACGCCCCAGGAGCGTCCCCTGTGTGAGAGCGGCGATCTCTGCGAGCGGGACGAAGAATGCAGGCATGGTTAGATGCGGTCACGCATGGGCCGGCTTCTCCCTGGTCGTTTCCATCAGGTCGTCTGAGAGCGCCTGGGGCTCGACCAACTGCAGCCAGGACAGCACGTGATCGTCCTCCGCCGAAGGGTCTTGCTCCACCGAAACGCGAAGCGAAAGGAGGAAGTCCTTCCACGACAAGTTGTGACGCAGAATCTGGTTCAGCCACACACTGTCGAGAGTGACTGTACACGCGGCGGTCTGATCCCCAGTGCGCTCGAACGTCAGCGCGCCGGCATCGCATCGGGCGAGGAAGTCTCCGCCGTGGGAGCCTTCCACCACAAACCGGAGCTCCATCTTGAGCTCTTCCACCATAGGCTCGTTCGCCTCGCCCACACGCAGCACGTACGCCCGAAATGGTTCAAAGAGATCTTCAGTCGGTCGCGGCAACGACTCCAGGCACGCTGCGATAGCAGGGCGCATCCGGTCGGCATAGGCCTTGAGATACGCGTCCTTCCGGTCGAACGAGAACTCCCGCCTGACCGCCTGATCAGGCATGAACTCGCCGTTGATCAAATTCAGCCGATCCCCTGCTAGGGGGATCTCCAGGCGGCGCGCGTAGCCGCGGACACGCAGCCAATCGTGAGCCCGCTTTTGGTCCGGCACGATGCCTTTCCCGCCGAGATCATCGTTGAAACGGAAAAGCGAGTCCTCCAGGAAGGCTGGAGGCCCGGCGTAGGGCAACCCGATCCGCGGCGGCATGCGGTCCAGCGTCTGGAAGGCATACTCAAGCTGCTCGACGCGCTTCTGCACGGAAAGGGCCAGCATCTTCTCTTCGGGATGGCGGTAGCAGAGCGGATTCCAGTCCGCCCCGGCGGACTGAACGAGCAGTGCGTCGTTCCGACCCCTGAGGCGATATTTCAAGGTGTCGCGCTGTTTAGCAGAAAGCCGGGCGTTGCTGGTGTTAATCAACACGGCCTCTCTGGTTTGGAAGGTCGCTGCTGCACACGGGGTGATCGGTGTGTCTTCGGTGGTGAACAGAACCCGTAAGCCTTCGCCGAGTTGGCGGTCAACACCGGGTTTGGCCTCCGTGATGGGGTTCGCGCACGCGGCTCGAATTTTGTTCCGGAGCGAGCGGGAAGGGTGATGGGGAATGATGACGGGGATGTCCGGCGCGATCTTCTCGGAGAGGAACGCGGCATCGAGATGATCCTGCTGCTCGTGGGTGATGACGACGGCGGTGAGATCGCGATAGTCTCGTTCCCACAAGTGATGGTTGCACGGGAACTGGAACCAGCTCGCATGAAAGGCCCCGCGCGGGGAGAGCCAGGGATCGCAGGCCACGCGCATCTTGCCGGCCGTGATGATGAACCCGGCGTGGCCGAGGAACTCAACCTGCATTGCTTGTCCGCCTCATGTTGAAGTCCCAGCATAAACGGTTCTCGCAATTCATTCAAGGCGCTCGTATTTGCAACAGCTCACGGGGTCCTCTACAATCCTGTCCCTATGGTTAAAGTTAAAATCTGCGGGAACACCAATCTGGACGATGCCATGGCGGCGGTGCAGGCCGGCGCGGACGCCGTCGGGTTCGTGTTCTATGCCAAGAGTCCGCGGGCGGTGGACCCGAAGACGGCCGCCGAGATCATCTCCCGTCTGCCGCCGTTCGTGGTGCCGGTCGGAGTGTTCGTGAACGAGGAACTGAGCGTCGTACGCCGGATCATGGAGGAGTGCAACATCCCCCTGGCTCAACTGCATGGCGAGGAGTCTCCTCAATACTGCGCCGAACTCGGGCGCTCGGTCATCAAAGCCATCCGCATCCGCGACAGCCGGGACCTCGAGCGCATGACCGCGTACCAGGTCAGCGGGTTCGTCCTGGACGCCTTCGTCGAGGGGATGCCGGGCGGGACGGGCGTCACGATCGACTGGGACCTGGCCGCCGAGGCCCAGATGTTGGGCCCCATCATCCTGGCCGGCGGCCTCACTCCCGACAATGTGCTGGAAGCTGTCCGCCAGGTCCGGCCGTATGCCGTGGATGTCACCAGCGGAGTGGAGGCTTCACCGGGCAAGAAGGACCACGCGAAGGTGCGGGCGTTCATTGCCAACGCCAAAAGCTGGACGTGGTAATAGCCCCTCCCGCTATGATGGTAGATTGATTGCTCGCGCCCCCGTAGCCTATACTGCCCGCTATGATGCAATTCCCCGATGCACGCGGCCGCTTCGGCGCCTTCGGCGGGCGCTACGTCCCCGAGACATTGATTCCCGCCCTCGATGAGCTCGCCCGGGAGTACGAGAAGGCGCGCCGCGACCCGAAATTCAAGACCGAGCTGGACTACTACCTCCGGCAGTATGTCGGGCGCCCGACGCCGCTCTACTATGCCGAGCGGCTGACGAAGAAGCTCGGCGGAGCGAAGATCTACTTCAAGCGCGAGGACCTCTGCCACACCGGCGCGCACAAGATCAACAACACGATCGGCCAGGCGCTCCTGACCTGCCGCATGGGGAAGAAGCGGGTGATCGCCGAAACCGGCGCAGGCCAGCACGGCGTGGCTGTGGCCACGGTGGCGGCGCTGTTCGGCCTGCAATGCGAAGTGTACATGGGTACGGAGGACATGGAGCGCCAGGCCCTGAATGTCTTCCGGATGCGCCTGCTCGGGACGACCGTGACGGCCGTCCACGCCGGGAGCCGCACGCTGAAGGACGCCATCAGCGAGGCCATGCGGGACTGGACGACCAACGTCCGCACCACGCACTACATCCTCGGCTCGGTCCTGGGCGCGCACCCGTATCCGATGATGATCCGGGACTTCCAGTCCGTGATCGGCCGGGAGACGCGCAAGCAGATCCTCCAGGCCGAAGGCAAGCTCCCGGACTACCTCGTCGCGTGCGTGGGCGGGGGGAGCAACTCGATCGGCTTGTTCACGGCGTTCCTCAAGGACAAAAAGGTGAAGATGGTCGGGGTCGAGGCGGGCGGGCTCGGCATCGAGAGCGGCAAGCACGCGGCGCGTTTCGCCACGGGCTCGGTCGGCGTCCTGCACGGGACCATGACCTATCTCCTCCCGGACGACGACGGGCCGATCCAACTGCCCCCTTCCGTCTCGGCGGGGCCGGGACTCCCCGGGGGCGGGCCGGGAAAACCC
>CAZSUT010000002.1:94436-101344 GCA_964610095.1 uncultured Nitrospirales bacterium | reverse complement strand
CCCCATCGTCATGCCCACGTTGACCATCAGGCAGAAGCCCACCATCGACAGAATACCCGTCGCCAAGAGCAGCCCCAGCGGGTCCTTGGCCTTGCAGGCGATCTCCGAGGCAAAGAAGATCAAGACCGCGAAGAGCGCGAAGAGCACGAAGACCCCGATGAAGCCCCACTGCTCGGCGAACACCGCGAAGACGAAGTCCGTATGGCCTTCTGGCAGGAACTTGAGCCGGCTCTGCGTGGCCTCATCGAGGCCCTTGCCGAACAGGCCGCCTGACCCGATCGCGATCTGGGACTGCAGGGCGTGATATCCCTTGCCGCCTGGGTCCGCCGTGGGGTCCCAGAAGGTCAGGATCCGCTCGCGCTGGTAGTCGTGCAGCGACGTCCAGATGAGCTCCCAGGCGAAGGGAAACAGCATGGACGTGAAGAGCACGCCGAGGCCGAGCGCTTTCGCGTGCAGCCCGCCGACCAGGACCATTGAGACGAAGATGAAGGTGAAGCTCATCGCAGTGCCCAGGTCCGGCTGCTTCAGGATCAAGAGGAGCCCAGGGAGGGTGAGCAGGCCAGGCACGATCACCCGCTGGATCCAGCCGAAGCGCTGCACGTCGGCGAAGTACTTCGAGAGCATGAGGACGAGCACCAGCTTGGCCACTTCCGACGGCTGGAAGACGAGGGTCCCCACCGCGAACCAGCGCTGGGCACCGCGGCTGACGCGGCCTACGACTAGGACGAGTGTCAGGAGGATCAGGGTGAGCGCGTAGAGGATGTAAGCGTGACGGGCGAGCGTGTGGTAGTCGATGGCAATGGCAGCCAGGAACGCCACGAGGCCGATCAGGATCCAGGTCAGCTGTTTGACATAGAGGGGGGTCTGGCCCTTGGGCGTCGTGCTTGAGGAGATGCTGTAGATGGAGATCACGCCCAATGCGAGGATCCCCAGCGCCACGAGAACGAACCGCCACTCAAAACTGTCCGGCGATCTGGTGTCGATCATCGACGTCCGAGTCCTTCCAGTATTCTTCGATCAGGGCCTTGGCGATCGGCGCGGCGTATGTGCCGCCGTGGCCGGTATTCTCCACGAGCACGGCGACCGCTATCTTGGGATCTTCGGCCGGCGCGTAGGCCACGAACCAGGCGTGGTCGCGGAACTGCTTGGGAATGGCCTCCTCGTTGGTGCTGGCCTGGCTGGCCCGCCCGGCCACCGTCTGGGCCGTCCCTGTCTTGCCGGCGATCGAGACGAGCTGGGAGCGCGCCCGGCCGCCGGTGCCGTGCAGGACGACCTCCCGCAGCGCATCCTGCAGGAGATGGAACGTGTTCTCCTGTAGCGGTACAGGCCCGCGCTCCACCGATGGATACTCCTGGAGCCGCCCGGCCGCCCGCTCCCGGACGGCCCGGACCAGCCGCGGCCGGTAGAGCGTCCCTCCGTTGGAGACAGCCCCGATCGCGACGACCATCTGGAGCGGTGTGACAGTGATGTAGCCCTGCCCAATGGAGGCGGAGATGGTCTCGCCGGGGTACCACTGCTCTTTCCGCACACGCTGCTTCCATTCGGTGGAGGGCACGACCCCGACTCGTTCGGATGGAAGGTCGACGCCGGTGGGTTGCCCCAGGCCGAACAGGCGCGCGGTCTCGGCGATCGTGTCGATTCCGAGGCGATGGCCAACGTTGTAGAAGTAGACGTCGCACGATTGGACCAGCGCGTGGTACAAGTCCATCACGCCGTGTCCGCCCCTCTTCCAGTCCTTGAACACATGACCCCTGGAGAAGGGGAATACGCCCGTGCAGTGGACCTTGGTGTCGGCGGACCACTTGTCCGATTCGAGCGCGGCGGAGGCGACCATTATCTTGAACGTGGAGCCGGGCGGATACTGGCCTTGCAGGGCCCGGTTGGTCAGCGGGTGGCGCATATCCGACGCGATCTGTTCCCACAGCGCGGGCGTGAGCCCACGCGAGAGGACATTGGGGTCGTAGGACGGGCTGCTGGCCATCACCAGCACATCGCCGTTCCGTGGATCCAGCGCGACGATCGCGCCGGACTCGGCGCCCAAGAGTGATTCGGCGAAGCGCTGGAGGCGCAGGTCCAGGCTCAGGTAGAGGTCGTCGCCTGGGGTCTGTTCGACCACCGCCACGGTCTTCCGCTCGTTGCCCCGCGCGTCCACCTCGATGGTCTTCTCGCCGGGCTTTCCCCGGAGCATGCGGTCGTACGTCTTCTCAACGCCGGCCTTG
The DNA here is from genome assembly GCA_964610095.1 of uncultured Nitrospirales bacterium. Taxonomy (GTDB): domain Bacteria; phylum Nitrospirota; class Nitrospiria; order Nitrospirales; family NS-4; genus NS-12. Next base: position 99,125 of record CAZSUT010000002.1, on the reverse strand, counting down.
CCGACGATGCTGCCCTGGACCAGGCCCGCGAAATCCGGCTCCTCCTGCTGCTCGGGCGACACCTCGCCGACGTAGCCCAGGAGGTGGCCCCCCAGAGAACCATGGACATAGTTCCGTTGTGACTCCGCCTGGACCCGCAGGCCCGTGAGCTCCAGCCGGTGGCCTTCGAGGAGGGCAGCCTCGCGCAGGGTCAGGCCTGATTTGAGCAGTATCGGGACATACGACTTGGCCTGCTGGACCAGCCGCTTCATGGTCTCGGCGCGGGGAAGCCCGATCAACTCTTCGAGCGCGGCGGCCAAGCCCTCCCGATCCCGGATGTCCTCGACGGTAAGGTACAGGTTGAAGCTTGGGACGTTGTTGGCCAGCAACTCGCCGCGGCGGTCGAAGATCAGCCCGCGGGCCGGCTTGAGGTCCACCGTGCGGACCCGGTTCTGTTCCGCGAGCTCGTGGTAATAGGTGCCCTTGACGACCTGCAGGTACCAGAGACGTGCGGAGAGCAGCAGCAGGCAGAACAGCAGACCGGTGCGCAGGTACAGCAGCCGGCGTTGCAGGTTTCTGAAATCCTCGTGCTGGGTGGTGAACTTACTCATAACTGAGCGCGGTCTGCGGCGTACGGGAGGCCCGCGAGCGCTGCAGGAGCTTGAGCAGGGCGAGGCCCATCAGCGCGTCGTAGCAGGCCTGGGGCAGGATGATGCCATGAGCCGCGAGGAAAAAGCTCGCATCGGGAGCCGTAAAGGACCTCAATAAATACATGACCGTGCCGGAGAGGACCGACAGGCATAAGATCAGGCCGAAGGTGAAGAGCCAGGTCAGGTTGACCAGGTTGCGGCTGGCGAGCCCGGCGATCAGGCCGAGGATAGGCTTGAGGCACAGGTTGCCCCACTGTCCGCCGCCAGAGAACAAGTCCTGGGCGAATCCGATCGCAATTCCCGCCAGTAGCGCGTCCATCTCACCGCGGTACAGGCCGATCAGGCAGACGGCCACGAGCGCCAGGTCGGGGCGGATGTCGAAGAGACTGATCCGGTCGACGAGGACAACCTGGAGCGGGACGAGGAGCAGGATCAGCACGGCGTAGCCAAGGACCTTCATCGCGTCTCTCCCGCGGGCTTGACCGGGACCGCTGGCTGGAAGGAGAACGGGTTGGCGGGGAGACGCGCACTCTCCCTTGAGGCGGTGATGACGAGCACCTCCTCGATCTTCGTCAAGTCCGCGTCCAGCGCGATCTCTGCGGAGAGGAACAGCTCCGCCTCGCGCCGCTCGATCTTGGTGATGGTGCCGATCGGCAGACCGCGCGGGAACCCGCCGGCCAGGCCGGACGTGACGACCTGGTCGCCGACCTTCACGGTCGAGAGCAGGGGCAGGTACTTGATCCGTGCGAGCCCCTTCTCCGTGCCTTCCACAATGCCCTCGTCCCGCGTGCGCTGCACCAGCCCCGTGATCGCGTTGTTCAGGTCGTTGAGCAGCAGCACGATGGCGAAGCGGTCGTAAGCTTTCACAATGCGGCCGACCGCGCCCGCCGGCGTCACCACGCCCATATCGGCGGCCAGGCGGTCCTTGCGGCCCTTGTTGATGACGATGCTGCGGTACCAGTTCGTGGGGTCCCGGCCGATCACCTGGGCGGCGACGGTGGGATAGGGCAACTGCTCCTGCAGCTCGAGCAGGTCGCGCAGGCGGGTGGTCGCCACGGCCGTCTCCCGGAGGCGCGCGTTCTCTGTCTGCAGGCGCGCGATGTGCTGCCGGAGGTCCCGGTTCTCCTCGCGCATGTGCTGCAGCGCCAAGTACTGGTTCACGGTCGCGTCGATCTTCTGGTTGGCCGCCTCCATGACGCGGAGCGGCACGGCGATGACGGCGGCCATGGGCCGGCCGATTACCATGAGGGATTCTTGTCGGGATTCCGGCAGGAGGAGCAGCGCGACCACCAGAAAGACGAGCAAGAGGAGGACGGCCCGCTTGCCTCCCGCGATCGATTGCAACGAGATCATGTCACCGGCAGGGCCGCCGCGTTACCGCGAGCTGCTGTATTGGGACATCACACTCACTTTGCGCAGCAGATCGAGTTCGTCGAGGATCTTCCCGACGCCCAACACCACGGAGGTGAGGGGGTCGTCCACCGTAACGATCGGCAAGCCCGTTTCCTCCCGCAGGCGTGTGTCCATTCCCCAGAGCATGGACCCCCCGCCCGTCAGCACAATCCCGCAGTCGATGATGTCGCCGGCCAGTTCAGGCGGCGTGTTCTCGAGGGCTACCTTAATGGCGTTCACGATCGTGCTGATCGGCTCGTAGAGGGCCTCCCGGACCTCGGAATCGTCGAGGACAAGCGTCCGGGGAATGCCGGAGATCAGGTCGCGCCCCTTCACCATTATGGTTTTCTTCTCCTCGAACGGATAGGCGGATCCGATCTCCACCTTGATCCGCTCGGCCATGTGATCGCCGATGAGGAGGTTATACTTCTTCTTCACGTAGTTCATGATCGCGTCGTCCATGCGGTCGCCCGCCACCTTCACGGATTCGCTGTACACGATTCCGCCGAGCGAGAGCACGGCGATGTCCGTCGTGCCGCCGCCGATGTCCACCACCATGTTGCCGGACGGTTCCGTGATCGGGAGACCGGCGCCGATCGCGGCGGCCACGGGCTCCTCAATGAGGTATACCTCGCGGGCGCCGGCCAGTTCCGCCGAATCGCGCACCGCTCGCTGCTCCACCTGCGTGATCCGCGACGGCACGCCGATGATGATCCGCGGCCGCACGAAGGTCCTGCGGTTGTGCGCCTTTTCGATGAAATGGCGCAGCATCCGCTCGGCCATCTCGAAGTCGGCGATTACGCCCTCCTTCATCGGGCGGATGGCCAGGATGTTGCCGGGGGTCCGCCCCAGCATCTTCTTGGCCTCGGTGCCGACGGCCAGCACCTTTTCGGTCTTCTTCTCGATGGCCACCACCGACGGCTCGTTGAGCACGATGCCGCGCCCGCGCACGTACACCAGGGTGGTGGCGGTGCCGAGGTCGATGGCCAGGTCATTGGAGAACCACCCGAAGATGTCTGAGGCGAGGTTCACGCCGCTCCTCCTTTACGACAGGGATTCCACATCGAAGATCTGCTCATCAACGACCTGCGTGTGGGCCAACTCGTCGCCGATCCGCAGGCCCCGCTCGTTGCCGATTATCAGCAGGGACTCGATGACCAAAACCGCAGCGGCCCCGAGCCAGCCCACGTACGGGATCTGGAAGGCCGCGTAGCCGACGGCAAGGGGGACGTTCCGGATGATCGAGTCCCTGAAACCGGCCGGCGCGTGCAATTCAGGCACCCAGGCCTGTAGCCCGATGAGACGCTTCCCGATGCTGCGTCCGGAAAAGCCATCTGCCACCAGGATGTACCAGAGGGCCACCCAGAACCCGTACGGCGGCGCCAATACCCCCACTCCCAACACGATCAACAGGTCCAACGACTTCGCGATGAAACGATGCAAAACTGTTGCCTTGGGAAAGACAAGGGTGGGTGTGTGGTCCTGTTCCTGTGCGTGAATGCCCCCCGTGTCCGGCACGAATCCTGCTCCCACGGCTAGCGGAGGGATTGTAACAGAAAACGCCAAGGAGAACAAATAGTTGAGTGTCATTGCGTTGACGACCACGGTTGCGTACAATAAATTCGGTCCGTTTTGGAGAGGGAACCGTGCTGAAAGTCATCCGGGAAAGCGCGATCGAGCGACCCTGGTTCTATCGGACCCTCATGTTCCTGATCGCGGCTGTCTTCGTGGTCACGATGGGATGGTGGGGATTTGAGGAGAACAAGGAAGACAGCATCGTCCGTGTGGGGGACGACAAGGTGTCGCGCACCGAGTACGTTCAGGCTTACCAGCGGCTGACCGAACGGTATCGCTATCTGAAACAGGAAGGGGTGATCTCCACCGACATCCCGGAGGACCAGCTCAAGCAGCAGGTGATCGACCAGCTCATCGAAAGCCGTCTGTGGTCGCAGGTCGCGCGCGAGATGGGCGTGGTCGTGACGGTCAAGGAGTTGCGGGACTCGATCGTGAAGGTTCCCGCGTTCCAGCACGACGGCCAGTTCGACCCGGAGCTCTACAAGCGTGTCCTGGCCCAGAACCGGCTCACGCCGGAGCAGTTCGAAGCCGCCCAGCGGTCCGAGCTGATGCGGGAGAAGGCACGGATGCTGGTCCGCGAGTCGGTGGCCCCGACTGCGGATGAACTTGCCATGGCGCAGGCGATCCTGGCTAGCCAGCCGACGCCGGCAGTGCCGATGCAGGACAACGCACAGGCCGACCGCGCGCTCCAGGCCGTGCTGAGCCAAAAACAACAGCGGGCGCTGATGGCCTATCAGGAAAGCCTCAGGGCGAGGACGCCGATCAGCGTGCGACGCGAGCTGATGTAGGTAACGGTATGGCTGTCGTAACCGGGGGAGGGGGTGGCATAGGGCGGAGCTTCGCGGTGATGGCCAAGGACATCATGGAGGGCTATATCGCGTTGAATCCCCTGGTGTTGAAGAAATTTGACCCGTCCTCGTTCAAGGAGCTCCACCAGCACCTTCGCAGACTGCAGACGGCCATCCACTCGGGAGGGGTGGACCTTACCAATCAAGAGGCCCTGCGCACGCGCAACCAGCGCTTGCAGCGGATACATCAAGCGATGTCCGTCCTGGAGTTTCAGGCGAAACAACAGAAAATTATTCTGGTCTGA
>CAZSUT010000002.1:22722-94336 GCA_964610095.1 uncultured Nitrospirales bacterium | reverse complement strand
TCAGGCGGTCCCGGCGGGACCTGCCGGTCCCTCCGGCTCGTCCGCAGGCTCGGCCTCTCGGAGGTTCCCGAACCCCAGGGTGAGCAGCTCCTTTTCGTCGGCCAGGGTGAGCGTATGGCCGCAGCATTCCATGTGTTGCAGCCCCTGGCCCCCATCCATGACCATCAGGCGCAGGCCACACGCGTTGGGATGGCTCTTCTTCTCGTCAATGATGTAGCCGACGCCCTTGGGACTGAGCTTGCGGCCGAACTTGTTGAGACGGGCGGGCACGACGTCCGCTTCTGTCAGCTCGTGGCCACAGCAGACGATTTTCTGGAAGCCCTCCCCCCCGTGCATCACTTTGACGACGAGCCCGCAACTGTCCGGGTAGCGTTTGAACTCGTCGATGATGTCCCCCTTCTTCAAACCCATGACGGATGCGCTCAGACACTCGCCTGCTCGGCAGCCTCCCGGATGAGGTGGGCGACCTCTCGGTGCGCTTTGGTGCCGACGCGCTCGGCCGCGTGCCTCGGGTCCGCCGGCGTGTACGGCAGCAGGTAGCGCTCCTTGGCCTCGAGCACCCGTAGCACGGCGTGCTCGAACCGCAACGCTGGGATGTCGCCGTCTTTCGCGGCGCGGTAGACGGCGTCCATGGCGGCCGCTTGGCGCTCGGGGTCTTTGCAAATCAGCAGGATGTCCGCGCCGGCGCTGAGCGCGCGGATGGACGCCTCTTCGATGCTGTAATGGTCCAGGATCGCGTGCATTTCCAGATCGTCCGTCAGTACCAGCCCCTTGAACTGGAGCTGGCCGCGGAGCAGGTCGGTCAGGATGGCCGAGGACAGCGTGGCAGGGTGCTCCGGGTCCAAGGCCGAGTAGCGGACGTGCGCCGCCATGACGGCCGTGAGCCCATTCTGGAAGCAGTGCGCGAAGGGCCGCAGCTCGATCTCGTGTAGCCGGTCGAGCCCGTGGGACACCGTCGGCAGCTCCTTGTGCGAGTCCGCCGCCGTGTCGCCGTGGCCGGGGAAATGCTTGCCGCAGGCCAGCACGCCGTTGTCCTGCAACCCGGCGATCACGGCGAGGCCAAGCGTCTCCACCAATTCCGGGTCGCGCCCGAAGGCCCGGTCGCCGATGACGGGATTCTGCGGATTGGTGTTCACGTCCAGGACCGGGGTCAGGTTCATGTTCACGCCGATCGCGCGCAACTCCCTGGCTGTCACCTCAGCGAAGCCGTACGCCAAGGAGACGGTCCCGGCTCGGCCCAGGGTGCCCTGCCCCGGAAACACCGTGAAGCCTTTGGGCAGCCGCGCCACCCGGCCGCCCTCCTGATCGATAGCCACCAGTAGAGGCATCTTAGGGGCCAGCTTCTGCAGGTCGTTGATGAGGCGCGCGGCCTGCTCCGGATCTGTGAGGTTGCGACTGAAGAGGAGCACCCCGCCGGGGTGGTATGTCTTGACGAGCGCGCGCAGATCCTCCGTGAGCTCGGTCCCCTGAAAGCCGAGCATAAAGAGCTGGCCGACCTTCTCTCGGAAGTTCACGGCATCGCCATCGTCAGTGGCCGCGCGCCGCGGAGGGCCGCGGGCCGTTGGCCCGGTTGCAGAGGAACTGGATCAACAAGCGGACGCCCACGCCCGTCGCGCCCTTCGGGATGTACGCGCGCTCGCGCTCGCTCCAGTCGGTGCTGGCGATGTCGAGGTGCGCCCAGACGGCGTCGCCCGCGAACTTGCTGAGGAAGGCCGCGGCCGTAATGGTCCCGCCGGGGCGCCCACCTGTGTTTTTCACGTCGGCCACGTCGCTCTTGATCTGCTCATAGTATTCTTCCCAGAGCGGCAGCTGCCACACGCGCTCGCCGCACCGCTCCCCGGCGTCCTTGAGCTCCCCGATCAACCGCTCGTTGTTTCCCAGCACGCCGATGGCGTGGTTGCCCAAGGCCACGACGCAGGCGCCGGTCAGCGTCGCGATGTCCACGAGGGCGGCAGGCTTGAAGCGCTGGGCGTACGTCAGGCCGTCGGCGAGGATCAGACGCCCCTCGGCGTCCGTGTTGATGACTTCGATGGTCTTGCCGGAGAGGCTCCGGAGGACATCCCCGGGCTTGATCGCGCGCCCACCCGGCATGTTTTCCGTGGCCGGGATCACGGCGACGAGGTTGAGCGGCAGGCGGAGCCGTGCGGCCGCCCGGATCGCCGCCAGCACGGCGGCGCCACCGGTCATGTCGGCCTTCATCTGTTCCATGTTGTCGGCTGGCTTGAGCGAGATCCCGCCCGAATCGAACGTGATCGTCTTGCCGACGAGCGCCACCGGCCGCTCGCTGCGGGGGCCGCCCCGGTACTCCAGGATGATGAACTTGGGCGGCTCGTAGCTCCCCCGGGCGACGCCCAGGATGGCGCCCATCCCAAGGCGCTCCATCTGCGGCCGGTCGAGGACCGTGCAGCGCACGCCCCGTTCCCTCGCCACTTTTTTCGCCTCGTTCGCGATGTAGGTCGGCGTGACGACGTTCGCTGGGTGGTTGCAGAGATCCCGCACGTATGTGGCGGCCTCCCCGACGATCTGCCCCTGCCGGGCCCCTTGCTGCGCCTGGGCCAGCGCACGCGGATCGCTCGCCATCACGGTCATGCGTCGGACGTCTTTGGCCTTGTCCTGCTGTTCCGTGTGATAGACCGTGAACTGGTAGAGGCCCAGGATCGCGCTTTCGACGAGGGCCTGGGCGACTTCGCGCACGCGGCTGGCGGTGGGCAGCCCAGTCAGGAGCTGGGCGGGGTCCTGCACAGACACGGCAAACGACCCAGCGCCCACAGTGCGGATCGCCTTGGCGGCCGTGGCCGTGGCCTGGCGGAGTTTCTCCAGCGAGACCTCCATGGGCTTGCCTAGCCCTACCAGCACCACCCGCTTGGCGTGCACGCGCTCGCCGGGCGCGACGTGTATGATGGAGACCTGATTTGGCTTACCGGTGAACTCGCCGCTCTTGAGGAGGGCGGCCAGCCGCCCCTTGAGCCGCGTATCGAGCGCGGCGGCCCCTCCGGTCAGGCGTGGGCTCTCCGCGCAGTGCGTCACGACGACGGCGTCAGCCGCTTCCTCCTCCACATGACCTGTGCAAACCCTGATGTCCATCATGCTCTTGGCTGGGTTCCTTTAGACTCCGCGCATCTCGGGATCCCAGATCAGCTTGTGCAATTGCAATTGGAGGCGGACGGGCAGCCGGTCGGCCAGCACCCACTCGGCGAGCGTCCGCGGGTCCAGTTCACCGAAGACGGGACTGAGCAGGACCGTGTGCTTGTCCGTTAGCGCATGCTCGCGGGTCTTCGCGACGGCCCACTCGTAGTCCCCGCGGTCCTTGATCACGAATTTGACCTCGTCCGTCGGCTTGAGCTTCGGGAGGTTGGCCCAGAGGTTCCGGTCTTCCATGCTGCTGCCGGGGCACTTGAGATCCATGATGAGAATGGCCCGCGGGTCCACCGGCGCAATGTCGAGCGCGCCGCTCGTCTCGATCAGCACTGTGTACCCGCGATCGGCAAGTGCGGTGATGAGATCATGGACCTCACATTGCGCCAGCGGCTCGCCCCCGGTGATCTCGACCAGCCGGCACGCGTGGCGCTCGACTTCGGCGAGAATGCTCTCGAGGCTGCGCTCGGTGCCTCCGTGGAAGGCGTAGGCGGTGTCGCACCACGTGCACCGCAGTGGGCAGCCTGTGAGTCGGACAAAGACGCAGGGACGCCCCGCATAAGAGGATTCGCCTTGGATGCTGAAGAAGATTTCGGTGATGCGCATGGAGGCGGGGATCAGTTCCAATACAGGATGGGCCAGCCACGCCGTCGCGCGATCCGGACCATGCTGCGGATCGGGTTGACGACGCGGGGGTGCCCGACCGTTTCCAACATCGGCAGGTCGCCGGGACTGTCGCCATACATGAAGCTGGCGCCCAGGGTAAGTCCCTCCTCGGCGGCGAGCCGCTCGGCTACCAGTCGCTTACCCTGGCGGTAGGGATACGGCTCTACCATGCGGCCGGTAAAGACCGTGTCTGCGCGCTCCAGCCGGCCCGCGATAACATGATCCATCTTTAGATATGTAGCCAACGGGGCCACGAGAAAATCAGGGCATCCCGTCAACAACACCAACTGGTGCCCCTGCGCGCGGTGCTCCTTGATCACACGGCGCGCCTGTTCCGAGATCCGCGGGCAGACCTGTTCCCAGAAAAAGCCCCGGGCCGAGGCCTCGATGGCCTCGATGGGTTTTCCCGCCAGATAGGCCTTGTAGCGTCGGAGCGGGTCGAAGGTAAACGGCGGAACCTCCCGCAGCAGCACCCCGACGCTGCGCAGGAGGTCGTTGGGTCCCACCAGTCCCCGGCGCCAGAGCAGTCGGAAATAGGGGTGTTCGATGGCGGGGCCCGGCACGATCGTATTATCAAGGTCGAAAAATGCCGCGATGCGTGGATTCATGATCGAAGTGGATTCTACGAGCGATGCCGATGGGTGTCAACCAGGGGTCAATTGACAGTGTGGTCCACCGCCACTATATAATCGCATTCGGCGCCGAAGTGGTGGAATGGCAGACACGCACGTTTGAGGGGCGTGTGGGGAAACCCGTGCGGGTTCAAATCCCGCCTTCGGCACCATCTTCGAACGTTAATCGTTATTCGTTATACGTTCATGAAGGGCAGGACTCGACCACTTCTCCCTGTTCGCCTACCATGAATTTTCCCAACGATTAACGTTTAACGAATAACCTTTCACGAGATCCATGAGAGAGTGGACCCTTAAACTCAATGCCGTCGCGGCGGGCGTCGTGGTCACGTTCGGGTTCACGATGGCGTGGAACCCGATCCCGGTGTCTTGGGCCGTGCTGGCCGGGCTCGGCTTCACCGCGCTGCTGGTGTGGCTGGGGACCACGCCCAAGCACCTCTGGGCGTGGGCGTGTCTGTTTCTGGGACTGGAGAGTCTGAGCTGGCCTGTGGTGCAGATGATCAAGCTGAAGCTGGGCGGTGTGGCAGAACCGAGCGAAGATCAGACGATAGAACTGCTTCGTGCGGGAGTCTTCGGCGTCATCTTCGCCACCTTCTGGCTCACCTTCGCCTACGGCGTCTTTCGTTGGATCAAGCGCGGCGAGCCACCGGAGGAGCCCCCGGTCAAGCGGTGACCTCGTCCCCTGTAGCTGTTATCTTGTCATTGCGAGGAGCAGGGCGACGAAGCAATCCCTTCGTCTACATGTGTCAGGTAGTTGAGTAACCCGAGATTGCTTCGGCTTCGCCTCGCAATGACGGCGTCACAGCAAGCTTTGCGGGTCGACGTCAATGTCGTAACGGAGGCCGCCGGCGCGTCCCGCTTTTTCCAACTCTGCGAGCGTCGTCCGCACAACCTGCCGCAACGTCGTCCCATCCGGTCCCTTCACCACGAGCTGCCAGCGTACGCGACCGCGCACGCGGAACGGGGTGGCGGGGATCGGGCCCAGTATCTCGAAGTGTGAGGGACGCGCGCGCGCGCTTTCGGCCCGTAAGAGAGTCTCCCACTTGGTCGCGACGGTCTCGACTCGTTCCTCCTTGGTGCCGCTGACCCGCAATCCGATCAGCTGGCCGAACGGGGGATAGCCCAGCGCCTTCCTGGCCGCCAATTCGTTGTCGTAGAAGAACCGGGGATCCCGTTCGGCCAGGGCGCGGACCACGTGATGTTGCGGGATGTAGGTCTGCATCACGATGCGAGCGGTCGAATCCTTAGCGTCGGCCAGGGCCATCACCTCACGCAGCGTGTGGTAGGCCCGTTCGGCCGCCCGGAAGTCCGGCAGGTTCAACGCGGCATCGGGATGGACCAGGCCTACCAGGGAGACGACTGGTCGGGGAGACCGCGTGACGACCAGTTGGGTGCCGATCAGGATGTTGAGCTCTCCGACCTGCAACAGTGAGAGGATGGCCGCGTTGGCGCGATCCCCGCCGGGCCGATCGCGTTCCAGGCGGGCGACACGGGCCTCGGGAAATCGGGCTCGCACCGCTTCTTCTAAGGCCTCGGTCCCGAATCCGGAGGGGAGCAGACGGGCTCCCAAGCAGAACGGACAGGCCTCCGGCACCTGTCCGGTTCTGCCGCAATGGCCGCATCGGAGCAGGCCGTCGTGTTTATGGTACACCCATCCCACCGCGCAGGCCGGGCACTTCACGGCCTGACCGCAGTCACGGCACTGGAGTACCGGGGCATACCCCTTGCGGTTGAGAAACAGGAGAGCCTTCTTGCCAGCAGCCAGAGAGGCTGCGATCGCCTCAGTGAGCGGCGGGCTCAGTATGGTGCCGAAGGGCGCGTCACGCAGGTCCACCACCGTCACCCGCGGCGCCCCGTCGGGGCTCGCACGGAGCAGCAGGACTTCTGAACCGACTGCGTGCACGGTTGCCAGGGAAGGATGTGCGGAGGCCAGCACGAGCACGGCCCCGGCTCGCCTGGCGCGTTCGTCGGCCACGGTCCGCGCATCGTAACGGGGCACGTTTTCCGCCTTGTAGGCGGGATGGTCCTCCTGGTCGATGACGATGAGTCCCAGACGGGCAAGGGGGGCCAAGACGGCTGAACGGGTGCCCACCACGACGGACGCTTCGCCCTGCTGGATGCGGGCCCACGCCTTCCGACGCGCTCCGGGAGGAAGGCCCCCATGGTACATCTGGCAGCGACGTCCCCAACGAGACAGGAAAACGCCTTGGCTCGCCTCCACGCGTGCGACTTCAGGGAGTAGCACGAGCGCGGTCCGTCCCTGCTCCAACGTCGCCTCGACAGCGTTGCCGTAGAGTTCCCCCAACTCGTAGGTGGCCGCGGGTAGGAAGATACGTTCCGGGCGATGGTGGACAAGGGCGGCTAAGACCTTCGCGCGGAGCGGGGCAAGCCTTTCGTTTAACGTTGAACGATTAACGTTAAACGTGGACTGATCGGCGGCGGGCCCAGGAGTGACCGAGGGAATACTGTCCGCGCGTTTCGTCCGTGCGGCGGAGCGTGTCTTGTCGGGGGCGCCATGGAACGCGAGACGCAGGCACTGACCCAACGGGGCCAGGTACCGCTCCGAAATCCATTGGACCAGTGCAAGGAGGTCGGGCGGGATGCTGGGTTTCTCGTCCACCCGTGCGAGGACTTCTCGGATCCGCGCAGGCTTCCCGTCGGTGTCGGCGTGAGGTGTGACCGCTACGATGTAGCCGATCAGCGTGCTCCGGCCGAACGGGACGCGGACGCGCATGCCGGGTATCCAGGGACCTGGATCGCCGGACGGGACGGCGTACGTGAAGACGCGAGAGAGACGGCGGGGGACGGCTACCTGAAGGTACAGCGGGGCGTCGGCGGCCAAGGCATGCGTGTTACTGAGAGGTCACCTTTAAAGCGGTGTACTGGCCGCTGCCGGTCTGAAACTCGACGGTCACCTGGTCTCCCTTGGCCAGGTCGCTCAGGGACTTGCGGCTTCCCGTGAAGGCCGTCTTGGCGTTCACGACGAAGGTGAACCGGTTCCCGTCCGGCTTCTTGACAGTCAGCTTGCTCGCCGCCGTGTCGACTTTCAGGACCTCGCCGACGAATTGGTCTCCGGCCAGCACTGTTGTCACGGTCAGGGAGAGGGCACAGATGATGGCGATTGCCGTTCGTCGGAACATGCGATGCCTTAACCTCAATCGAGGTAGAAGCAAAATGTAAATCAGTTGCCGGCGACCACGAGATGTACGCGACGGTTCTGCGTGTAGCAGGCCTCATCCTTCTCGGTGCAGAACGGCTTGTCCTTTCCAAAGCTGATGACCGTGACGGGATTGCTGACCCCCAACTCCGTGAGGAAGCGGCGGACTTCCAGGGCCCGTTTTTCCCCTAAGATGCGGTTATATTCCGTGCTTCCCCGCTCGTCGGCGTACCCCTCGATGGTAATCGCAGCATTCGCGTTCTGCTTGAGGAGGTCGGCTTGTGCCATGAGGGTCTTCTTGGCCTGATCCGTCAGCGCCCACTTGTCGAAGTCGAAGTAGACGTCCTCGAGGCTCTTCGGGAGGGGCGGCGCTGGCGTGGGCGCTTCAGGCGGCGTCACTTTGGCGACAGCTGGGGGTGCGCCCTCTGCTTTCGGCACCTCCTTGACTGGCGACGACGGGGGCGTCATGCGGCTCACGATGTCTCCCCGATGGATGGCGTCAGTGCTCTTCACCACATAGGCGGTCGCGGTCCGTGGCTGCAGCCCGATGACTTTGATCTCGGCGAGCACCACGTCCGGTTTCTTGGTCATGAAGGAGAGCCGGCGGCCCGGACGGATCACGCTGAAGCGGTCTCCCAGCGCGACGCCGTCCGTCTCACCCCGGTCGATGTAGACGATTTCCGACTGTGCGGTGACCTGGCGCGCCTGCTTGAAGTCCACGAGCACTCCTGTGAGAGGCCCGCTGGTCGCCTGCTGGGCTGGCACCTCTGCGGGGAACTGGAACGGCATCACAAGATCGCCAGGCGAGATCGAGTCGAAGGCGCGTTCGATGCGAGTCGAAACTACGTTCTCCTTGGTTTCGGTCGTGACTTGGAGAATGCCTAGTATGGCCATGATCTGTCCCAATGGGGCCCGCGTGACCGGATGGTAGACCTGCTTTGTGGGGCGGTAGAGGGTGAGCCGGTCGCCGACCTTCACGTTCGCATCCGGCATCACCCGGATGTAGAGGACATCGCCCATCCCGAAGAGCTGTTTGGATTCGCGCGAGCCAACTACCAGGCCGGAGACTTGCTCGGAGAATTTGAGGTACCCGCCCTGAAAGGCGATGGCAGGCTCGCCCGCCAAGGTCGAAGTTGGCGGTGCAGGAGCGTCTTCAGCAAAGCTCGGAGTGGCGGCTCCTGCCGGAAGACTCAGCACCCATGCGACGACCAAGACCTGCACCCATGCCCGCTTCTGTCGTGGTATTCTCATGCCAGCCTCCAAGTTCACACTAAGGGGAGCATAGCAGATATCGAATAGAAGTCAAGATAAAACTCTTGATTGACGAGGGGTTACGATGATGGTACCGTATAATCATGCGATGCATGTTCTGCACAATCAGCGTGGCAGTCTTTCTCTGTGTCATTCCCGTGATGCTTGAGTCAGCGGAGCAGAGAGGGGCCAGTCTGCCGCCTTCTGGATACGCGTTGCCTACGGAGCCCGATGAATTCGACCGCCGTGAAGTGGACGCCTACTACGACTGGCGGAACAACATGTTCTTCCGCGTCTTCAAGCTGGCAAGCCAGGAGAGCAAGCCGGATTTCATGACGGCTCGCCGTACGTATAAGGTGTCAGTCAACCAGTACGGTTATGAGGTCGCCATCACGTTTGCCCATCCGCTCTTTTACTGGGTGGACCTTGACGGCAACGGGGAGTTCGAACCGGGCAAGGGCGAGATGTGGATTGACGTGGAAGAAGACGGCATCAACGGGAACGAACGGCTCTACGACCCGATGACGCCGGGTGAGGGACCACGCGGGCCGGTGCCCATGCCGCTGGCTCCACCAGGGCGATCGGGACAGCCTTTGTAGGGGGTAATGGAAGAAAGAGCGGCATGGCCAAGCTTGATCAAAGGACATTGACCAACCAGCCGGACCCACCTGACTACGGCAAGACCACACCCAAGCGGGTCCGTACGCAAATCCATCGAAGGACAAAAACGGCTGAACCACTGACGGAGCAATGGGAGGCAGGTTCAGGCCAGCCGCCAGGGGATCTTCGTACCCGGCTGGAGAAACTAGCCCGCCGGGCACCGTCTGTGAAGCCGTAAGGCCCATCCAACAGCGCGGTTTCTAGGTCTTTTGGTTGCTTGCTTTGTTTGAAAACGCGATGTTAGACTCTTTTTTCCATTGTAAGTCTTTGTGTTAGGGGGCGAAAAAGTGAACGGTACAGCGCATCTGCTGTCCTATCTCTCGAATTATTTCCCGATCCTGGTGTTCATCGGGGTGGCGTTTGCGTTCGGGGCAGGCACGCTGGTCCTGAGTCACTTTCTCCAGCCCAAACTGCCTGACCCGGAAAAGCTCAGCCCGTACGAGTGCGGGAGCGAACCCTTCTCCGATGCGCGGATGCCGTTTCCGGTCCGCTACTACATCATCGCGATGCTGTTCGTGATCTTCGACATTGAAATCGTGTTTCTGTACCCGTGGGCCATCGCGTTCAACCGGATCGGCGTGATCGGCATGGTGGAGATGTTGATCTTCATCGCGCTGTTCGTCGTCGGTTATGTCTATGCCTGGAAGAAAGGGGCGCTGGAATGGGACTGACGGGGAAGAACGACCTGGCGCTGAATCTCATTCAGGTCGCGCGGGGCCACCAGAAGGACGGGGATTCGGGGATCATCCTGACCACGCTGGAGAAGGCCGTCAACTGGGCCCGCAAGGGGTCGCTCTGGCCGATGACCTTCGGGCTGGCCTGCTGCGCCATCGAAATGATCGCCGCGGTCTCCTCGCGCTATGACATCGATCGGTACGGCGCCGGCGTCTTTCGAGCGTCGCCCCGGCAGTCCGACCTCATGATCGTGGCCGGCACGGTATGTGTGCGGATGGCGCCGGTGATCCGGAAAATCTACGATCAGATGCCGGAGCCGCGCTACGTGATCGCGATGGGGTCGTGCGCGACCTCCGGCAACATCTACGACAGCTACAGCGTCGTGCAGGGGGTCGATCGGTTCATCCCTGTAGACATGTATGTGCCGGGCTGCCCGCCCACGCCCGAGGCCCTGTTCGACGGCATCCTCAAGCTCCAGGAGCAGATCATGCAGCGGAGCGTGTTCTACAAGAAGCCGCCGGAGGCGGTGAAGGCCTGACCGTGCACCCCGACACCCAGAAGATCCAGCAGGCCTTCCCCGAAGCCGTCCAGAGGGCCGTCGAGTGGCGGGGCGACCTGACCCTCCAGGTGAAGCGGGATCGCCTGCACGCGGTCTGCCGGTATCTGCACGGCGATCCCGGGCTGGATTACGACTACATCGTCCACGTGAGCTCCGTGGATTGGCCGGACCACCCCGAGCGGTTCGAGGTCGTTTATGAGTTCTACTCGATCCGGCGCAAGCAGCGGATCCGCGTGAAGACCCGGGTACCGGAAGACGATTGCGTGGTCGATTCCATGACGGACATCTGGAAGGGCGCCGATTTCATGGAGCGCGAGGTGTACGACATGATGGGGATCCGGTTCCGGAACCATCCAAACCTCGTGCGGGTCCTGCTCCCGGATGATTTCCCGGAAGGCTATCCCTTGCGGAAGGATTTCCCCGCGCGCGGCAAGGGGTGGCGCGACACGTTCACCTTCATCGGCGAGAAGACCGGTTAAGGACCCATGCCACAGCCGTTAGAAGATCAGCGCACTACCGTCTATAAGGACGACCGGGAGCATCCGGCGAATCCGACGCTGCCGACGCTGCGCACCGAGGAGATGATGCTCAACATGGGGCCCCAGCACCCCAGCACGCACGGCGTGCTGAAGGTGGTGCTGTCCCTGGAGGGCGAGCGGATCGTCAAGGCGACGCCGGTCATGGGGTTTCTGCACCGGGGCGTGGAGAAGCTGGCGGAGGACGGCACTTACCATCAGTTCATCCCCCACACGGACCGCCTAGACTACGTCTGCGCGATGTACAACAACTTCGCCTACTGCCGGGCCGTAGAGAAGCTGCTGGATTTAAAAGTCCCTCCGCGCGCGGAGTCCCTGCGCACGATCGTGGCCGAGGTGCAGCGGATCATCGGGCACCTGTTCTGGCTCGGCACGCAGGCGCTGGACATCGGCGCGATGACGGTGTTCTTCTACACTTTCCGCGACAGGGAGATCCTCTTGGACTTCTTCGACGAGCTCTGCGGGGCACGGCTGACCACGAGCTGGTACCGGATCGGAGGTGTCGAACGGGACTTCACGCCGGACCTGGTCGAAAAGCTGCGCCGGTTCTGCGATTACTTCCCGCCGAAGCTGGAGGAGTATGTCACCTTCTTGAACACCAACCGGATCTGGCTCTCCCGCACCAAGGGCGTGGCGGTGATCTCGGCCGAGGACGCCGTCAACTTTGGATTGAGCGGGCCGACGCTGCGCGGGTCCGGCGTGGACTACGACCTGCGCAAGTTCGAGCCCTACGCCGCGTACGGCGACTGCGAGTGGAGCGTGCCGGTCGGCAAGAACGGCGACACGTACGACCGGTACTGGGTCCGCGTCGAGGAGATGCGGCAGAGCCGGAACATGGTCAAGCAGCTCCTGGAGAAGATTCCCGACGGGCCGGTCATGGCCGACGTGCCGAGCGTGACGTTGCCCCCCAAGGACAAAGTCTTCAATGACCTGGCCAGCATGATCCAGCAGTTCAAGCTGTTCTCCCAGGGTTTTGAGGCCCCGAAGGGGGAGATCTATTGCGGGACCGAGGCCGCCAAGGGCGAGCTGGGGTTCTACATCGTCAGCAACGGCGAGGGGAAGCCCTACCGGTTGAAGATTCGCGCCCCTTCCTTCATTCACATGGGGGCGTTCGACTACATGGCGCGCGGCTACATGATCGCCGACATCGTGACGATCTTCGGCACGTACGACATTGTGATGGGCGAGTGCGACCGCTGAAGGGAATGCAGTCATGGCGTTGAAACCAGTCACCTCCCCCGATGTCGAAGCCCCGTCGATCGAGCTGACCATTGACGGGCAGCCGGTGCAGGCCAAAGGGGGCGTGTCGCTCTACGACGTCATCTCCCAGACCGGCAAGATCATTCCGGCCATGTGCTATCACTACACCTTCGATCCGTTCGGCTCCTGTGGGATGTGCCTGGTGATGGTCGAAGGCAAGAAGGCGCCGGTGCGGTCCTGCACCGCCAAGGCCGAGGCGGGCATGGTGGTGCGGTGCGAGGGAGAGGATCTCTTTCTGGCCCGCAAGAAGGCGGTGGAGAAGCACCTCACGATCCACCCTCTGGACTGCCCGGTCTGCGACGCCGACGGCCACTGCGAGTTGCAAGACATGGCCTTCCAGCACGGCGTCACGAACCTCGTCAACGCCAAGCCCAAGGGCCTGCCTGAGGACCGGCGCAGCCTCGTGCTCGACTTCAACATGAACCGCTGCATCCTGTGCGGGGAATGCATCAACATCTGCAAGGACGTGCAGATGGTGGACGCCTTGCAGTTCTTCAAGAAAGAGGGCACCACCCACGTGGTGGCGAAGGGGGACAAGGGCCTCGTCTGCGAGTTCTGCGGGGACTGCCTGGCGGTCTGTCCTGTGGGCGCCATCACGAACAAGTATTCCAAGTACGTCTACAAACCGTGGCAGTTGAAGAAGACGACGAGCACGTGTGCCTACTGCGCAGACGGCTGCCAGATGTCCATCGAGACCAGCGGTAAGGACGTCCAGCGGGTGACGTCGCCGCTCTCCTGGAAGAACAAATGGGGCGATCGCGCGGAGACCGCCGAGGGACACGGAGGCCTGTGCGTGCGCGGCCGCTTCGGGTACCAGTACATCGACAGCAAAGAACGGCTGGGCATGCCCATGGTCCGCACGGAGGAGGGGTTCGCGCCGCGCTCCTGGTTTGAAGTCATGGACACGGTGGTCGGGCGGCTGAAGGCCATCAAGGCCCAGCACGGCCCCAACGCGATCGCGGGACTCATCACTGCCCGTTGCACGAACGAGGAACTCTACCTGTTCCAGAAACTGATGCGCGCGGCGATCGGCACCAATCAGGTGGACAGCAGCGCCCGCTACGGCCATCTGAACTTCACGCTGGCCCTCCAGCACGCCGCTGGCGTTGGCCGGATGATGAACGGCTACGAAGAGATCACGAAAGCCGACGTGCTCCTACTCATCGGGACCGACATCACCGAGACCAATCCGGTCGCCAGCCTGCGGGTGAAAGAGGCGTTCCGCGTGTATGGCGCACAGGTGATCGTCGCCACGTCGCGGATGACCAACATCGCAAAGCTCGCCTCACATCCGTTGCCGATCGTGGCGGGGAGCGAGCGGTGGTTCATCCAGGCGCTGGTCAAGGCCGCGGTCGAGGAGGAACTGGTGGACGAGGCCGCCACGACCGCCGCGCCGGAGGCCTTTGCCGCGTTGAAGGCCGCGGTGGCTGGACTGTCGTGGGAGGTCCTAACGGCCAGGACCGGCGTGTCGCGGGCGGTGGCGGTCGATGCGGTCCGACTCTACGCCGAGGCGCCGAAGGCCGTGATCCTGTGCGCCGAGGGCGTGACGCGTCAGGTCGACGGCTATGCGGGCGTCTTGAACCTCGTGGACCTCGCCTGGGTAACCGGCAAGCTCACGCGGCCCGGTTGCGGCGTGAACGCGCTGCCGGAAGAGGCCAACGAGCAGGGGGCGGTGGACATGGGGGTGGCGTCGGAGCTCTTGCCGGGGCAGGCGCTCTATGCCGACGAGAACGCCCGCGCCAAGTTCGCGACCGTGTGGCGCTGCTCGCTGCCGCCGCCTGATCCGAGCGCGACGTTGATGGAGATTTTGAAGCGCTGCCGCGAGGGGCGCATCAAGGCGCTGTATCTGGTGGGGGAGAACCCGCTTGCGACCTTGCCGGCCTCGACCGGCGTCCGAGAAGCGTTGGAGAAGGTCGAGTTGCTGATCGGCCAGGACCTCTTCCTGACCGAGACCGGGCGACTCGCGCACGTCGTGCTCCCGGCGACCACCTTCGCCGAGAAGGACGGCACCTTCACCAACCTGGAAGGGAAGGTGAATCGGGTCCGTCCCGCGCTGGAGCCGTACGAAGAGGCCCGCCCGGACTGGGAGATCTTCGCGGCGCTGGGCACGGCGTTGGGGTATCCGATGGAGTACGAAGCGGCGCAGGACGTCCAGCGGGAGATCATGAAGCTCCTACCGGGGTACTACAATCTCGGCGAACCCCGGCCAGTCACGGCCCGACCGGAAGACTACCTGCGCAACGGCTACGTCCGCGAGGTCGCGGCGCGTTACGCTGCAGGCGCCGAGGCCGATCAGGCGGCGCGGCCCTTCGCGTTGACCATCGGGCAAGTGCTCTACCATTCGGGCAAGCTCTCGACGCGCGCGTCGGGTCTGGTCCAGTTCTATCCCAGCAAGGGCAGCCTGCAGATGAACCCGGAGGACCTCTCGCAGCTGCAGCTGGGCCTCCAGGACGTGGTGCGTGTGACCTCGGCGCGAGGCACCGTCGAGCTGCGGACTGAGCCGAATCACGATCTCGCGCGGGGGACGTGCTTCTTCCCCGAACATTATAATGAGCCACTCATAAAAGATTTGATCGAGTGCGTCGTCGATCCGACTACGGGCGTGCCGGCGTTCAAGTTCACCCGTGTTGCGATCGAGAAGCGTTGAGTCGAAGAGGACGTCAGCATGACTGCGAAGACCGAAGAAAAAAGCCTGCTGCTTGAGGTGTGGGACGCCCTCTCATTCTCCGAGATCCGGACGGCGATGCGCGTTGTGCTCAGGCACATGTTCGTCAAGCCCGTCACCTTCCAGTACCCGCGGGAGAAGCGGACGATCCCAGACGCCCATCGAGGCGCGCTGGGGCTCCTGCGCTACGACGACGGCACGGAGCGCTGCGTGGGCTGCGACCTCTGCGAGGTGGCCTGCCCGTCCCGCTGCATCAAGGTAGTGAGCGCCGAAAATCCGGAGCGCCCCCTGTCGCGGTATGCGACCGAGTTCTACATCGACATCACCAAGTGCGTCTTTTGCGGCTATTGCGTCGAGGCCTGCCCGGTCAACGCGCTGGCGATGACCAAGATGTACGAGTACTCCACCGCCGACAAGCGCCAGCTCATCTTCGACAAGAAGCGGCTCTACGAGATCGGGGAGCAGCACATCGAGGACGCCAAGCGCTACCTCTACGCCCACAACCAAGAGAAGAACGACACGGAGAGCCTTCAATACCGCTATAAGTTTCCACATCAAGTCGAAGGTCTTACGCCCCCGCAAGACTCCTAAGCATGACACTGATCTTCTTCGCCTACTTTGCCCTGGTCAGCATCGTGGCGGGGGTGCTGACGGTGGCGCTCCGGAACCCTGTGCACTGCGGCATCGCCCTGCTCGCGCTCCTTGGGCACATGGCGGGGCTCTTCGTGCTGCTGCACGCCGAGTTCCTGGCGGTCGTGCAGATCATCATCTACGCCGGCGCTATCCTGATCCTGTATCTGTTCGTCCTCATGCTGCTTAACCTCAAGACCGAGGAGCGGTACTTCCATCACCGGTACGCCTGGTACATCGTGGGCGTCGGCGCGTTGACCGTCGAGCTCCTGCTGGTGCTGCTGGCCTCCCGGTACAGCGGAATGAAGGGCCCGGCGACGACCAAGGCCATCGAAGCGGTGGGCAACAGCACGGCGATCGGAATTTTAATGTTCAGCGACTACCTGTTGCCGTTCGAGATCGTAGGCGTGTTCCTGCTGGGGGCCATCGTCGGGGCCATCGTCCTGGCGAAAACCCCCACCCCTTCCGAAGTCAAGGGCGGTTAACGAATAACGTATAACGGTTAACGTGGTTCCTATAGCGGCATATGTGGCGGTGAGCGCGATCCTGTTCGTGACGGGGCTCGTCGGCGTGCTAGTCCGGCGGAACTTCATCATCGTGCTCATGTCGATCGAGATCATGCTGAACGGGGCCAACCTCAACCTCGTGGCCTTCGCAAATCATCTAGATTCGCTCGCGGGCCAGATCATGTCTCTGTTCGTGATCGCCATCGCGGCCGGGGAAGCTGCCGTGGGGCTGGCGATCATCATCGTCGTGTTCCGCGGCAAGATCGCCACCAACGTGGACCAGATCAACTTACTGAAGTGGTAAGTGCCGATTCCCCATGTTTGATCTGATCGTCATCCTCATCCCGCTCTTTCCGCTCCTCGCGGTGCTGACCAACGGGCTCAACGTCATGCTGGGGCACCGCTACTCGCACGAGATCGCCCACCGGCTGGGCTGGGGCTCGGTCCTCCTGTCGTTCCTCTGTGCGCTCTGGGTCTTCGGGCAGACGCTCGGCCATCCCGAGCCGCGCACCGTGATCGCGTACCGCTGGTTCTTCGGCGGCGACCTCGAGGTCAACCTGGGCTTCCTGATCGATCCGCTGACCTGCGTCATGATGCTGGTGGTCACCGGCGTGGGCTTCCTGATCCACGTCTATTCGGTCGGATACATGCACGGCGAGGAAGGGTTCACGCGCTTCTTCGCCTACATGAACCTCTTCATGGTTTCGATGCTCCTCCTAGTGATGGGCAACAACTACGCGGTGCTCTTCATCGGATGGGAGGGCGTGGGGCTCTGCTCGTATCTGCTTATCGGCTACTACTACGACAGGGTATCGGCGGCCAAGGCGGCCACCAAGGCCTTCGTGGTGAACCGCATCGGCGACGCGGGTTTCCTGATCGCGATCTTCCTCGTGTTCGCCCACTTCGGGACGCTGGACTACATCGAGGTCTTTGCCAAGGCAGGCAAGCTCGATTCCACAACCGCCTTTACGATCGCCGTGTGCCTGCTGATCGGGGCCGTGGGCAAGTCGGCCCAGCTCCCGCTCTACACCTGGCTGCCGGACGCGATGGAAGGCCCGACGCCCGTCAGCGCGCTGATCCACGCCGCCACGATGGTGACCGCCGGCGTCTACATGGTCGTCCGCAACCATGCGATCTATGACCTCACACCGAACGCGTTGCTGCTGGTCGGAGTGATTGGCGGGGCGACTGCGCTCTTTGCGGCCACCATCGGCCTCGTGCAGACCGACATCAAGCGGGTGCTGGCCTATTCCACCGTCTCGCAGCTCGGCTTCATGTTCCTGGCGTGCGGTGTGGGGGCCTACGCGGCGGCGATCTTCCACCTCGTCACCCACGCCTTCTTCAAGGCGCTGCTGTTCCTCGCGGCGGGCTCGGTGATCCATGCGCTGTCGGGCGAGCAGGACATCCGCAAGATGGGCGGGCTGTGGAACAAGGTCCCGGCGACGCACTGGGTGTTCCTGATCGGCACGGCCGCCATCGCGGGGTTCCCGTTCCTGTCTGGGTGGTGGAGCAAGGACGAAATCCTCGGCCATGCGTTCACGCACCGCCGCTACGTCCTGTGGGCGCTGGGCGCGGCGGCGGCGTTCTGCACGGCCTTCTATATGTCGCGGCTGCTCTACGTGACGTTCTACGGCCAGTCGCGGGTGGATCACGGGGTCGCCCATCATATCCATGAGCCCTCCTGGTGGATGCGCGGTCCGCTCCTTTTCCTGGCGGCCCTGTCTGCGCTTGGCGGCCTGATCGGCGTGCTCCCCGGCGGGCTGGAGCACGGTGCGTTCCATCAGTTCCTGGGCCCGGTGGTCTCCGCCGCCGCGACGGGGGCCAGCGGCCACGAGGGGAGCCCCCTGCTGCCGTATCTCCTGATGGCGGTGACCACAGGCATCGGGGTCGCGGGCTGGTTCACCGCCCACTATTTCTATTACGTGAAGCCGGAGCAGCCCGACCTCCTCATGAACAGGATGAAGGGCGCCTACACCCTGTTGTTGAACAAGTACTGGGTGGATGAGCTCTACGACCGGATCGCCGTGGAGCCGAGCAAGAGCGCCGGGCGGCACCTGGACCGGATGGATACCGCCGTCGTGGACCGGGCCGTTGTTGCCGTGGAACAGGTCACCGACCTGAACGCCGCCGTCTCGACATGGTTCGAGAAGTACGTGATCTACGGCGTCATCAACGTCACGGGATACGCGAACCACATTGGTGCGCGCCTCCTGCGCCAGTTGCAGACCGGGCTGGTGCACCACTACGCGGCGATCCTCGTCACCGGGCTCGTGCTCCTGGTCAACCTGATCGTGCTGATCCTCTGGTGGGGAGGCGCTTCATGATCCTGAACGAGATCGCGGCCGACCAGCAGATCGGCTTCCCCATCCTGACCATTCTGACGTTCCTGCCGCTCGTCGGCGCAGTGGTGATCTGGCTGTTCCAGAAGGACGAGGACCTCATCCGCAAATCCGCGATGGCGGTCGCCGTCCTGGAGCTCTTCATCTCCGTCCTGCTTACGGGGACTTTCACCCCGAACAGCGCCCAGATCCAGTTCGCGGAGCGGGCGTCCTGGATCCCGTCCATCGGCGTCGGCTACCACCTGGGCGTGGACGGCATCAGCGTGCTCTTCATCCCGCTCACGGCCTTCCTCACCGTGCTTATCATGGTCTATTCCTGGGACACCGAACGGCACTTGCTCAAGCCCTACCTGATGTCGCTGCTCGGGCTGGAGGGCACGATGGTGGGCGTCTTCGCGTCCCTGGACCTCATCCTGTTCTTCGTCTTCTGGGAGCTGATGCTGCTGCCGAGCTATTTCCTGATCAAGCTCTGGGGGCCCGGGCCGCAGCGCCAGTACGCCGCGCTGAAGTACATCCTGTACACGCTCTCGGGGTCGGTGCTCATGCTGGTCGGGATGGTGCTTCTCAACCTGAACTTCCACGAGGCGGCGGTGGCGTCCCGCACGGAGCCGCTCTACACTTTCGATTTTCTCGATCTCCTGACCGTGCCTGTGCCGCCCCAAAAACAGGCGCTGATCTTCTTCCTGATGTTCTTCGGGTTCGCCTTCAAGGCGCCGCTCTTTCCCTTCCACACCTGGATGCCCACAGTCCTCGTCGAGGGCCCGATCGTGATGAGCGTGGTCCTGGCCGGAGTCAAGCTCGGGACCTACGGCTTCATCCGATTTGTCATCCCGCTGTTGCCGGAGGCGTCCGTGCGGTGGCTCTGGCTCATGGCCGGGTTGGGCCTGGTGGGGATCCTCTACGGGGCGTTCATCGCGCTGGTCCAATCCGACCTGCGCCGGCTGCTCGCGTACGCCAGCATCTGCCACTTGGGCTTTGTCGTGCTGGGACTCTTCGCGCTGAACTTTCAGGGGCTCCAGGGAGGCCTCCTGCAGATGATCAATCTGGGGTTCACCACGACCGGGTTATTCTTTATGACCGGGTTCCTCGTGTCGCGCACGGACTCGGCGGACCTGTCGGTCTACGGAGGCCTTGCCCGGCACCTGCCGCTACTGGCGACGTTCGTGCTGTTCTTGGGCCTGGCTTTCATCGGACTGCCCGGCACCAACGGGTTCGTCGGAGAGTTCCTCATCCTGCTCGGCGCCTTCCGCGCCCATTGGGCGCTGGCGGCCGTCGGCGTCCTGGGCGTGATCCTGGGCGCGGCCTATTTTCTCTGGTACTACGAGCGGGCCTTCTTCGGCCCGGCCGCGCCGGGGCCGCAAAAGCCCCTCCATGATCTCTATCCTCGCGAGTGGGGCATCGCCGCGGCGCTAAGTGTGATGGTGCTGTGGATCGGCCTGTACCCCGCGCCGTTCCTGGACATAATCAACGGGTCGGTGCAAAAGCTGGTGGAACGGGTCGAACAGGGGTCCGTTGGGAAGGCCGTCAATCACACCCGCCCACCCCGGGGACGCCCCGACGCGCCTCCTCCCTTGAGTGTACCGGCTGAGCTCCTTCCCATGGGGCAGCGACCATGACTGAAAGCTACCTGCTGGGCGTCATCCTGTTCGCCCCGTTCGTGGGAGCCGCCGTGCTGGCGACCCCGTGGGTCTCGAACCGCCACCCGCTGCTGGTGCGCCAGTTGGCGGCGTTCTTCGCAGGCATCTCGTTTTTCGCGTCGTTCTACCTGCTCTTGGCCTTCGACTGGCAGAAGGGTGGGTACCAGTTCCAGCAGAAGTACTTCTGGTCGGAGCAACTCGGGATCCAGTTCTACATCGGCGTGGACGGGATCGGGGTCCCCATGGTGCTCGCCTCCTCGATCCTCCTCTTTGCCGGGGTGTTCATCTCCTGGCACATCAAGGACCGGACCAAGGAGTTCTACGCCTTCCTGCTGATCCTGGCCGGTGCGACCATCGGGGTCTACGTGTCGCTGGACCTCTTCTTCCTGTACTTCTTCTACGAGATGTCGGTGATCCCCATGTATCCGCTGCTGGGCGTCTGGGGCAGCCACACGAAGGGCTATCTTGAGACGACCAACGCGGATGAATGGGAGCGGCCCGACGCGCCCCGATTCATTCTGAACTTCGCGCGCAACAGCAAGGAATACGCCGCGATGAAGCTGACGCTGTTCCTGTCGGCCGGCGCGGTCGTGGCGCTGCTGGGAATACTATTGATCTATAAGGCCTCCGGCCTCAATACCTTCGAGATCCCGGTGCTGGCCGAGAAGGCCCATTTCGAGGGGAAGCTGGCGACGATCATCTGGCTCCTGTGCTTCTTCGGATTCGCCTCGATCGCGCCCCTCTGGCCGCTGCACTCGTGGTCGCCGGTCGGCCACGCAGCGGCGCCCGCAGCCACCAGCATGCTGCACGCCGGCGTGCTGATGAAGCTCGGCCATTTCTCGATTATCCGCACGTGCTTCCAGATCCTGCCGGACACCACGCGCGACCTGATGCCCATCGCCGCCGTCCTCTGCATCTTCAGCATCCTGTACGGCGGGTATGTCGCCTATTACGCCAGAGACACGAAGTACGTGATCGGCTACAGCAGCTCCAGCCACATGGGCTACGTGTTCCTCGGCATGGCCGCGCTCGACTACATCAGCCTGAGCGGCGCCGTTCTCTATATGTTCGCGCACGCGCTGGCCACGGGGATGCTGTTTGCCATGGCCGGCTGGGTCTACGACCAGACCCACACGCGTGACATCCCCTCGCTCGGCGGCCTGGTCGCCAAGATGCCCTTCGTGGCCGGCTGCTTCCTCATCGCCTGCATGGCGTCCATCGGCATGCCGGGGACGGTGAACTTCGTGGCCGAGGTCATGATTGTGCTGGGGAGTTGGGCCAAGTACCCCGTCCAGACCGTCATCGCGGTCCTGGGCATCGTGCTCACGATGGCCTATCTCTTCCGCATGATGCGCGGAGTTTTCTACGGGCAGTTGAGCGAATTGGGCCACCACGCCCATGACGCCGAGGCCTTTGTGGATCGCGTGCCGCTCTTGATCATGATCTTCAGCAGCATCACGTTCGGGCTGCTCCCGGGCCGGATGCTGGACGTCATCCGCTCGGGCGTGAATCCGATCCTGGCCAGGATCATGGAAGTGGCGCCGGTGGTGACCCAAACGGGGAGCGGGCTCCTCCCATGACCTTCGACCTCAACCTCACCCTCAGCGACCTCCTCCTGATGCTCCCGGAGCTCTGGGTCACGCTGTGGATCTGCGTCGTGCTGTGCGTGGACTTCCTGATGCCCCGCATGTCCCAGCGCGCCATCGCCGGGCTCAGCGTCGCGGGCATGGGCGTCGCCCTGGGGTTCCTGCTGTGGTACTACGCCGAGGGGACGAACGGGGTCCTCTTCAAAGGGATGTTCGTCTTGGACCGGCTGGCACTGTTCTTCAAGATCCTCGTGGTCGGCGCGAGCCTGCTCGTCCTCTTGTCCTCCATCGACTACGTCGGCCGGTTCAGCTTCTTCAAGGGCGAGTATTACTTCCTGGTCATGATGGCGGCGCTGGGCATGATGTTCATGTCCTCGGCCAACGACCTACTGTCCGTCTTCGTCACGGTGGAGTTCAGCACGTTTGGCTTTTACGTGCTCGTGGCGTACCTCCGCGACGACCTCCGCTCGAGCGAGGCGGGGCTCAAGTTCTTCATCCTGGGGGTCTTCGCCGCCGCACTGCTGGCCTACGGGACCAGCCTGGTCTACGGGGAAACCGGGACGTTCATCTTCCCCACGATCGCCCAGGGAACGGCTGCCATGACGCCCAGCTTGGTGCTCGGCTGGCTGATGATCTTCGCGGCCCTGGGCTTTAAGATCGGGGCCGTGCCGCTCCACTCCTGGATCCCCGACACGTACCAGGGAGCGCCGACCCCCATCACGGCCTTCCTGTCGATCGCGCCCAAGGGCGCCGCGTTCGCTATCCTCCTGCGGATGTTCTTCTCGACGCTCGCGGCGTTCAAGCCGCAGTGGGTGTGGTTGTTGATGGGCATGGCGATGCTCTCCATGCTCTACGGGAACATCGTGGCGATTGCGCAGCGGAACATCAAACGGCTGCTGGCCTACTCCGGGATCGCCCAGATCGGGAACATCCTGATCGGGATGGCCGCCGGCACGCGGATGGGCGCCGATTCGGTCCTGTTCTACCTGCTCACCTACCTGTTCGCCAATCTGGGGGCCTTCGCGGTCGTGATTGCCTTCAGCCAGACCACCAACAGCGACGAGATCGAAGACTACAGCGGCCTGAACCGGCGCTCGCCGTTCCTGGCCTTCACCATGCTGGTCTTCCTGCTCTCGCTGGCCGGCGTGCCGCCGCTGGCCGGCTTTATCGGCAAGCTCTACCTGTTCGTCGCGGCGATCAAGGAGGGTCTCTACACTCTGATCGTGGTGGGGCTGATCAGCATCGTGATCTCGCTGTACTATTACCTGGTCGTGGTGAAGAAGATGTACATCAGCGAGCCGGCCGATCCCACGCCTATCAAAGTTTCCGGCGCGCTCCAGGCCGTCATCTACGTCGGCTTGGCCGGTACGCTGATCCTGGGTATCTACCCCAAGCCCTTTATCGAATACACCGTGGCGGCGACGACGATCTTCTCCAATCTCGGCGCCGCGCCGGTCGCCATGCTGCTGCCGTAAGCGCTGTTCTCCTGCCTGGTTGCCTACCGGTGCGCCTTATCTTGACTCCAGCCCCGCTCGTAGCCTACGATACGCCCGTTCTTTTGTCCTGAATGGCGGACTTATGAATATGAATAGGAGGGGACCATGGTGAGAATTCCGGCAATGCGGATGGTGGGCATCCTGGCGGCGCTCGCGTTCGCAGGCCAGGTCGGCCTGGCAGTGGCGGCTGAGGAGTCCACGAAAGAGAAGAAGGCCAAATCAGACCCGGCAACTGCGCAGCCAGGCGGTGGGATCCAGAGCAACAAGGCCAAGGCCTCCGAATCGCCTCGGCTGACGAGGGGCAAGAGCTGCTCCGGTGCGACGCCCAAGATCAAGAAGGTTACCCCGGATGAAGGCAAGACCGGAGACAAGGTGACGATCGCTGGTGAGCACTTCGGCGAGCCCGGATGCGTCAGCATGGTTTCTTTCGGTCCTGGCAGTCCGGCCAAGTTCACCCAGGTGGACGACAGGACGATCACGGTGACGGTCCCTGATGGCAAGAAGGGGATGGAACTGCTGACCGTGACCGGCTTCACGGGCGAGGACTCCAAGCCGTTCCTGCGTAAGTAAGCTGCCTTTTCTCATCCAGCCACTGGCCGCGTCGGGTTCTCCAACAAACGGCGCGGCCCGGGGTGGCCCATCCAGGACATCCAGCGTATAATCCACGCATGTCCGGTGTCCCCGCCGTCTGCGACCGTGCTCCGGAGTTTTCACTCCTCTCAGATACTGGTGAGACCGTGCGCCTGGCCGATTTCCAGGGCCGGTGGCTCGTGCTGTTCTTCTATCCGATGGACAACACGCCGGGGTGCACGAAGGAGGCCTGCGCGTTTCGGGACGCTGCCTCCGAGTTTGCCAAGGTCAATGCGGTACTGCTCGGGATCAGCGCCGACGGCCTCGACTCCCACCGCCGGTTCATCGCCAAGTATCGGTTACCTTACCGGCTCCTGTCGGATCCAGACGGCGCAGTCCGCAAGGCGTACGGCGTCTATCGCTGGCTGTTCAGGGTGCAGCGCAGCACTTTTGTGATCGCGCCCGACGGCGTGATCGCCGCGGTGTTCCGGGGCGTCCGCGTCAACGCGCACGAGGAGGAGGTCTTGGCGGTGCTGGAAGAGGCGCAAGCCAAGAAGACCCTGTGACGAAGCGGCCGCCAGACCCTGAGTACATCCGGGACGAAACCGAGCTGATCGCCCTCTGCGCACGGCTCCGAGGCCACGACCGTCTGGCGGTGGATACCGAGTTCATGGGTGAGGACTCCTTCCACCCCCGGCTTGAGATCATCCAGGTCGCGGCAGGGGACGTCATCGCCATCATCGACTACCAGAAGGCGCCCAAGTTGGCCCCGTTCTTTTCGCTGCTGGAGGACACCCGCATCCTGAAGGTGCTCCACGCCGGCCGGCAGGATTTGGAAATCTTCTCGGTGCTGTCCGGGTCCGTGCCGACGCCCGTCTTCGACACGCAGGTCGCGGCGGCGATGGTCGGGTACGGGCCCCAGATCGGCTACGCCCAACTCGTGCACCAAGTCCTCAAGGTCACCCTGGAGAAGTCCGAGACCTTCACCAACTGGGCGCAGCGGCCTCTGACGCCCGAGCAGATCGCCTATGCGTTGGAAGATGTCCGGTATCTCTTGGCGCTGCACGACCATCTGGTCAGGAGACTCAAGGCTCTTGGCCGCCTGGAGTGGGCAGAAGAGGAGTTTCGTCGGGTCCAGTCGCTCGCCGACCATGAGGCGCGCGACCCTCGGCTCCGGTATCAGCGCATCAAGGGCTGGGAGGGGTTGAGCCCGCGAGTGCGCGGCGTGCTACGGGAGGTGGCGGCGTGGCGCGAGCACGAAGCCAAACGGCGGGACCGGCCCCGCGGGCGCATCCTGCGCGATGAGATCCTGGTCGAGATCGCCCGGCGCTCGCCGACCACAGTGGAGGCATTGGGCCAGTTGCGCGGGATCCAGCCGTCGCACGTCGAGAAGTACGGCGAGGCGCTCGTGGCAGCCGTCAAGCAGGGACTGGCGGTGCACGATCATGAGCTGCCGCGCGTCGAGAAGCGCAGGCGGATCGATCCCGAAACGGCGGGCCTGGCGGATCTGCTCGGGACGGCCTTGAAGGTCCGGGCCGTCGAGGCGTCCATCTCGCCGCAGCTACTGGCAACTTCAGCGGATCTGGAACTGTTCGCCTTGGAGCGCGGGCGTGGCGAGGCGGAAAAGCTGCCTATCCTCCAAGGCTGGCGGCGGCAGTTGGCCGGCGAGCACCTGTTAAAGGTGCTAGAGGGCAAGCTCACCGTCGGCTACGACCCCGAGACCAAGCAGGTGCGGCTGTTCGAGCGATGAAAGCTCGGAGACGCGGGTCCTGTCGCCGAGCAGCCCCGCAGACTCGCCTGTAGGCGCCCTGGCTCATCGGGGCGCCCATGCGGTGTCACCCGCTAGTCTTCTCCTGCTTGACCTTTGTTCTGCTGTAGTCGTACTGTCTTGATAGCTCATTTTTTAGCGCGACAGTTTCACATAGAGGAGGATGCCATGTTTACGATGTCTATAAAGAGGCGGTTGGTTGTCTCCGCATTGACCGTGGCGGCGCTACTTATGCTCCCGTTGAGCAGCCCGCTGCATGCTGCCGAGACGCCGGCGAAGGATAAGGTCAAGGTCCTCTACCATGTAGATGGCAAGGATCTTGAGGTGGCGAAATATGCGATGGCGCTTATTAACAAGCACATTGACGCCGAAGGCGGGCCGGACAAGATCGACGTCGAGTTGGTCGTGCATGGGCCGGCGCTCGAGCTCTTCGACAAGGACAAGATGGATCCTGAGCTGAAGAAACGGTTCGAGCAGATCGTTGACAAAGGCGTGCACGCGGAGATGTGCCAGGTTTCGATGAAGATGTACAATAAGACGCTGGACAATCTCGTGAAGGGGTTCGTCGCCACGCTGCATCCGGTCGCGGTGAAGCGGATCGCGGACCTGCAAAAGGAAGGCTACATCTACATCAAGCCGTAAGTGCAGCGTTAGTGGGCGTGTACGGAATCGGTGCGCTTGTGATCAGGCTGGCTTCGGCTTGATCACGAAGACGCCGTCGCGGAGGGTGAGGAGGACGGCGGTCACGCGCTGGTCGGACGCGACCACGCGGTTCAGTTCCTGGATGGCAGTGGTGGAAGGGTCCGGGTTGCGGGCGTTTAGGACTCTGCCGCTCCAGAGGACGTTGTCGATCAGGATCACGCCGGTCGGCGCGATGAGGTCCTTCGCCCGTCGGTAGTAGTTCACATAGTTGGCCTTGTCGGCGTCGATGAAGATCACGTCGAAGGGGCCTGTCAGAGTTCTGAGCGTCTCCAGCGCCGGGCCTACGCGGACTTCGATCTTCTTGCCGTGCGGGCTCTTGTCCCAGTGGCGGCGGGCAAAGGCCGCCGAGTCGGGATCAATCTCGCAGGTGATGACCGTACCTTCCTTCGGCAGCGCCTCCGCCATCGCCAGCGCGCTGTAGCCGGTGAACGTACCGATCTCCAACACCCGCTTGGCCCGGACGGTGAGGGCCATGACCTTGAGAAACGCCGCCTCCAGCGGACCCACCACCATCTGCGGACAGTCCTGAGTGCGGTAGGTTTCTTCGCGGATCAGCCGACAGACGTCCGACTCGGCCACCGAGTGCGCCACCGCGTAATCTTCGATCTCGGTAGGAACTATATCTGCCAGCGGTGAGATTCCTCGTCGGGCGAGATGCTTAAACAATGATCGGATGGTTTTCAAATCCTCACCTTACAAAAACAACAATTCGCTTTCCTACAGGATGCTCAAAAAGACCAGCTTCAGCACCCTGCTAGATGGGCTCGAATTCGATCGTGAAGTGGCGCAATACCGCCGCCTGCCGGATCACGCGGAAGCCGCGCAGGGTCTCGCGCAGCTTGAAGACATGCTCGGCCACTTCGACCACGTAGTCGATGTGGCTCTGCGTGTAGGCCCGTCGCGGGATGGCGATGCGCACCAGGTCCACGTCGGAGGGGATTTCCCGGCCGTCCACGTTCCGGCCGAACATCGCGTTGCCGATCTCGCCGCTCCGGATGCCGCCATGCTCGTAGATAGCCGAGCAGATGCGCTGAGCCGGGAACTGGGTGGGGGGGATGTGCGGCAGCAGCGCCCGCGCGTCGATATAGACGGCGTGGCCCCCCGGCGGCTGCACGATCGGGTAGCCTATCTTGTCGAGCCGCTCCGCCAGGTATTCCACCGAGCGGAGCCGGTACTTGAGATAGTCTTCGTCCAGGACTTCCTGCAGCCCTTGTGCGATCGCGTCTAGGTCGCGGCCGGCGAGCCCGCCGTAGGTCGGAAAGCCCTCGGTGAGGACTAGGAGGTTTCGGCACCGCTGGGCCCAGTCTTCGTTGTTCATTCCCAGAAAGCCGCCGATGTTGACCAGTCCGTCCTTCTTTGCGCTCATCGTGCAGCCGTCCGACAGGCGGAACATCTCGCGGGCGATGGCCGCCGCACTCTTGTTCTGGTAGCCGGACTCCCGCTGCTTGATGAAGTATGCGTTTTCGGCGAACCGGCAGGCGTCCAGGAAGAACGGAACGCCGTAGCGATGGCACAGCGCGCTGGTCTGCCGGAGGTTCTCCATCGAGACCGGCTGGCCCCCGCCGGAGTTGTTCGTCACTGTGTGCATGCAGAGCGGCACCTGGCCAGGCTTGGCGTCCTTGAGCAGCGCGTCTAGCCGGTTCAAATCGATGTTCCCT
This sequence comes from uncultured Nitrospirales bacterium, assembly GCA_964610095.1. GTDB lineage: Bacteria > Nitrospirota > Nitrospiria > Nitrospirales > NS-4 > NS-12. The sequence goes on along the minus strand of CAZSUT010000002.1, from coordinate 66,248 downwards.
TTGAACGGATGGCGGGATTGGGACTGCTTGCCCTCCGGAATGACGAGGTCCACCGCCTCCGCGCCAGTCGCTTCGATGTTGGCGCGCGTCGTGTCGAAATGCGTGTTGTTGGGCACGATCTGCCCCTTGCCGCAGACGGTCGAGAAGAGGATGCGCTCGGCGGCGCGGCCCTGGTGCGTCGGAATGATGTGCGCGTAGCCGGTCAGGTCTTTGACCGCCGCTTCGAACCGGTAGAAGCTGTTCGAGCCGGCGTAGGCGTTGTCGCCGCGCATCATGGCGGCCCACTGCTCCGATGACATGGCCGAGGTCCCGCTGTCGGTCAGGAGATCGATGAGGATGTCCTTGGCCCGGATACCGAACATGTTGTAGTGGGCCTGCTGGAGAACCGCCTGCCGCTCCTCCCGCGTCGTCATGCGGATCGGCTCGACGACCTTGATCTTGAAGGGCTCGATGATGGTTTTGAACATAGAGCTAGTATACCGCTGGACGCCGGTTGGCGTCATTCACCAATACGGATGAAACAGATCGGATCCTGGACGATCGCCGTCGGGTAGTCCTCATCCTCGACCACGTACGGGACGCCGTGGCGCTCGCACCAGTCGGTGATCCAGGGGATCTCTTCCACTGAGGTAGTGACGAGGGCCGGGCGTGCGACCTTCCCGAGGCAACCGGCGGCGAGGACGAGGACGGCCTGACGCTCGACGGTGAACGCGGTCGGGTCGAACGTCACGGGGTTGGCCCGTCCTGAGGACAGCGCGCCGAGCTCCGGGAAGCATTCCGGGTCGTTCAGCACGCTGACGATCCACAGGTGGTCGAAGGGGCCCTCAGCCTCCCGCGCATCGTTGGCTTGGAACTCGAACGGCAGCCCTGTGCAGGCGCGGTTGAGCACCCCCGCCTCGTCGGCGCGCAGGTTGTAGGCGGCGACAGTCCGGCGCAATTCGGTTGTTTCCATCACGAGCGGGGGCAGTTCGGCAACACCGGCGCCCACATACAGGCTCCGGCCGCCTGGGCTGAGGCGGTCGCGCAGGACAGCGGCCAGCTTGATCCCGAGTTCCTGGCACGGCCCCCGCCGTTCCTCCCAGAAGGCATCACCGCCTTCATCACAGTAGATTGGTCCGAGCGCCGCGTAGTCCAGGCTCTCGAAAATGCGGGCGATGGCTTGGAGGGTCGCTGGTTCGAGTTGCGTCATCCGGTGCTGGAGGGATGTGGTGCCGAAGGCGGGATTTGAACCCGCACGCCCTTTCGAGCGCTAGACCCTGAATCTAGTGCGTCTGCCAGTTCCGCCACTTCGGCACGGCGCGGAGATGGGATTATCAGGGATTTGCAAGAAGGCGTCAAGCGCTGTCTGACTGGTGTTTTTACCCATGTGATGTTAGAGTGCGTTGCTGTGTGCGGGACTGTCAGATGAAACTCGACATCGCGCCCGATCGGGCGGGGCAGGCGCTGATCCCCGCCGCCTGGGGCTGGGCGCTGCTGGTGGCCGTCCTGACATTCTGGAGGGCATGGGACATCCCGGCGCGGCTGCCGGACATCAATGACGTAGCGACCACCCACCTCTTTCTCTTCCCCGTTTCCCTGGTCTTGTTTTTTCTGCTGAACTGGATCCGTCAGTATTATGACGATGAGCAGGCACATCCCAGCTCGCGGCCTTTCGTCCGCTGGCGCGCCACGCTGGGTATCTGGGTCCTGCTCTTCTTGCACCCGGTGTCGTGCGGCCTGTACCCCGCGGCCTTTGACATCGATGACCGGACGGTTGAAGAAATCAGCCGGGCGGTGGGAGCGATGCGTGTGGGCATGTCCCGAGCCGACGTGGAGAAACGGATTATTGAGATGAATGCTGTGCTCCCCATCTCCATGCAGACGGACCGGGAGCAACATCAGAGGCATCAGGAAGAAGTGGCGCGGTATCTGTTAGAGAAGGACCCGGCCGTGGGGCGACAGATCTGGCCGGACTTTGCACGGGCGACGCTGATCTTTATCCCCTGGGGGGCGAAGCCGGGCGAGGAGCCGGATCCGACCGCCCGCGAACAGGTCTTTCTCCGCCGGACGCGGGCGTCCAGCGATATCGGCATGGACACGCTCCGGGTCAGCTACACTTCCGCCTTCACCGTGGACGAGATCGTCTATTCGTCCAACCGCCAGCTCACCATGGAGCGCGAACCCTGCACGGTCCATCTTACAGTATCGGCGCCGCCAGAGGTGTCGTTTCCGTACCCCTGTCCGAAGTGAGCAGGTAGATTCTTCGCTTTGCTCAGAATGACAAACAGTGACTGCTACGCCGGCGCAGGTTGGGCCGGTGCAGCGGGCGGTCTTGTCAGCGACGTTGCCCAGCCGAGGGAAATACCATACGAGGTGGGCGACGGGGGAGGCAGTTCGTACGGATCGCCCGCCAGGACGATCCGCTCACGCGCCAGGCAAGCGCAGGCCAAGAGCAAGGGGAGCGGGATACGGGGGCCCTCGTCGACCAGTAAGGCGTCGTATCGGATGGAATGGAAGATGGCGTCGCCGATCACGCGGACGGGCGTGACGGCGAGGACCCGTTTGGCCTGGAGGAACGGCAGCCGTTTGGTGTCCTCCTCCATGGCGAGGACGTCCCGCACCTTTGTGACGCCCCCCAGGCGCTCGATCTCGCCTTTGAGTTCCTCGTACTCGGGCCTCAGTTCAGGGTCCACGTAGGCCTCCGGCTTGAGCTCGTTGATGCGCGTCTGCGCAATCTCCAGCTCATGCAGGTACTCCTGCTTCTGCGCCTCGTAGAGCACGCAGTTCTCCTTCATCGTGGCGACGTTGCTTCCAACTACCTGCATGCCGAGCCGTTGCCAGAGGGGGAGGCGTTCATAGCCCGCCAGGATGCTCTGGAGACGCTTGATCTCAGCCTGCGCGTCACCGAGGGCGGTGAGCAGGCGCCATTCGAGGTGGCGCACCTCATCGAGGTCCTTCTGCTTTTCCGCCTTGTAGCGGAGGATCGGCGTGAGTTCCAGATACCGCTCCAGCTTGCGGCGCAGGCCCGCCTTGTCGGACTGAGACTTCCCCATGAAGGCCGAGACCTGTGCGTCGAAGATCAGGTCCCGCAGGTTGAGTCCGCCCTCGCTCGTGGTGCTGGGCGGATCGTAGCAACAGAGGAAACTGCGGTACTGGAGTCCGGCGCCGCGGAGCCCTTTGGCGGCGGCCAAGAGGGCTTCGGTCAGCGTCCGGTTGTCGGGTGCGATGAGCAGGACCCGTTTGTTGGCCTTGACCAACTCCGTCACCACAGTGGCCAACTTGGTGCGCCGCGCCGCGCGGTCGGCGTTCCAGATTGTCGTGAGCACGGACGTCACGATCGTGGAGCGAAGCAGCGGGTCCGTCACGGATTTGTCCGGGGCCACCCAGGGCATCAGGCGGTCCGCCGCGCTGAAGTGGTAGAACGACGGGTGGTGCAGCATTTCCTCCAGCCGGTGATGGAGTTTCTGGAGGAAACCGGAGGGATCGCCGGCGCGTTCCTCGTCGGCCACGAGGTGAAGGAGGGCGGGCAGCAGGTCGAAGGCCTTCACTCGTGAAGGTGCTCCAGCAGGCAGAGGGCCAGGCAGCCGAGTTCGCCAGCCGGGTCCATCCGCTGGTTTTGACACTGGCGGGTGCGCACGCAGACGAGAGCCGGGTGTAGGCGAGCGGCCACATCCACCGGCAAGTCCCCTACCTGGTAGACCAGGACGCGCCCGTCGCCTGTCGCCGAGAGGATCAGCAACCGTCGGCGCGCATCGTCTTCGATGATCACCGCCTGAGGCGCTTGAGGACCGAGCCGTCCAAGGCGATAGCCGTCCAACACCCATTGCTGCTTGATCAGGTGGGACGGCGGGTGCAATGCGGTGGGGCTTAACCGGATGTTTAGCTGGAGGGGATCGAAGGTCTGATCACCCCCTTGCGCCATGCCGAAAAGAGGACTTACGGTGACGAGCGTTGCCACCAGAAGTATGCGGAAAATCATGCTGATATTCTAGCGAAGCAGGACGGCGATCACAAGCCAGGGTTCGTTGACTTTCACCCCTTGCTCCTGTAGTATTTTCTCTTCTCCCCACAAGACGTTGTAGCAATGAAGGTGATTCTGCGAGAAGACGTGCACGGAGTAGGCAACATCGGGGATATTCTTGATGTTGCTTCTGGCTATGCCCGCAATTATCTCTTCCCCCGCAACAAGGCAGTGGAGGCGACCGGCCGCAGCCTGAAGACGGTCGAACATGCCAAGCGCGTGATCGCCGAAAAGGCGCGCAAAGAGAAAGCCTCCCTGGAAGAGTTCGCGAAGAAGGTCAGCGCCATCGCCGTGACGATTCCCGTCCAGGTTGGCAAGGACGATAAACTGTTCGGGTCCGTGACGGCCAAGGACATCGCCGAAGCCCTGGCGGCCCAGGGGATCGAAGTGGACAAGCGCAAGATCGAACTGGGCCATCCGATCAAGGAACTCGGTACCGTGTCGGTGCCGATCAAGCTCCACTCCCAGGTGATGGCCACGGTGAGCGTGACCGTGGTCAAGAGCGAGGCCTCCGGCGACGCGCCGGCCACCGGCAAGGAAGGCTCACGCATCCATGCCTAGTCCGTTAAAGACGACCGATCCCGAGGTCTACGAGGCCATCCGGAAGGAAGGCCGCCGCCAGCGCGAAAAGGTTCTGTTGATCGCGTCGGAGAATTTCGCTAGCCCGGCGGTCCTGGCCGCGCAGGGCTCGCTCATGACCAACAAGTACGCCGAGGGCTATCCCGGTCGCCGCTACTACGGGGGCTGCCAGTACATGGACGTTGTCGAGTCGCTGGCGATCGAGCGCGCCAAGCAGATCTTCGGCGCGGATCATGTGAATGTCCAACCCCATTCAGGGGCGCAGGCCAACATGGCCGTCTATTTCACGGTCCTCAAGCCGGGCGACGCGATCCTCGGTATGGACCTGGCCCATGGCGGCCACCTCACCCACGGAAGCCGCGTGAGCTTCTCCGGCATCCTCTATCACGCCTATTCCTATGGTGTGGACCGGACCACCGAGCGTATCGATTACGACGCGGTGCGGAAGATGGCCGAGGAGTGCCGGCCGAGGCTGATTGTCGTCGGCGCCAGCGCCTACCCCCGCACCCTCGACTTCCCCAAGTTCCACGAGATCGCGAAAGCGGTCGGCGCCTATCTCATGGTGGACATCGCCCACATCGCAGGCTTAATTGCCACCGGTCTGCATCCGAGTCCCATCCCCTATGCCGACTTTGTCACCACCACGACTCACAAGACGTTGCGCGGGCCGCGAGGCGGTATGGTGATGTGCAAGGCTGAGTATGCCAAGGCATTGGACAAGGCGATCTTCCCCGGTCTTCAAGGGGGGCCGTTGATGCATGTCATCGCTGCCAAGGCCGTTGCCCTGAAAGAGGCGCTCGCCCCGGGCTTCAAGAAATACCAGCAACAAGTCTTGGCGAATGCCAATGCCCTGGCGGGTGACCTCCAGAAGCGGGGCTTTCGGATCGTGTCGGGGGGCACGGATACCCATCTGATGCTGGTGGACGTGGCAAAGTCCAAGGGGATAACCGGCAAGGAAGCCGAAGCGGCGCTCGACGAGGCGGGCATCACGGTCAACAAGAACGCGATCCCGTATGATGAGAGGCCCCCGGCCATCGCCAGTGGCATCCGGCTTGGCACGCCGATCGTGACCACGCGCGGCATGCGGCAGAAGGAGATGGACAAGATCGCCGACGCCATTGACAAGGTCCTGTCGCATCATCAGGATGAGACCGTGCGGCGGCTTGTGCGCTCGCGCATGCGCGCTTTGTGCGGGAAGTTTCCTGTCTTTGCAAAGTACCGGTAAGGAGAAGGCGGCCGTCGGTGCGATGCCCGTTTTGTAGCCACGTTGAAGACAAGGTCGTGGACTCGCGGATGGCGAAAGAAGGCGAGGCCATCCGCCGACGCCGGGAGTGCCTGGGGTGCAAGCGGCGGTTCACGACCTACGAGCGGGTCGATGAAGTTCTCCCCATGATCATCAAGAAAGACGGGCGGCGTGAGCCCTTCGACCGGGCCAAGGTGCTCGCCGGCTTGAAGAAAGCCTGTGAGAAACGCCTGATCAGCATGGCGACGCTGGAGACCGTCGCGGACCGCATCGAGAAGCGTATCCAGGAACGGGGCGAGGCCGAGGTTCCATGCCGCGTGGTGGGCGAGGAGGTCATGTCCGAACTCCACCAGCTCGATCAGGTCGCGTATGTGCGCTTCGCGTCCGTGTACCGGGAGTTCAAGGACGTCACGCAGTTCATGGATGAGGTCAAGGGGCTGCTTCGCGAACGTGGAGAGGGACAGGCCTAGCACGAACCCCGCCGCCTTCGTTTCCCGCCTGTGCCAACCGGGCGATCAGCCTTCCATGCAGGAGCGCGTGCGATGACGCTAAAGGCCAAGCCTTCGTCCCGTCGTCCCACTCCCCTGAAACATGGCGCATCCCGTCCGGAGGCGGCTGGCCAGCACGTCACCAACGTGGCCATTATCGGCGCTGGCTCCGGGGGCTCGGCGCTCCTGACGATCCTGGCGCCGGACCCGCTGGTTCGCATCGTCGGGGTGGCTGAGATTGATCCCAAGGCTCCGGGGCTGCGCCTGGCCAAACGCTACGGCATTCCCGTGACGCGGAACTTCCGCGACCTGCTGAGCTCCGAGGAAGTGGATCTGATCATCGACGTCACCGGCAATCCGGGGGTTGAGAACGCGCTGCTCGAACTCGATCGGGTGGGGGTGGCCGTCATCCGCGGGACGAGCGCCAAGTTCATGTGGCAGCTCATCGAGGCGCGCGTGCGCGCCAACGCCGAGATCACGCGGCACCTCAAGAAGTTTCAGGAACTCTCCAAACTGTATGAAAAGGAGGCCAGCTCCGCCATCACCGGCGAGCGCAGCCGTATCGCCTGCGAGATCCATGACGGCTTGGTCCAGACTTTGGCCGGGATCAATCTCAAACTGGACTTGTGCCGGGAACTCATCTTTTCGGACCCCACCCACAGCTTCGAGCTGTTGAGCGACGCCAAGGCTCAGCTCAAGACGGCCATCGAGGAATCACGACAGGTGATCTTCAACCTTCGTCCGCTCTACTTCGAATCGATGGAGCTGGTGCCGGCACTCAAAAATTACCTCAAGTCCTACGGGACGCAGTCACACATCCGGACCGAGTTGGTGTGGTCGGGCGCCGAATCGGCAATGGCGCCGACAACCAAGATCGTTCTATTCCGGATCGTGCAGGAATCACTCAGCAATGTCCAGAAGCACGCTAAGGCGGAGCGGGTCACGATCACCCTGGCCGTCGCGGAAGGCCGGATCAAAGGCACGATCGAGGACAACGGGATCGGGTTCGACATGGAGGCCATGGCGCAGGATCCGACCAAATGGCAATCGTTCGGTTTGAAAGGGATTCACGAGCGGGCTCGCCTGGTCGGGGGAACGGCCCGCGTGGAATCGCGGAAGGGACACGGCACCCGGGTGCTCGTCGATATCCCCCTCACCCCGGAGGAGGAGCGGCAGCGTGGAGCGGATTAGGGTCCTGATCGCAGATGACCACCGCGTGGTCCGAGAGGGCCTCGCGGCAATCATGCGGGAGTGTGGCGACCTTGAGGTTGTGGGCGAGGCTCGTGACGGTCAGGAGGCCGTGGAGAAGACGCGGGAATTACAGCCCGACGTCATCCTGATGGACGTGAGCATGCCCCGCATGAACGGGGTGGAGGCCACCCGCGCCATCAAGCGGGAGTCTCCGCACATCGGCATCGTGGCGCTCACGATGTACGATGAGGAGAAATACATTTTCGACCTTGTCCGCGCCGGAGCCACGGGCTATCTGCTGAAGGATTCCGACTCGGCGCAGATCATCTCGGCCATCCGGTCGATCTACAAAGGCGAGTCCCTCATCCATCCGTCCGTGGCGAGCAAGATCCTTGCGGAGTTCTCCTTGTTGTCGGAAGGGAAGGGCAAGAGGCAGGCCCGGACCGAGCACGACCTGACCGAGCGGGAGATCACCGTGCTGCGCCTGGTGGCCGACGGGAAAACGAACAAGGAGATCGCCAACGAGCTTGACCTTAGCGAGAAGACGGTCAAGAACCACGTGCGGAACATCTTCCACAAACTGCAAGTTTATGACCGCACGCAAGCCGCCATTCTGGCCATCCGCAAGGGGCTGATTGAGCTCGACCCCAAACCCTAATACCTATACCGGTCTTCTTCCCTGGGCAGGGCCGTGTTGGAGTTGGATGTGACAACACACACCTATGGCTGGGGAAATGCTACAAATGAAGGGTTTTTACAACATGACGCATTAACGCCGGACCTTTAGCGTCGAGCCGAGCAGTCATCAAACTTTCAATAAATCAATGAGTTGCTCAACAAATTTGGGATCTTATCGGTAGGTATTACTCTTGCTAGTATTATACAAGCCTGCACCAGTAAGGAGACTAATGCGCCAGCAGCAGACGATTCAAAATCCGGTAACGTGTACGGGGGTGGGCTTGCACTCCGGGTGCGGAGTGTCGCTGACCCTCACACCAGCCCCGCCCGATACTGGAATCGTCTTCATTCGAACGGACCTCAGCGCCAAGCCGTGGGTTCCTGCCGTCATCAACAACGTGCGCCCGACCCTGTTGTCAACGACGATTGGAGTGGATGGCGTCCAGGTCCAGACCATCGAGCACCTCCTGGCTGCGGCCGCAGGCCTGGGGATCGACAATCTGTATGTCGAAGTGGATGCACCGGAACTTCCGGCTCTGGATGGCAGCGCGACGCCGTTCGTGGACCTGCTGCAGGAAGCGGGGATAGCCGCACAGGACCGGTCTCGCTCCTACTTGAAGATCGTGCGTCCCATTGATGTGACCGAAGGCGAAAAGCGTATTTCGATTCGCCCGGCTTCCACGACCAGCGTCACGTACACCATTGACTATGACCATCCGCTGATCCAACGCCAAGCCTACACCTACGATTGGTCTTCCAACAGTTTTATCCGGGACATCGCCCCGGCCCGCACCTTCGGGTTTCTCCGCGAAGTCGAGGCGCTCTGGGAAGTCGGTCTGGGTCTCGGCGGGTCGCTGCACAACACGCTCATTCTGTCAGATGAGGGACTGCTCAATGAGGGCGGCCTCCGGTACAGGGACGAATTCGTGCGCCACAAGATCCTCGACTTGGTCGGCGATATGACGCTATTGGGCATGCCGGTCGTCGGAGAGATCCTGGCGATCCGCTCCGGGCACGCGCTGCATGCCCGTCTTGTTTCCCACATCCTCGAATCTCGCGACAACTGGGTGCTCGTGTCGGGTGAAACTCATGCCCCGGCAGGTCGCCTGCGCGAGCTACCACCCACCCTCGTCGCCTCTCCGCAACGCGATTAGCAAGACGCCCGATCCTCTCGCCCGGCGGTGCTTCAGTCGCGAACGCCTCGCTACTGCTTTCCTTGAACTGATCTTTGAGGTTTCTTGTGTTTAAAGTGAAGGTGGGTTAAGAGTGCTGGGGGCAAGGGGCCTTGCCCCCAGCACGCGATGCTAGAGGGGATTTTACTTCTTTTTCTTCGCAGCCTTTTTCTTCGCCACTAATCTCACCTCCCTTCTAAAGTCCAGTGTTCATCCTGAGCATCAGACAGCTTGGAGTTTTTCTTCCAGGGCTTCGAACGTGTTGGCACCACTTGGCAGAACCGGTGGTCTCGCTTGAGCGAAGTGGTGATCGACGTGACTGATGATCTAGGCTGACGGTGATGTCTTTGCGTTCTTCCAAGGCGGGCGTCTTCGAAATCAAGTGATTGCTTTATAGCAGACGTTTTAAAGCATGTCAATAAAAAGTTTTACAAATATTTTATGTTCGTGCTGTAAAAGTCCAACTACAAAAATTCCGAAGAGATTGAAACTGGAAACACGTCTATTGATCGAGACACTCCGAGAACCACAAAGCTGCGTTAAGTTCGTGGATGGTCGAAGCGTGAACAAATGTAATTAAAAAGAACAAGGTGAGGTGTAGTAGGTGTCAAGCTAGATGGTGGGAGCGGGCTGGGACGCCTTAGGCGCAGGCGTGAGCGGGACATGTGTCCATGTCTTTGTGCCGTCCGTGCTGCGGAACAGCCCGCTGCCATTGGTTCCCGCATAGACGATCTGCGGATTGAGCAAACTGAGAGCCATCGAGCGGATGTTCAGTGTGGTCAACCCTTCGTTCGACGGCCTCCAGGTCTCGCCGCCGTCCGTGGTCTTGTGGACCCCCTTCCGGGTCCCGGCGTAGAGGATATTAGGGTTGGTCGGGTCGATCAGCAGCACGCTGACATAATTGTCGGTCAGCCCGTTTTCGATCCGTCTCCAGGAGGCAGCAGCATCGGTGGTCTTGAACAAGCCATTGGTCGTGCCGGCGTACACAGTCCCCGGTTTCGCGGGGTCCGTCACCAGACTGTTGACGCCAAGCGCCATCGCCGCGTCCAGTTTCTCCGTCGGGATGAGGCCGTTGTTGACCCTGTCCCAGTGCGCCGTGCCGTCAGTGGTCTTGTACACGCCGCCGGTCGTGCCGGCGTACATCACGTCCGGGTTGTGCGGATCCATCGCCAACGTGACGACGTAGTGGACTTCCTTCATCCCGTACATGCGCTCTTCCCACAGGCGACCGCCATCTTTGGTCCGGAACACCCCGACGGTCGTCGCGACGTAAATGATGTCGGGATCGGTTGGGTGGAACACGAACTGATTGACGACCGAGATGTGTTCCTTGAGGCCGCCGTTGTGCGGAGTCCAGCTTTGGCCGCCGTCTGGGCTCTTGTAAACGGCGTCCCCCATGGTGCCGGCCAGGACATTCGCCGGGCTGTGGGGGTCTACGCCGAGGGTGAGGACGCGGAAGCTGCTCAAGTGCGTGGTCATTTTGCTCCAGGTGGCTCCGCCGTCGCGGGTCTTGTAAAGCGATTCGTTGGTGGCCACGTAGAGGATGTCAGGGTTCCGCGGATGCGGCGCGATTGCCACGATGGTGTCGCTCTGCTTTCCACAGGCCGTGACCGCAAGCAGGAGGCAGAACAGTGCCACGGCACGTACCGCAAAGGGCATGGAGGCTCTCCAGGGATGTTAGTGCGAGCGAGTTACACTACCGGCGTACGCAGAAAAGTGTCAAGCGTGCCGACGTGGCTCACAACCGCCTTCGCAGCGGCGCGGCGTAGCCCGTCAGCTCAACGTAACCCAGGCCCATGACCGGCCCGCTCGCCCGCTCGCCCCTCACGGTCACGCTGCCCTCCCAGTAGGTGACCTGTGTGCTGCGGTGCGTCAGGAGTTCTTGGTGCGGTACCGTCGGAACGAGTTCGACGGCCAAGTGGGCGGATGGGACAGTGAGACGCCACCGCGCCGGATAGATTCCCCTGCTTTGGGGAGACTGCCAGTGGTCGAGCTCGGCGACCGTGATCTCGTCGCGTGTCAGGGTCATGGCTGAGCCATCAGCACGGATCCATGTCCCGCCTGAAGCAGGCTCAATGGTGCCGTCTCGTCGGCGGATCAGGTAGACCATCAGCTCGGTGGCGTCCGAGAGCTGCAGGGAGAACCAATCCCAGCCAATCTGTGACTCTCCGAGTTGGTTGCTGCCGAATTCGTGGTCCATCCAGCTCAGGCCGGAGACTGCGCGGGCTTTCCCCTCATACGTGAGCGTGCCTTCGGTCTGCATGCGGGTCAAGGAATAGTAATGCGAGCTCTCGCCGGGACCCTCGCCCTTCCGGCTGACGCCTGCGATGCCGTGGATCACCGGTGGTTTCTCCGGAGTCAGGCGCAGGTGGACCGCGATCCCTTCACCGTGAGCGTGGAGCACATGGGAGTCGCCATCGGCCTCCGCGCGCCAATCGTCGATCCAGACCGCCAGCCGTCCGGTTGCAGCCCCGGCCTTGCGAATCCCGGCGCGGGAGATCTTTTCCATGAACTGAAACCGCCGGCCCGTCTCGTCCGTGACGGCGAAATGGGCGAAGTACAGGTGGCGGAGAGCCCAGCGCGAGGGATTCTTGGATGCCGCCTCGTGCGCGACGGCTCGCCGGAAGAACGTGAGCTGATAGCCGAACGTCCGGCCGTCGGCGGCCCGCAGATGGCCGGTGTAGTACCACCATTCGGTCTGGAAGTCGTCGTGCGAGCCGTGATCGAACGGGAAGCGATAGCTGTAACCGGGGAGAGCCGTGCGAAATTCCGTCGCCGCGGTCAGCTCAACGGGAGCTGCCTGAAGGGCCCATAGGACACAGCTCAGTCCGGTGATCCAGAGCGATGCCGGTCCCCATCGGCGACGTGTGTTCAGAGCCCAATTCATCGTGCTGTCAATGCTGGAAGGCTAGCACATAGGAGCGACGACCAACAACAGCGGAGCGCGGGACCTGTGGTTGACCACTTAGGGTTCGTATGCTAGGCTCGCGTTGCCTATGGACGAAGAACCCAGACGAAATCTCTGGATTGCATGGATGGAGACCCTCGATGGGTTGGGCTACATCACCGCCGGGTTCAGCTTCCTGTTGCTCGGCATGGTGGTCTTCGCTCATGCCTGGTACACCTTTCTGAAGACGTTGGCCTCGGGAGTCCTTCCTGCGTCGCTCACCCTTATTCATGACCTGTTGCTGGTCGTCATCTTATTGGAACTGTTCCGGACCATCATCAATTTTCTCAAGACCCACATCATCACGCTGGAGCCTTTCTTGTATATCTGCATCATCGCGTCCACCCGGCGCATTCTGACCACCGGGGCCGAGACCGCGTATTCGGAGAACTTGACCGCCGAGGTCTTTCACCGATATCTCCTTGATGTGGGCGTCAACGTGCTGGTCATCGTCGCGCTGGTTTTGGCCGTGTTCCTGGCACGCAAGGGCGGGCAGCAGAGCATGTCTCTTAGGTAAGAGGGACGGCGGGCGAAAACCCGGTGGAAATCGCGTTAAGGATGTGATTTGAGGCGGTGGTTGTGGGCGCCCGTGTCCTCTGTGAGGGGCACGAGCCGGTCGAAGTCGGTCGGATTCTCGATGGCGTCGATGCCGGCAGGCGTGAGCATGATGGCGTTGAACTGCAGTTCCCCCCCGTTGCTAGCCCGATCGTTGGTGATCAAGCCTTTGCCGTCCAGGTATAGGGCGTTGAAGGCGAACTCCTTGTCGGTCATGCCGAGCTGAAGGACGATCTCGCGAGCCTCGATGCCGGCGATGAGCGACTGCGGCGCCTCCAACGCGCGCTCGTAGAGCAACTGCAAGATGGCCCGCCGCAACATCTGGTTTCGCATAACCCCCTACCCGATCGGATACGCTACCCTACTATGAGGCCGGAGGCAGGTGCAAGAGGCCTGAGTTAGAGCAGCGCGGGTACGATGTCTTTTGCGTGGCCCTGGATCGCGACATCCACAACCTGGGTGTTCGGCGTCGGGTCGAGATTGACCTCCGCGACGAAGGCGCCGGCCTCCTTGGCGAGCGAAGCGAAGGACGCTGCCGGGTACACGATTCCCGATGTGCCGACGATGAGCAGCACCTCGCACGAGCGCACGGCGGAGAAACTGCGTTCGAGGTCCACCGGGTCCAGCGATTCCCCGAACCAGACGATGTGCGGACGCAGCAGCCCGTTGCACGTTGGGCAGCGGGGCGGAATGGGGATCGGCACCGCGCGATTCGTTCCCACTTGTCCGCACTGGGTGCACCGGACCTTCCAGATGTTCCCGTGGATCTCGGAGAGCTTCTGGGAGCCGGCGGCAGGATGTAGTCCGTCCACGTTTTGCGTGATCAACCAGAAGCGCTCGACCCTGCGCTCAAAGTCGACCAGCGCGTAGTGGGCGGCGTTCGGGCTCTTGGTGGCGATGAGCTCGCGCCGCCAGTTGTACCATTCCCAGACCAGGTGGTGGTCGCGCGCGAAGGCCTCCGGGGTTGCCAGGTCTTCGGCCCGGTACGTCCGCCAAAGCCCGTCGGCTCCGCGAAACGTCGGGACCCCGCTGTCCGCTGAGATCCCTGCGCCCGTCAGGACGGCCACCGCGCGGGCCCCCGACAGTCTGGTTTTGAGCTCTTGGACGGCCGTTGGATGTCCCATGTGATGGTGGCGCGCCCGGAGGGATTTGAACCCCCAGCCCTCAGATCCGTAGTCTGATGCTCTATCCATTGAGCTACGGGCGCGTAGCTTGGTTTATCAGGGAGTTGCAAGTATCGGCGTTTTTGCCCTGATGGGCAAGTGTTAAATAGGTGTTCTTTAAAAATCTATTGATAGCACTGAGAAGAGGAAGGAGGTTTTTGAACTGGCGGGTGACCTTACTCGGCAAGGCGCTGACAATGGGCAGGATCAAGAAGGGGCAGATTCATGCTTCCTCTCAGCAAGTTGTAGCTCCAGATCAGTCACCATGTTCTGCAATCGTCTGATTTCTCTTCGAAACCCACTTTGTTCTTCCAGGAGTCGCTCCTTTTGGGTCCGCTCCCATAGTAAAGCGAACTTCAGCTCATCTACCTGCGCTCTCAGGGTCTCTACTAGTTCATGCTCCCCAGGCATTGAAGTCTCTTTGGACCTCGGAAGGGATTAAGGACGGCATCGGACGGGACCCGAAAAGGCCCAACGAGATGTAAATATGCGCTGGCTCATAGTCCGAGCGGCCCCTTGGGCTGATTTTGGTCCGTCCACGAACAGGCGCAGACCCATGCTGTTTCGGGGTAGCCTTTCTCGATGGCCTTGGCACACCACGGGCATGTGCGCATCCAGACAAACGTCACGGGCTCCTTCTCAATTCTGTGTTGCTCGCTGTGCATAGCGCCTCTTTCCGAATCAGGGCGTACGGCCGTGCGCCCCGACGTCGGATTTCTCGCGTGCGCCGCCACGCCACGAGCCCCGCGAGCCCAGAACTTGCATGGGGCACAACAGCAACCAACCCCCCGCATGGTTAGCGTCTCACGGGGCAAGCACACAACTCCGTTCAAGGTGAATGCATTTCCCGTACTGGAATGTAATTCCTTGATTTGTCTAACGTTGGATTTGTACGTTCTAGTTAGGTGTCAATTCTTCCGACAGTACAGAGCAAGGCTCATAGGAAGCGGGAATGATTCGCTCACTCATAAGGCGGTGGAATGATCAGCCTTTTCAGTTCATTTTGGGCAAGGTTGAATTACTATCCTGGACTGTCAAGTTTTATGACACTGGAAAGCTGGAACAAGCCTCTCTCGTGGTTTATGGATCCCCGCCAACCGTTTTAACTAAGAAGCTTTTTTCTGTAGTTGTCTGAACGCTGCGAGCTCAAATCTATGGACAATCTCAGGATCTCCTTAGGAGGCACTGACATCCAGGTTTATTCACTCTTGATCAAGTAATTAGCCGCCTCGGTTTGTTTAACTCATTAATTTTGTTGCCATTCCTTCACAAAGCCTCTAGTAGTAGTTCGTAACCCTTTTGTAGGGATTGCTCGCACATGGGCTCACTGGTACTGTTCTTGCCATATTCACAGGCTTTCCACAGGTTCTTGACAAGGCCGGTGAATTCTCCGATTCGCTTTTTTCTTTACTTGATCGAGTTCCTCTCTTAGGTGACTTGTGCTCCTGCCCGCTATCCCCCCAGTTTTCTTTCGGAAGGTTTGCGTCCGCTCGGTTTAGTCGAGAGGAGGAATCTTAACATGCAAACCACAAGTGGCTTGGGAGAGCCTGTTCCTGCTCCGAACTCTTCGGAGAAATTGGCTCATGCCCCCAGTGGACCAGGAATTCTTGTATTTTCACCCACGTTCCAAGTGCTTCGCGTGAACCGACGCGCCCTTGAGCTAGCAGGTCGAATCGGTCAGGTTGAGGTTGGGTCCGTCAGGAGCCTCGTCTCGACACCAGTGTTTGGGCTTTATGTTCAAGTCCTAGAAGCTTTAAACCGCCGCACGGCGGCAAGCACCTGGGACCCATTCGAAATAAGGCGCATCGTTGGCGAACCTGGGCGGAGGGTGCTGCTTCGCGGGTACGGACTGCCTGATCACAAATCGAGTGACGGCACTTTCGTTGTCATTACCTTGGAAGAAGAGGATCTCGGAGTTCCAGAGCACGTCACTGAACAGGCAGAAGAGCTGCAACATCTTGCCAATGTTAAGAAAGCTGTTGCCTAGCGACTGGCGAATCGGTGTCCGAACGAGCAGGGGCGATCTGACGAGAGGCCGATTGTAGTGCGTTACCGAGAGGAAGGCACTTCGAACAGGAACCTGACGCCGACTAAGTGCATGGTGGTATCTGCGCTCATGGGAATCTGTCGGGACCAGCATCTTTCCACTAACATTGTTCTACTCTCTTGCGTGGCCAGAGAGGGCACCTGGACTTCGAAGACTTGCCTCTCGCCCGGCGCCTGGGGCATAAAGAGCAACATGCCCTCCGAGCTGATATTGATCGAGACCGCGTAACCTTGTGATACCTCGACGGCACCGCCACTCGTGACCCTGCTGAGTTCGTAGGGGCAAGGTCGTATAAGGGGTAGACGCTCGCTGCTTCTGCGTTCCGGAAGGTCCGGCATTTCGGCGCCCTCCAGTTATTATTCCTCCCACCTGATTTGCGATGCAATAGCCGTGCTTAAGCGCGGAAGAGCCCTCTGGTGAGTTGGGGGTTCACCTGTGCTCATTCTGAGCAACATATTGATTTTAGGCTTAAACGGGGAAACCAAGCCGATAATCAAGCCCTTGTGAAAACACGCGTTGAGAATTAAAGTGACGAACCTCTCACGGCTGCAAATTCCTTTAATGTCGCTGTCGTGAGAGGACCGCTGCGTGTGGACGGACGGTAGAAGAGGATACGTTAGAGGATGTGCTCAACTACTCGTTGCTGGGAAGAGGTATCGAGGTCGAACAGGAACTTGACCCCGACTAGGTACCTACTGTCTAAGTCCTCAATCGGAATCTTACGTGTCCAGCAGACTTCAACTAAACCTGTGGTCTTGCCCCTGGTGGAGGCGGGCACCTGAATTTCGAACACCTGCTGCACCGGAGGGCGCTGATCCATTAGAAGCAGCATGCCCTCTTTGCTGATGTTGATCGAGAGCGCCTCCCCTTGGTGAATCGCGATCGCGTCTTCACCCAGAGACTCACTGATTTCATAGGGACAATATTCCATGAAGGCTGCACGCTCGGCGCGTCTGCAGTCCTGATGGACCGGAGTGCCTGGTCTCTCTCGGAAAGGTTCAGATTCCACCTGCTCCCCCTGTTTCTGCGTTCTTCCTCGCTGCTGCTGAGCAGTGAGATGGGCTTCACTCGGGTTGAGATTACGCAAATAAAATGCCGAATCGGGCGCAACTGACTTCGAGCTACGTAACACCTTAAATTTAAAGAGGGTCTGCAACAACATCGGTACAATCAAATTTGTGTTGAAACGGAGTTAGGCGTAGTCAAACGGATTCATACTTTTGGTGGGTACACACTTAAGTTATTGATTTACAATCAACCATGGCTTGGGCGGAGCCGTCAGTCGTGGGAACGAATCTGAACAATGTTGAACGCACCCGCACATAGGACCTAGTTCGGTTTAAAGGGGAAGTTGTGGCGAGGCCCAATGCTGGGACCGGTCGGCGCTGCGGCCGAGAGGGGCCTCTCAGGAACTGAAAACTCGCGCCAGGATGCCCGTGCGAGTGGTGGTGCGGGTTTTCTCCATGATGTGCTTGATGTGCTCTTTGACCGTCTGTTCGGTAATGGCGAGCGCGTTCGCGATTTCCTTGTTTGTATGCCCTTTGGCCAGATAGCTGACCACGCCATGCTGGCGGGCGGTGAGATGGAACCGCTCCCGCGCCTTCTCGGTGGCGCGCTCTTTGCGCTGGGGAACCTCCTCCATGAGGATGAGGATCCGCGCCTGCTGGACGCCCCCACGATCGGGCAGCCCGAAGGCCCGGAGCAGCACGGGCGGCCTCGGGGTGGCTACCAAGCGCCTGATCTGCACCTGCTCCCAGTCTTTCGCAACGGTTTTGACCTGGAGCGCCGTGATGACTTCGGCGCACAGTTTGGTGACAGCCGTCGGGAGCACGCCCATGGCCGCTTTCCCATTCTCCGACTGCGTGATCTTCCCGCTCAGCTCCCAGGCCCGCCGGTTCATGTGTATCAGTTGCAGCGCGGGCGAGAGCAGCAGGATTCCCGGGCCAATACGCTGCTTGACAAGTGTCTCCACAACGTCAGATGAAACGGGCAGCTCTTCGGTTGACTGCGTCGTCTCTATCTTTGCTTCCATGGTGTCTCCTCTGCAGGTAAGAGGTCCTAGAATAGGGGCGCTAAGGGTAAGCTAGACCACTAGGGGAGTCAACCCCCCTTTTGTATGGGTAAACCTACATAATAGGAATTGTGCCTCTCCTCCAGTTCTTTTAGTGTCCCTCCCACTCAGGATCAACTGACCCATAGATACCGGATGCTGATGCATCAAGCGCGTAGTTTTTTCGTCAAATAGTAGGAATATCACATAGTTGGAATGAAACATCAGCCTGCCCGCAGCCTGTTGAAACCACGCGCAGGAGCTTTCCCAGGGAATTCCGGGAGAGGAGGAGATCGCACTGGACAGCGGCGGGCCGGGAAGTACCAGGGCCACCAACAAATGGCGAGAGGATGGTGATGACAGCGAGACCGAGGCTGGCAATGCGTGTAGGCAGTCTGCGACCGCAGACTAGTTGGGGCTCGATTCAGTAGGGACCCACGCTGGAGCGAGCATGGACTCACATCTCGATTACACAGCCGAAGCGTCATGGAGGGGACAGTGGAACCTTCAGATGAATTGAATGGATATAGCACTACCTGGGAATGGCCTGTCGTCGCGAGCCATCAACAACACGCGGAACGCGTTGCGCTGTTGCGACCCATCCTCTACGAAATGCTCTACGACATGGACACGGCTTTCGCACTTGAGTCACAGGAAGCCCACGTGGCCCGTCAAGGAAAGGGGCTCTCGCTCAACGTCAGCTCAGGCGGCATGCTGCTGTTCCTGGACCACCAGCCGAAGGTCAACCAGGCTATGAGGATCCACGTGCCGACGCCGGTCAATAAAGCCAAGACGCCGACGCTGGCAGAAGTCCGTTGGACGCGGAAACTCCCATTCGCGAATTTGGGCGGATTGTATTTTGTCGGTTTGAAGTTTGTGCTGTAAGGAACGTGCGAGGAAATAACGCGGTATGCCTTGGTACGCAGTCAATACCAAACCCCAACATGAACGTGTGGCGGAGCTCAGCCTGCAGAAGCTCGGGGTAGAGACATTCTATCCGCAGCTCAAGCAAAGAAAAGTTATCCGCCGCAGGGCAGAGACTCGAATCGGCCCGTTGTTCCCACGATACCTGTTCGCCAGGTTTCAGTTGGACACGCAGTATCGGGCAGTGGCATACGCGAGGGGCGTGCGAAATATCGTGACGTTCGGCACAGTGCCCGCAACCGTAGAGGACGAGATCATCGAAGGAATTCGAGCAAGGCTTCACGACGGCTATCTGACAGTCCCGACGCCCTCATTTATTCCCGGAGACGTAATACGGATTCAGACAGGGCCTCTTCAGGGGCTCGAAGCAGTCTTTGTCAGAGAGATGAGCGACCACGAACGGGTCGTGCTGTTGTTGCGAACGCTCACGTACCAGGCGCGTGTCGTGCTGCCCTTTGAGCAGGTGGTGAACACCTAACGCGGCTATCGCCGCTGGCAGGTTTTTTATCCTCCGCGAGGAAATCCAGAACCGGTGATGCACCGGAATGGCGGCAGCGTGCCAATTTCCATGGCCGGTCACGGAATCTAACCTTAGAAGGAAGCGGTGTCTGACATGCGGGTGAAGTCAGATCGGGGCTTATCCGGCGTCGCCTTGGAGGGTCGGCTGGGCCACGCGTACAACGAAGAGGCGTTCCGGTACCTCTTGACCATCGAGCGAAAGCGCTCTGAGCGCTCGGGTTGCCCTTTCCTGCTTCTCCTGATAGATCTGAAAGAAGAGGAAGGAGCCAGTGCGCGCCTCGGCGCCATGGTGGTCAACAAGCTCTTCTCGAATTTATGGCTCTGCCTTCGAGAGACTGATTGTATCGGTTGGTATCATAAAGAGCGGGTGGCTGGAGCCGTGCTGAGCGAGTTCGGGGATAGGCGCCCGACGGAAGTCTCCCGCCTGATTGGTCAAAGAGTCAGTGAAAGGCTTTCCGAAAGTCTTCCCTCAGACGTTGCCCGTCGGCTCCGGTTTCGCATCTATCAACACCCCGAGCTTGAGAGGATCGATTAGGGCGTGCTGTAGCACCATGATCACACCTCAGCATCTGGAATGCATCAGAACACAAGTCTGTGATCAAGAAGATGGGTATTGGTGTCCGCACGTCATCAACGAAGAGCTCTTCTGGCGCGTCTTGATCAGGGAGCGGAAGCGCGCCGATCGCTCCAATCAGCCATTTGTTCTTCTGCTCGTAGACATGAATGATGGCCTGGGCGCCGATTCCTCGTCGATTTGGGAGGCGGTCATCGAGGCCTTGACGGCGGCCAAGCGTGAGATGGACGTCCTTGGATGGTTCGAGCGGCGATCTGTGATCGGACTCATCCTGCCCGAGATCCGCGTGTCAGATCTGGCCAACACGCGTGAAGGACTCGGCGCTCGAGTCCGTCGAGAGCTCGCCAACCGGTTGGGCGCGGAAGCGGTCGACAAGTTTTCGATTCGACTCCATGTCTATCCCGACCCAAAGCTTGCGGGAGAAGAGGGAAGTTGGCGTGTGAATCCGCTCCTTTACCCAGAGCGACGCTCGCGCTGGGAGAGGAGGACGATCTATGAGGCGATCAAGCGGGGGCTGGACGTCATCGGCAGTCTGATACTTCTGGTGGTACTTTCGCCTCTTCTGTTGCTGATCGCCGCCCTGGTGAAACTTAAGTCACCCGGTCCGGTCTTGTTCGGACAAGTACGAATCGGGCAGATGATGAAGCCCTTCACGATGCTCAAGTTTCGAACAATGTACCTGAACTCTGATCCCGGTCTCCATCACGAGTTCGTCAGCTCGTTCATCAAGGCGAGCGGACAGGTCCAAGAGTCCGGCAAGAACGGATTTTTCAAGCTTACCAACGATCCTCGAGTCACGCCGGTCGGACGCATTCTTCGCAAGACGAGCCTCGACGAGCTGCCCCAGCTATGGAACGTGCTATGCGGGGACATGTCGCTGGTCGGACCACGGCCCCCGCTTCCGTACGAGCTTGAGCAGTACAAGCCCTGGCATCGCCGCAGGATCCTAGAGGCCAAGCCGGGGATCACAGGACTCTGGCAGGTGGCCGGGCGCAGCCGCACGACCTTCGACGAAATGGTGCGCCTCGACCTGCGGTACGCCAGGACGCGCTCGCTCTGGACCGACATCAAGATCCTCCTGGCGACGCCCGCGGCGGTCATCTCGGGGAAAGGTGCCTGTTGATGAACGAATCTCTCTGCATTGCTCCCGACGTCAAGCTGGGGAAGGGCGTCAAGCTCGCGAAATTCATCAACCTGTACGGCTGCGAGGTCGGAGACGAGACGAAAATCGGGACCTTCGTCGAGATCCAGAAGAATGCGAAGGTCGGCCGGCGGTGCAAGATTTCGAGCCACACCTTCATCTGTGAAGGTGTGACGATCGAGGACCACGTCCTCATCGGCCACGGCGTCACCTTCATCAACGACTCCTATCCACGAGCGACGACTCCGGCCGGGGAACTCCAGACCGGGAAGGACTGGAAGGTCGAGGCCACGCTGGTGAGGAAAGGCGCGTCGATCGGGTCCGGGGCGACAATCCTCTCGAACTTGGTCATCGGGGAGAATGCCATCGTTGGAGCCGGCAGCGTCGTCACCCGCGACGTGCCCGACAATGCGATTGTGGCTGGGAATCCGGCGAGGGTCCTCCGCTACATCACGACAGACCTTGAGGTGTTGCAATGACCGGCAGCCGGACGGGGGTATCCCAGCCTGCCTACCTGTCCGAGCTGCAGACTCAGATGGACGCCCATTCGATCGGTCGCCAGATCCATGCGCTGATCGCCGAGCTGTATCCTATCTGCCGCAGCATCACGGGGGATGGGGTACGCGAGACTCTGCAAATCATTGGCCGGCATATCTCCCTCGCCGTGCAGGAAATTCCGACCGGGACGCAGGTTTTTGACTGGGTCGTTCCGAAGGAATGGAACATTCGTGATGCCTATGTGGGAAATGCCAATGGAGAGCGGGTCATCGATTTCCGGCGCTCCAACCTGCACGTCGTTGGGTATAGCAAGCCGATCCGAGGGCGCATGACGCTCAGCCGGTTGAGGGAGCACCTGTTCACGTTGCCCGAGCATCCAGACTGGATCCCCTATCGAACCGCCTATTACCGGGAGAGCTGGGGGTTCTGCCTCACCCATCGTCAGTACGAGGGGCTTCCGGACGAAGAGTACGAGGTCGTGATCGACGCCTCCTTGGAAGCAGGCTCGCTGACGTACGGGGAATGCTTCCTTGCCGGGGAGACAGACGAGGAGGTACTCATCTCGGCGCACGTCTGCCATCCCGCGCTGTGCAATGACAACCTGTCCGGCGTGGCGGTCGCCACGTACCTCGGCGCATACCTGGCGACGCGTCCGCGGCGCTACTCGTACCGGATTCTCTTCGCCCCGACCACGATCGGGGCCATCGCGTGGCTTGCGCGAAACGAGGCGCAGGCGACTAGGATCCGACACGGGCTGGTGTTGAGCTGCGTTGGCGACCGGGGGCGGATCACCTACAAGAAAAGCCGGCACGGCGCGGCCGACGTCGATCGGGCGGCTGCGCATGTTCTGGCGCATAGCGGGGCGGATCACGAGATTCTGGAGTTTTCGCCCTACGGGTATGACGAACGGCAGTTCTGCTCGCCGGGATTCGATCTGCCGGTCGGGTGCTTTATGAGGACGCCGAACGGGCGGTTCCCCGAGTACCACACTTCGGGGGACGATCTCGAATTCGTTAGCCCGGAAAGCGTGGCTGACTCCTTCGCAACCCTCGTGAGCATCCTGAGCGTGCTGGAGCGGAACGTCACGTACGCTAACCGGAATCCCAAGTGCGAACCGCAACTGGGCAAGCGCGGGCTCTACCCGACTCCCGGCAGCAAAGAGCATCTGGCCACCCTGTGGGTATTGAATCTCTCAGATGGGACACGCAGTCTGCTCGACATCGCCGAGCGAGCCGACCTGCCGTTTACAGCGATTCTGGATGCCGCCGAAAAGCTAGAGAAACATGGATTACTCACACGCGTAGGGTCGGCAAAGCCCCGAGGCTGATCCTTGCGAGGTACCACGTGAAAGAGAGGGACATAACATTGTTGCCGGCGACGGAACAACCCGTAAGCCAAGCATCGCAGCAGTCCACTGAGGGGAACTGTCGTTTCTGTGGCGAGGCCCTACGTCACATCTTTGTGGATCTGGGGATGTCGCCTCTCTGCCAGAGCCATATCGAGCTCGAGCAACTCAATTGTATGGAGCGGTTCTACCCCCTCCGCGTGTTGGTGTGCGACCGGTGCTTTCTCGTCCAGTTGCAGGAGTATGTGAGCCCACAGGAGATCTTCGGTGAATATGCCTATTTCTCCTCCTACGCGGACACCTGGCTGGAACATGCCCGCCGGTACGTGGACGCGATGATCGAGCGTTTCAAGCTGGGACAAAGCAGCCAGGTCGTGGAGATCGCTAGCAACGACGGCTACCTCCTCCAGTATTTCGTCAAGCGGGGTATTCCGGCCCTTGGCGTCGAGCCGGCGGCCAACGTCGCTGCCGTGGCGGTTCAGAAGGGCGTCCCCACGCTCGTGGAGTTCTTCGGAGAAGCGCTGGCTCGGCGACTGGCCGCCGAGGGCAGGCCAGCCGATCTAGTGGTGGGCAACAACGTCCTCGCCCACGTGCCGGACCTCAACGGGTTCGTGGAAGGTCTCCGGGTTCTGCTCAAGCCGCACGGTGTTGTCACGATGGAGTTCCCACATCTGTCGCGGCTCGTGGAGGAGAACCAGTTCGATACGATCTATCACGAGCATTTCTCCTATTTCTCGCTCTGGAGCGTGGAGCAGGTGTTCGCGGCCCATGGTCTTGCCATTTTCGATGTTGAGGAGCTGCCGACCCACGGGGGATCGCTGCGGATCTATGCCGGCCCTACTGTGGGGACGGTCCGCCGGGTGACGGATAGTGTCGTCGAACTGAGGGCACGTGAGGTGGAGGCAGGGTATACGCGGCTGGAGCACTATTTCTTGTTCGGGGAGCGCGTGCGCCGGACAAAGTGGAAGATCCTGGACCTTCTCATCGGGCTGAAGCGACAGGGAAAGTCGATTGCCGGCTACGGTGCACCAGGAAAAGGTAATACCCTCTTGAACTATTGTGGTATCCGGACCGACTTCCTCGACTACACCGTGGATCGGAGCCCATACAAACAGGGAAAGTTTACGCCTGGCACCCACATCCCGATCTATCCGCCGGACAAGATCCGGCAGACCAAGCCGGATTACATTCTCATTCTGCCCTGGAATCTGAAAGACGAGATCATGAATCAGATGTCGTATATCCGCAAATGGGGCGGGAAATTTATCGTCCCAATCCCAGAGGTAACGATCTATTCATAATGTCTCGACAGTCAAACTTGCAGTTGAGTGATGACAAGGCAGAGCGCGCTGTTTCGCTTGCGCGTCCAGCACCACCACGCACAAAAGGAAAAGCAATGCCCACTGCTCAGCAAGTAATTAGGCAGGATCTTAACTATATCTGCGGTAACTTGAAGGAAGAATTTGCTCGCATGGCAGGCAGACAGCTTTTAATCACCGGAGGGGCGGGTTTCTTAGGCCATTATTTCGTTCAGTCCGTGCTCCACTGGAATAACCAGGAGAATCACAATGCCTGGCCAATCCGGATAACGATGTTTGACAGCTTAATCCGTGGCATGCCTGAGTGGTTAAGCAAGTTGGAAGGTGATCGCAACCTTTATTTAGTCCGGCACGATATGACCCAGCCGCTGCCCAAAGAGATGGGCAATTTTGATTTCATAATGCATGCGGCTTCGATCGCGTCGCCGACGTACTATCGGCGCAACCCGATTGAAACGATGGACGCCAATGTCAACGGCTTGCGGATGCTGTTGGATTACGCTCGTGCCAGGAAGGAGACACAGAAGCCTGTTGCGGGCTTTCTGTTCTTTTCCAGCAGCGAGATTTATGGTGATCCGACACCAGAGAACATCCCCACTCCGGAAACGTACCGAGGCTTTGTATCCTGTACCGGACCGCGGGCCTGCTATGACGAAGCCAAGCGTTATGGTGAGACCCTATGTGTGAATTTTTCCCGGCAGTACGGCTTGCCTGTGAAGGTGGCACGACCGTTCAATAATTATGGGCCCGGTCTGAAGATCACCGATCGGCGAGTCATTCCGGATTTTGCGCGCGACATTATAGCAGGGCGCGATATTGTCATGCTGTCTGATGGCTCCCCCAAGCGAACGTTTTGTTATGTCGCAGATGCGGTAGTTGGGTATTACAAAATCCTGGTTAAGGGCGGTGCTGGCGAGGCTTACAATATCGGCGTCGAAGCGCCGGAGATTTCAATGGCCGAGTTGGCGGAGGAGATGGTCTTCCTTGGGAAAGATTTGTTCGGATATACAGGCAAGCTGGTTAGACGGGCAAGCCCAGACGAGTCGTACTTAGTCGATAATCCGAACCGCCGATGTCCCGTAATCAAGAAGGCACAGCATGAACTTGGATACAATCCGACGATTAACCTCGATGAGGGTCTCCGCCGGTCTCTGATTTGGTATCACGAAAACCAGGTTGCCGAGGATGCTTAAGCCTTGGGTGATAGTGAATATGGCACCGCAAAGGAAGAGCTAATCCAATCGCTGGACACCAATAGCGAAAATCGTGGGCTCCGGTTCGACGTCGAAATGTTGAAATATTGCGGGTGTACCTTTCGCGGCAAAGGGCGCGTCGGGTGAAGGATGGTGGCGAGACAATGAACGTTTCAGTAATTGGCACTGGTTACGTGGGGCTCGTGACGGGGGTGTGCCTGGCAGAGAAAGGGCACAACGTGGTCTGCGTCGATGTGGACCCGAAGAAGATTGACGGTATTAACAATGGCCAGCCGCCGATTTTCGAGGCGGGGCTCGAAGAACTGTTGCAGCGGAACATCCATGCCAAGTTGACGGCCACCACGGATCTTGAGAAAGCTGTTCAGGGGACTGAGTTGTCTCTGATCGCAGTGGGAACTCCTTTCGATGGTCGTGAGATCGATCTGACCTATATCAAAGAGGTGTCGGGGCAGATCGGGCGCGCTCTGCTGGCCAAGTCCGGGTACCATCTTGTCGTCATGAAAAGCACTGTGGTTCCAGGAACCACTGACGGGATCGTGTTGCCGATCCTCGAAGAGGCGTCAAGGAAAAAGGTTGGTGTCGATTTCGGTCTGGGGATGAACCCCGAATTTCTGACGGAAGGGGAGGCTGTCCACGATTTCATGTATCCGGATCGGATCGTCATCGGCGGTATTGATGAAGCCAGTATCAGACTGCAGGAGGCCCTCTACAGCGTGTTCCCGGCAGTAAAACTCCTGCGGACGAACAACAAGACGGCTGAGATGATTAAGTACGCTTCTAACTGCTTGCTCGCCACGATGATCTCGTTTTCCAATGAACTCGCAAACCTGTGCACGGCGCTCAGCAGCATTGACATTGTGGACGTAATGAAGGGAGTCCATGCCAGCCGGTACTTGACCACCATACTTCCGAACGGCAATCGGGTTACAGCACCCATTACCTGCTTCCTCATGGCAGGCTGCGGCTTTGGTGGAAGTTGTCTCCCGAAGGACGTGAAGACCCTGGTGGCCCAGGGCGACGAAGAGAGGACGACCATGCGGCTGCTCAACGCCGTCATGCGCATCAACGACGAAAGGCCAGACCGGGTCATTGCCCTCTTAAAGAAACATTTTCCTTCGCTGAACGGGGTGCGGATCGCGATTCTCGGATTAGCGTTTCGTCCGGACACGAACGATATGCGCGAGTCGCCGGCAATTCCCATCATCAAGAGGCTTCTGGACGAAGGGGTAATCCTCAAGGCATACGACCCGGTGGCCATGGAGGAGGCCCGCAAGCTGTTCTCTGAGCGAAGTCTGACCCTTTGCGTGCGGCTTGAGGACTCGCTCGACGATGTGGATGCCATCGTCCTCGTAACCAATTGGGCGCAGTTTGGTGCGCTCCCGCAACTGCTTAAGAGCAGAGGCACACAACCTCTAGTCGTCGATGGACGACGCTTGCTCGACAAACGAAGCGTAGCTCGGTACGAAGGGATTGGATTGTAGCCTCCCATGCCAGGACGCCAAGTCAATACTAACGCTGCCGCCCCAGCCTCATTCGCTCGATAGAAGCTACAACTTGGTGGAGGTCATGCCATGAACGCGATCTTCTTTGATCCCGACTGCACCGACGATGTCAGGCGAAAGCTGTTGTTTAAGGGGCAATTGCTCGCCTTTTCTCCGCGCCAGAGCTCGTTGGCTCTCATTGAGTTCGCGCGGGAGATGATCCAGGAAGCATTTGGAGTTCTGGATCCGAGAGAAGCCCAGCACAGTCTCCAAGTTGAAGAGTACGTGGCTATCTTGGGTGCGCTGAAGCCTAAGTTTATCAATCACTCGACTTCTAAGCAGCTCGTGAAGGGAATTCTAGAGGAGATGGGCTGCGACCTCGACAAGACATATTTTGACGTGCCACGCATGCGAACAGCCACCTCGGGAGGCTATTTGACCTCCGGGATCGCCTATGCATACCACCCGCATCGCGATACGTGGTATTCGGCGCCGACGTGTCAGATTAATTGGTGGATTCCCATCTTCGACATTGAACCGGACAACGCGATGGCTTTCCATTGCCGGTACTGGGATACCCCGGTGAACAACGAGTCGAAAGATTTCAACTACTACGAATATGTCCGCACGGCCAGAAAAGACGCGGCCGAATACATCAAGGAAGATACGCGCAAGCAGCCTCGTCCGACCGGGCCACTTGAACTGGATCCCCAGATTCGTGTCATTACTAAATTCGGCGGGATGCTGCTGTTCTCAGGTGCACACCTCCATTCAACCGTGCCGAATACGTCGGGACAGACCCGGTTCAGCATCGATTTCAGAACAGTCCACTTCGATGATGTGGCAGCCAAGGAGGGAGCCCCGAATATCGACACGGCATGCACCGGCACGGTGCTCCGGGATTTCCTGCTGGCGAGAGATTTCTCGAAATTGCCGGAGGAACTAGTCCTGCCGTATGAAAGCGCCGCGGAAATCTGTCCCACACCGCAAGCAGTATGATAGGTCGAAGCGCTGGTCCCATGACTTCCCTGGTTACCAAGAGGGTACTTGTAACGGGAGCCCGAGGGTTTCTCGGCTCCAACGTCGCAGTCCGGCTCAGCCAACTCGGTGCCGAGGTTTATGGTATAGCGCGCCACGCGACTCAGAACCGTGAAGGCATCCGCTTCCTCACGGCCGATCTCAGAGATATAGACGCCCTTCGGACCCTGCTCAAAGACATTCGGCCCGATGTCATCATCCATTTGGCCGGTCAAGCGGCGGCTTCTCCTGACGCGGAACTCGTTCTGTCGTCCTTCTACGACAATTTGGCAACCACGGTTCATGTCTTATCAGAGGCTGTTCTCCTGGGTTGCAGCAGGGTCGTCATCACCGGTTCACTAGAAGAACCGGACTACTCGGACGGCGACGTTGTTCCTTCCTCTCCCTATGCGGCGTCCAAGTGGGCCACGGTCGTCTATGGTCGCATGTTCCACAAGCTGTACCAACTCCCTGTAGTCATCGTTCGTCCGTTCATGACCTACGGGCCAGGCCAGGGGGACACGAAAATCATTCCCTATGTGGCGCTGTCGCTCCTCAGAGGAGCAGTGCCGACGATCGGACAAGGCGACCGTCGGGTCGATTGGATTCACATCGACGATGTCGTGGAAGGCATAGTGGCTGCTGCGCAGGTAACGGGGGTGGAGGGATACACCATCGACCTCGGGTCCGGTGTTTTGATCGGCATTCGGGAGGTGATTGAGGAGTTGGTGAGCGTGGTTGGCACGGGGATTGAGCCTCGCTTTCGTCCCTCTTCGACCACCCTTGCGCTGGATGGCCGCGCGGCGAAGATCACCGACGCCTTCAAATTGCTAGGCTGGAAGCCGACGACGTCGTTGAGGAAGGGACTTGAGCAAACCGTGGCATGGTACCGAAGGAGATTGACTGGCACCTCGTTATGCAAAAGTGAGGTGATGTCTCCGGAAAGGAGTGTCTCATGAAGGTCGTTCTTTTTTGCGGAGGCTTGGGCATGCGCTTGCGCGAATATTCGGATGCAATTCCGAAACCCATGGTTAACATCGGGTATAGACCCATCCTCTGGCACCTCATGAAATACTATGCCCATTATGGACACAAGGACTTCATTTTGTGCCTGGGTTACCAGGGAGATACCATCAAGAATTACTTCCTCAACTACGATGAATGTCTCTCGAACAATTTTACGATGTCTAAGGGTGGGAAGGACATCCGCATGACGAACCGAGACATCCATGATTGGAACATCACCTTCGTCGATACGGGATTGAATTCCAATTTGGGGCAACGGCTCAAGGCTGTGCAACCATACCTCGAGGGTGAAGAGATCTTCCTGGCGAACTACACGGATGGGCTTACCGATTTCCACCTTCCCGATATTATCGATGAGTTTCAGGGGCGGGATGCGATCGGAAGCTTCCTCAGTGTAAGGCCAATCCAGAGTTTCCACGTGGTGAGAATCCAGGACGACGGCCAAGTTTGGGATCTTAAGGACCTCAATAAATCGGGCCTATGGATCAACGGCGGCTACATGATTTTCAGAAGAGAAATCTTCGAATACATCCATCCCAATGAGGAATTGGTTCATGAGCCCTTCCAGAGGTTAATCCAGGAAGGGAAGCTCATCACGTACCGCTATGAAGGCTTCTGGATCAGCATGGATACGTTCAAGGACAAGCAACGACTGGACGATATGTATGCTCGCGATGAGACGCCTTGGGCTGTCTGGAAATCCCAATCGCTCCTCTCCCCCTCGGCGTCCGGCCAGCCTGAACCCAGCGAACGTGGCATGGGCCTTGCCGAACACGCGCCGCTCGCTATGGGCAGGACAGGGACGCCCTGAACTTGGGGATGGCTCTTGGCGTCCACACGATAAGAACGAAATTTGGGGGAAGATCAAATGAAGCCAAAGAGACTCTGTTTGTTTGGAGTCTTTGGTCAGCAAAACCTGGGCAACGAATGCACTCTTCAAGCAATTATCAATAATGTTCAAAAATACCTACCAGGTGCGGAACTGAACTGTGTCTGCACAGTTCCAGAAGACACATCAGCAAGGCACAACATCCCTGCATTTCCAATGTCTGAGCGCTATCTCAGAGGCGGTAATTCAGGAATGCGGTCAGGACTGTGCAACATCCTGATTAGATTTCTTCGACGGGTCTTGGTTCGAATACCAGAAGAGCTATTTCATACAATCAAGGCTTTTAAGATCTTGAGGGGCACACAAGTCCTCCTCGTCCCGGGAACGGGATTCCTGTCAGATGTTTACTCATGCTCTTTTGGCTGGCCCTATGAAATGTTCAAATGGTCATTGGTAGCAAAATTGTGCGGATGCAAACTGCTCTATGTAAGCGTCGGGGCCGGTCCTATAGACAGCCCTCTCAGTAGGTGGTTCATTAGGTCAGCTCTTTCATTGGCAGACTTCCGGTCTTATCGAGACACCTCTACTAAAAGGTACCTTAAAGGCATCGGGTTTCCGACAGAGAAAGACCGGGTGTATCCTGACTTGGCGTTCAGCCTCCCTGAAACTACGATACCTCGTGCTGACAATTCCAAAAGGCAAAAAGCTATTGTTGGCATCGGCTTAATGAGTTATGCCGGCGAGTTGAGCGGAGGGAAGGCTTCCAAGGATATCTATTGGGAATATTTGGACAAACTTGCGATCTTCGTAAATTGGTTGCTCGCCCATCAATATGACGTCAGGTTACTCATTGGTGACGTGTTATTCGACAATTCCGTGAAACGAGATTTCAGAGGCATACTGCAAGAACACGCACCAATGCATGGTCAAGGGCAGATTATCGATGACCCGGTGTTCTCTGTTGAGGACTTACTCTCACAGCTCGCCGCAGCCGATGTCGTAGTTGCAACTCGGTTTCACAATGTTCTGTTAGCGCTGATGCTCAACAAACCGGTAATCTCTATCTCGTTCCATGATAAGTGTGCCTCCTTGATGAACGAAATGGGACTTTCCGAATACTGTCAAGATATTCATCACCTCAATGCTGATAGGTTGATCGGCCAATTCTGCGACCTTGAGCGAAATGCAGAGCAGCTGAGGCCGTTGATTAAACAGAAGACAGATGAATTCCGCCAGGCGTTGGAACAGCAATACACTTTCATCTTCACTGAGGTCCTGTCTAATAACCTCGATAGCAGCGCAGCAGTGTGTCGACTATCCAAATCATTGCCCTGAGCCCTAGAACCAGGGCGACGCTCATCAAGAATTGCA
Source organism: uncultured Nitrospirales bacterium (assembly GCA_964610095.1). Lineage (GTDB taxonomy): Bacteria > Nitrospirota > Nitrospiria > Nitrospirales > NS-4 > NS-12. The sequence goes on along the minus strand of CAZSUT010000002.1, from coordinate 34,877 downwards.
TCGAAGGATCTAAGCGAAGAGAGCAGTATGCTGAAATTGGAATTCGATAAGAGAAAAGAGCAAAACCTGAAACTTTTGTGCCTCGGTGCGCACAGTGATGATATAGAAATCGGCTGCGGAGGAACAATCTTAAGGCTGTTATCCGCATATGATGTGGTTGAAGTCCACTGGGTGGTTCTTGGATCAGACGACCAAAGAGATGGAGAAGCAGTTGTGAGCGCAAACAAATTTTTAGCGGGTGCAAAAAAGAAGGAAATCATCATCGAAAATTTCAAGACCAGCTTTTTTCCCTATATAGGAAAAGAAATAAAGACCTTTTTCGAGAAGCTAAAAAAACGGGTATCTCCAGATATGATTTTTACCCATTATCGCGGAGATCTCCACCAGGATCATCGCCTAGTATCAGAATTGACATGGAATACCTATAGGGATCATTTCATCCTCGAATACGAAATTATCAAGTACGATGGAGATCTCGGTGTGCCAAATTGCTTTGTTCATTTAGATGAGGAAGTATGCAAGCAAAAGATCAAGTATGTGATGGAGTCCTTTCAGACGCAGAGAAATAAAGATTGGTTCACCGCCGACGCTCTTTTGTCAATACTCAGGATTCGAGGAATCGAGTCTCGAGCTCCTGAGAAATACGCAGAAGGCTTCTATTGTAGAAAAGCAGTCATTTAAGGCAACAATGCGTTGTCGTTACTCAAGCCGACCAATATAGCCACACCCTTTATACCGCGAAGGGAGGAATTGCAGGCGAAAAGCAGAATTAAATGAGTCAACCGGTTCTGACCAAAATAATACGAGTGCGAGTGTTTCGGAAATCTCCTGTCAACGCTTATCTGCGGGTAAATAAATGGCTCTGGAACCACCTGCCTCTATCCCTAACGACGCTTCGTCCTTTCCGTTCATACGGGAGCTTCCTGCATGGCTTAGTTCGCCTAACCGCTGCGCGTCGCCAGTTTCACGGCACCTTTTTTTGCCGGAACCGTCCTGAACTGGAATTGATCCGCCGTCTTGCGGATCAGAAGGGCAAAGGTTCTGTCTTAAAAATCGGATTCTTGGGATGCAGCAATGGGGCTGAGGTTTATTCGGTCCTATGGACAATCCGCTCAGCACGGCCGGACTTGAAAGTCATTGCGCATGCTGTGGATATCTCGGAGAAGGTTCTCGATTTAGCCAAACAAGGAGTGTACTCCCTCAAAGCTCCGGAATTGGTCGATGAACCCATTTTTAAACGAATGACAGAAGAGGAAATGGAGCATCTGTTCGACAAGGAAGGGGACGATGTGAGGATTAAGTCCTGGCTCAAGGAAGGCATCACCTGGCATCATGCGGATGCTGGAGATCAGGAAATCGCAAATGTTTTTGGTCGCCAAGACATGGTAGTGGCCAATAACTTTCTTTGCCATATGGAGCACCAGTATGCAGAGGCATGTCTACGAAACATTGCTCGATTGGTTAATACAGGTGGATATCTATTCGTTCGCGGAATCGATCTTGACGTTCGAACAAAGGTTGCACGTGATCTTGCCTGGAGACCGGTCCAGGAGATGATCGAAGACATTCATGATGGTGATCCATCCCTGAGGACGGACTGGCCTTGGGAATACTGGGGATTGGAACCCTTCGATAGGAGAAGGCCTGATTGGAGGATCCGGTACTCCTCGGTGTTCCAGACAGTCGCTCTGTACCCGTTGAGCCCCCCTCTGCAGGTGCTTGTGAAATCTGCAGCCGAAGAGTGAATTGCATGACGTTGGCTAGAGCGAAGAGGGCCATGTCCGTGAACACCGCAGAGTCTTCAGAAGGCTCGCGCGAACCCCGGATCTGTATGCCGACCTTCTCGGCGTTTGCCAGGAATGCCTTCCGAACAGCGTTATACGAAGCTCAAGACGTCCTTGTGGGCTGTAATGACGTCGACTTAATTCCCTTGGAGCCTTCCAACGGATTCGCGTTTAGAGAGAAATGGCTGACGCGACTTGTTAACCACGACGTGTCCCGGAGGCTGGTGTCCCTCAACCCGGGACTCCGACCGGTGCGGCTTACGAGGGATTACGACTTGTTTATGTTTGTCTGCTCAGACTTCCAGGATGTGTGGTATGCCAACGCAATCGAAGGATGGCGGGATCATTGCAGGACCAGCGTCTGCTGGATTGACGAATTGTGGTCAGGCCATGTGCCACAGATTCAGTACTGGCTGCCCATTTTAAACAGGTTTGACCACGTGATACTGGGAATAGGCGGGTCAGGCAAAGCCCTCGGTGACGCCATCGGGCGTCCGTGTCACGAGATACAGGCGGGAGTGGACGCGATCCGCTTCAGCCCGTATCCGAACCCACCAGCACGGGTCATTGACGTTTACAGCATTGGCCGCAGATGGGCAGGGATACACCGAGCTCTTCTCAAGTTGGCAGCGACCAAGAAGATCTTCTACATTTACGACACGCTGGATAACGCGGGTTACAGCAAGACGCCGGACTACGCACAGCATCGCGATCTTTACGCCAACAAAGCAAAGCGGAGCCGCTTCTTCATAGTGGCGCCGGGGAAGATGAATTCCCCGGAGGAAACCCACGGTCAGGTCACTCTTGGCTTTCGCTATTTCGAGGGATTGGCGGCGGGCGCAGTCCTGGTTGGGCAGGCACCCGATTGTGAAGCATACCGCCGGCACTTCGACTGGCCGCAAGCGGTCATTGAGATCCAGCCAGACGGTTCGGATGTAGTGGAGGTGTTTGCGAGACTGTCAGCCGATCCCGAGCGGCTCCGAGAGATCAGTTGTCGAAATGCAGAGGAAGCGCTTCGGCGTCATGACTGGGTGTACCGCTGGAGGGAGATCCTTGGTATCGCGGGACTGAAGCCGACACCGGCGATGGAGGCGCGGGAGAAACAACTAGGGGAGTTGGTGGAGTTGGCACGAGGAAGGGGTCAGTCTGTCGCCAAAGAATTGAGGGTTGCGCGATGAATACCAACGGGAAGATTCCACTGGTGGACTTGGTCACTCTACAGCCGGAGCTGGAAGAGCAATTGGTGGCGGTTTTCAAGACGGCTCTGAGAAGTGCTGGATTCGTCGGCGGATCGATGGTGGAAGACCTCGAGCGGGAGTTTGCGGAGTTTTGCGGAGCGCAGTGTTGCGTCGGCGTGGGGAGTGGCACAGACGCTTTGCGTTTCGCCCTGATTGCGGCCGGTGTGCAACCGGGCGATACGGTCGTTACTGTACCGCTCACCTTCATCGCCACCACGGAGGCGATCTCGCAGGCGGGCGCGCGGCCGGACTTCGTCGACATTGATGAGCGCACCTACACCATGGACTCGGAGAAGCTGCGCGCCTACCTCGAGACCGAATGCACACCAAGTCAGGCGACGGGCCGCGTAGTGAGCAAGCGCACTGGCAGCCCGGTGACGGCGGTCATCCCCGTGCACTTGTACGGGCAGATGGCCGACATGGACCCCATCCTCGATCTGGCGACCCAGTACGACCTCATCGTCGTCGAGGACGCCTGCCAAGCGCACGGCGCAGAGTATTTCTCAAGAAAGGAAGACCGGTGGCGCAAGGCCGGCTCGATGGGCCGCGCCGCGGCGTTCAGCTTCTATCCCGGCAAGAATTTGGGCGCCTGCGGCGAAGCGGGAGCCGTCACCACCGACGACGAGCGACTGGCGCGGCGCTGCCAGATGCTACGCGACCACGGCCAGTCGAGGAAGTACTTCCACGAGATCGAGGGATACAACGGCCGGCTCGATGCCATCCAGGCAGGTATATTGCGCGTGAAGCTTCGCCATCTGGCGAAATGGAACGAACATCGCCGGCAGTGTGCACGCCGGTACGACGGGTCCTTCACAGACGCCGATGTATCCGTGATTCTTCCTCATGTGCCGTCATGGTCCCGACCGGTCTACCACCTCTATGTGGTACGGGTTGCGGACCGAGAGCGTGTCCAGCGCGAGCTCTCCGCCGCAGGCATTGGCACGGGTATTCACTACCCGATCCCGCTTCACCTTGCGAAGGCCTACCAGGCTCTCGGATTCCGGCCGGGTGACTTCCCGGTCGCCGAGCAGGCAGCTTCCCAAGTGCTTTCCCTCCCGATGTTCCCCCAGCTCTCCCCCGAGCAGCAGGAACGGGTGGTTGCTCAGTTGGTGAAGCCGACGAAAGTGGCCGGCGATCAGATTCCCGTTCCGGCACCTACATGTCCGTGAATAGAGGTGCTTAAGGCAACCGCAGTCGGGTTCGCACTGCTGATGACGGTGATGGTGTGGCTCATCAATAAGCCACCGGTGAACCCATGCCCAGCAGAACCAAAGGTTGATTCCAAGGTGCATGAGATTCAGGCGATGGAGGTTGTCGTTCAACCCTGGAAAGGTCCTCATCAAGTTTACGGGATTTTCGTGGTGCCGATTCGATACAAGGACGACAGGCTATACTCGACACGCCTCCGCGTCCCAGGGTTCGAGAGGAAGCTGACCAAGCCTGAGCCTGAGTACATGGACACCGTGGCTGCCAAGCCAGGATATTACCTGAAGCGGACCTATGTCCCAACGCGCCTCGCCCTATGGTTTTTGATTAGCGGGCTGTTTGGTGATCTAAGGACGCCCTGCAAATGGACTCTGGTGATCGTGGAGCGCAGGTCCTGAATGACTCATCGTAGCTCGTACTTGCCATACGTCCTCATCACCCCTGCTCGTAATGAAGAGGCGTTCATCGAGAAAACCATCCGATCGATGATATTTCAGACTGTCTTACCCGCTAAGTGGGTGATCGTGGATGACGGATCGACAGACTCTACGGCAATTATTGTGAGCCGATATCTCTCGAAATATGACTGGATCGAAATGATCAGGATGCCACAACACAGAGATCATAACTTTGCCGCAAAGGTCCGTTGTTTCAACGCTGGCTATGAGAGAGTCAAAAGTTTCGATTATGAAGTTATAGGTAATATAGATGCGGATATCTCATTCGACAAGGATCATTTTGAATTTCTCTTGTACAAATTCAAAGAGACCCCCAACCTTGGAGTTGCCGGAACAATTTTCAAAGAAGAAGGCTACAGCTCGGAAACTGACAGTTTCACGGGGCAGGGTAGCGTTGATGGTGCGTGCCAGTTGTTCCGACGCAGATGCTTCGAGGACATTGGTGGATATATCCCAAACAAGGCCGGCGGAATCGACTGGATCGCTGTCACAGCCGCCCGAATGATCGGCTGGAAGACGCAATCATTTCGGGAGAAAGTTTTCTGGCACCACCGGCGTGCGGGGACAGCCGGTCGAGGTGTCCTAGCGGCAGTCTTTTCATCCGGCGAGAAAGACTACTTTCTAGGTGGGCATCCAGTATGGGAGCTTTTCAGGGTCGCGTATAGAATGACAAAGAAGCCCTATTTGATAGGAGGGATTGTATTGGGGTTGGGGTATTCATGGTCCCTTTTGCGCCGGATAGAAAGACCTGTTTCAGACGAACTCATGAGATTCCATCGAAAGGAGCAAATGCTGAAGCTCAAAGCAATACTTAAGGCCATACTTAATTTGAAGTGGCCAGATAGTTTCCAGCTCGTCCCACGATAGCGACGTTGCGCCGGTCTGATCTATGCATCGCTGTACCCAAGCACAATTATTTAGAAGTTTCTGCTTTTTCTCTGCCAAGCCATACAGAAGGCTAAGACTGAACCACAAAGGCACTCTTCTGCGCATATCTTCAGATCGCTAGAAGCATAAGAAAAGTATTGCTATGCCACTGCACGCGTTGTCCTTTCTGTCGAGTTTGAGAAAGGTATCGGGGGTGACAGCCAGAAATAACAACGAAAGCGAAACCAATCTCGAGATGAACCAGCCTATAGGTGACATTGAACACCTAAGGCGTGACCTCGCAGGAAAGTCGGTTAGAGGTGGAGTGAGTATTGCAATTTCCGAAATCGTCTGCAACATCTTCAGGCTTGGGGGAACGGTGGTTTTGGCTCGTCTTCTCATGCCTGAGCACTTTGGACTTATCGGCATGGTGATCGCTTTAACTGCCTTCGCTGACATGTTCAAAGATTTCGGCCTTGGCACTGCAACCATCCAACAAAGGGAAATAACCAACGAGCAAATCAGTACGCTTTTTTGGATCAATACGGGTGTGGGCACCCTGATCATGCTCCTGTTTGTTGGTGCATCACCTCTCATATCGGTGTTTTACGGCGATGCCCGTCTGCTCTGGGTCACGATTGCCATTTCATCCACTTTCTTTTTCAGCGGATTGACTATCCAGCATCAGGCCCTGCTGCGTCGACATATGCACTTTACTCGTCTGGCAATCATTCAAGTGTTCTCCACAGCCTTGAGCTTTGCGATAGGCATCTTATTAGCCTGGCGAGGATTCGAGTACTGGGCGTTAGTCGTGAAGGAAGTCTCCCGAACAGTTGTTGACGCGATTGGAGTCTGGCTTTTGTACCGCTGGTTACCTGGATTCCCCAAGATCACATCAGGCATCGGTTCGTTGATTCGGACAGGTAAACATATAACCGGGTTCAACAGTGTAGTCTTCTTCTCACGCAATCTCGACCAGATCTTGCTCGGCAAGTTTTGGGGGCCTGAGCCAGTTGGATTGTATAGGCAAGCCGCTCAGCTCATTTTGCTGCCAGCAAGTCTGTTTAGCTATCCTCTTACTTATGTTATGACACCCGCGCTCAGTGCACTGCAGTGTGATCCTGAAAGATATCGTAATTATTACAAAAAAGTTGTTTCTTTCCTGTCTTTTGGCTACATGCCCCTCATCGCCTATCTTGCAGTTTATTCTGAAAGCGTTGTCACGTTAGTTCTCGGCGAAAAGTGGATTGCATCATCGTCCGTTCTCCAGATTCTCGCATTAGCGGCCTTCGTTGAACCCATTGCCGCCACTTGCGGAATTGTTATGGTTACTTCTCACCGAACAAAAGCCTATTTTTGTTTGGGAGTAATCAGTGCGATGTGTCTGGCTTTCGCGTATTGTATCGGAGTTAATTGGGGTATCATCGGCGTTGCCACAGCTTATGTGGCATACACCTACCTGACGCTTGTGCCCTTTTTATGGTTCAGTTATAAGAACACCCCCATCTCAATAAGACTTTTTTTTGAGGCAGTATCTTTGCCCGCGCTATCCAGCATGATAATGAGCCTTCTACTAATTATGATCCGTTATAACTTTAGACCTCCGAATGCGCTTGAAGAAGTTGGCTTTTCACTTCTTCTGGCTCCTCTTTTGTACTGCGGAGTGTGGGCTCTCCTGCCAAAAGGTAAGCAGAAGCTGATCGAGCACTTGTCATACCTGCGGCTCGCCTTCGAAGCCTTACCGTTTTCAGCTCATTCGCGTGGAGTTTGGGCTAGTACCTGGGACTGTACGACCAAGTAGGGCGTGCTATGCGACGAGGGCTGAAGTAGGTCTCGGATTATGAACGCGCTACGCGTCTTACTACTGGCTCCGGACAGTAACCCGGACTCCTTTAGCAGCGCCCTCGTTGGCTATTGCCATAGTGAAGCCCTCGCTCGACTCCATTCCGTGACCATAGTAATCCGCCGTTGCAATGAAGAGGCCGTGCGCCGCAGGCAGGCACCCTTTTATGCCATCGAGGCTATCAGCCTTCCGTGGCTCGATCGCATCTTTGCTTGGAGTTTTCGCTGGATTTTTAGGAATGATTATGCAGCACAGGCTGTGACCGCTTTCCAATATCCCTTTTCTCTGGCCTTTGAGTGGTATGCCTGGCGGCGTATGCGGACTCGGATCGTGGCGGGCGACTTCGATGTGGTCCTGCGTCTGAACCCAGTAACCTCGGTTTTGCCAAGTCTCTTCGCTTGCCTTCTGCGACGAGGCCCCATCCCCTTTGTGATTGGACCGATCAACGGTGGTTTGCCGTGGCCGCAGGGTTTCAGCCAGGCCGATAACCAGAAGGAATGGATCTCCAACCTGAGGAAATTGTACCGTCTCATGCCTTTCGCCCGGTCCACCTATCGCAACGCAGCAGCGATCGTCGCTGGCTCCTCGCAAACTTATGCCGAATTCTCAGCCTATCGCGAGAAGCTTTTCTTTGTTCCAGAGAACGGGATCAACTCTTCTCTTTGTGCGGATGCATTGCGCAGCTCACCGCGCCACGACAAGCTTGAATTGATTTTCGTCGGAGGTCTCATTCCCATAAAGGGTTGCGATCTCGGGTTGCGGGCGGCTGCTCCCCTTTTGCGAAGGGACCTGGCCTCGTTTACCATCGTCGGGGACGGCCCGGAGCGGAACCGCCTTGAGGAACTCGTGAGGTCCCTTGGAATAGAGAAAGTTGTCTCATTCTGTGGATGGCTAAGCCATAGCGAAGCCTTGAAGCGTATGCGAGCGGCCGATGTCCTTGTCTTTCCATCGATTCGCGACTTTGGAGGCGCCGTGGTCTTTGAAGCTATGGCGATGGGTGCGGTACCGGTGGTCGTGGACTTCGGTGGACCCGGGGATACTGTTCATGCGGAAGTTGGTTACAAGGTGTCTCTCACCAACGAAAGCGATGTCGTGTGTCAAATCGAAAAGATTCTGGCGGACCTCGAACGCGATCGGGGTCTTCTTGACCGGTTGCGGCAGCAAGGGATGCGCTATGCCGGAGAATGCTTAACCTGGGAGCGGAAGGCTCAGATCATGACACAGATCCTGACATGGGCCATAGGGCGGGGTCAGAAGCCTGTTTTTCAGCCCCCCAAGACGCTGCGCCTGCAAAATTGTTAGCAGGCATTTTGGAGGAGTAGTCCCTCCAATGGCACGTACTTGGGATTCCCCAAAATTCGATTTGAGGTAATCCTGAACGAGAATGTAAGTTAGATCGATGTTTACGTCAAAGCACCGCCAGAGTAGTTACGAAGGTCTGCCTGAGATGGCGTCAGGAGGATTGCATGCGAAAGCGTTCATGCTATTACGCAAGTACATTTCACCTGGGGTCAAAGTCTTGGATTTGGGCAGCGGCGCAGGTGCATGGGCGAATAGACTCCACGATGCGTCTTACGCTGTTACCGCTTGCGACCTTGAGGCACAGAAGGAGAGGTTCGAGTTTCCATACCACCAGGCTGATTTGAATCAGGACTTCGGCGCAAGGTTCCGAAATGATGAGTTTGACGCAGTGTGTTTAATTGAGGTGATAGAACACTTGGAGAACCCAAGGCACATCTTTCGGCAGATCAAGCCATTACTCAAAAAGGGAGGGATTGTTCTCCTAACAACTCCCAACGCCTCAGGATTGTATTCGCGACTCAGATTCTTCTTTACTGGGGAAATGGCGATGTTTATGGACAGTGCTTACGTTGGAAGCGGACATATCACTCCCATGACCGCATGGCAACTTGAAAAAGTCTTCAGCGAAAACAATATGAAAGTACTTGAGCGTCGATTTCACGATGCACCATTCCTTCCCCCGAGATCATCCGGTGACTTTGCGAAGATAGTAGCCTGGTTGGTCTTTAGGGTATTCATGTTTGGCACAGTGGGGGGACAGAATATCCTGTACATCCTCAAAAATGACGGGTAATTGCATGGAATCACGCGGCCTTGCCGATGCGAAGCCAAACCTTGCGAATTGGCATATCGGGCATGCCATACCTGCTCTTCTGCGCGTTGGGGGGAAAGCTCCGCAAACATTGGTGGTGGGATAGGTTCATGAAAATCACGATCTTTGGAATGGGTTATGTAGGCTGCGTGACAGCAGCTTGTCTGGCGGATCGCGGCCACGATGTTACCGGTGTCGATGTGGACCGGAATAAAGTTGAAATGATTAATCATTCGCAGAGCCCAATCATCGAACCTGGACTGACGGACGTCATCAAAAGAGGAGTAAACGCAGGAAAACTTCGCGCTACGACGGATACAACAGAATTGGGAGCTGTGTCTCTGATCTGCGTTGGCACGCCTAGCAACGAGAACGGAAGTTTAGGGTTACAGCAGGTGCTTCGGGTCGTGGAACGGATCGGAGAACTGTTGAGAGACTCCAATGATTACCACGTGGTCACCATCCGCAGCACCGTGCTTCCTGGCACAGTAGAAAACGTCATTATTCCGTTGTTGGAGCAGAAATCTTGCAAGAAAGTGAGACGAGACTTCGGGGTTTGCATGAATCCTGAGTTTATGCGTGAGACGACGGCTGTTAATGATTTCTACAATCCGCCATTTACAATCATCGGTCAGCAGGACCAACGGAGTGGCGATCTGGTGGCCAAGTTATATGAGGGTATCGAAGCACCCTTAGAGAGGCCAACGATTGCAGTCGCTGAAATGCTCAAATACGCGTGTAACGCCTTTCATGCCACAAAGGTATGCTTTGCGAACGAAATTGGCAACATATGTAAGAGTATGGGAATAGACAGCCATCGCGTTATGGAGCTGTTTTGTAAAGACACAAAACTTAATCTCTCGTCGTATTATCTAAAGCCGGGCTTTGCGTTTGGTGGCTCCTGTTTGCCGAAGGATTTACGTGCGATCCTCTATCAGGCGAAACGCAACGATGTTGAGGTGCCCCTGTTGTCCTCCATTTTGGAGAGTAACCAAAGGCAGATCGAACAGGCTTATCGCCTGATTAAAAAAACCGGACGAATGAGGGTAGGCGTTTTGGGGCTCAGTTTTAAAGCCGGGACTGATGACGTGCGGGAAAGTCCCATTGTCATCCTTATCGAAACTCTAATCGGAAAAGGGTACACAATTGCCATTTATGATGAGGAAGTTTCGCTGGCAAAGCTCTACGGAGCAAATAAGAGGTATCTAAACGAAAGTATTCCGCATATCACTTCGTTGATGAAATCCTCTGTCCAAGAAGTGATCGAGAAGTCCGACATTGTCATTGTCAGTAAACAAACAGAGCTCTTTAAAAAAGAGATTGCTTATCTCAATCACGATATTTTCGTGGTTGATTTAGCAAGGATCCTATCCGATGGGGATGAAAGGCCTTCTTATGACGGGATCTGCTGGTAGAATCTTGATGTTCGTTGAGAATTACTTTCCTGAAGATACCAGGGTAAAAAATGAGTGCGACCTTTTGCAGGAGGCAGGTTACTCCATAACGGTCATTGCTTTAAGAAAGAAAAACGAAACCACAAAGAGCCAGGTTGTAGATAACATCCAGGTATATAGCATTCCTCGACTGGATATATTCAAGAAAACCTTTACACACAATCCGACTGTACTGCAGCGTGTATGGCTAAGAGGAAAAGCCTTACTGGGATATGCGGGGGAATATATTTATTTCACAAGTGCTTGTTTTGTTATGAGCCTCTATGTCGCGGTGAAACACGGATTTGACGTCATCCATGCCCATAATCCCCCCGACGCACTTTTTCTCGTCGCTGCTCTGTATAAACCCTTCGGTAAGAAGTTCGTATTCGATCATCATGATCTCTGTCCCGAGCTTTACCAGTCGCGATACAGAGCGAAAAGGGGGTTTGTCACCAAAGCCCTTCAATTCTTAGAAAAGTGCAGTCTGAGGATGGCCGACATTGTCATCGCAACCAATGAGTCGTACCGGCAAATACAGATCGAAAGGGGCAGAGTTAAACCACAAAAAGTTTACGTTGTCAGAAACGGGCCTAATCTGCGCCGGCTTGTTCCTCTGTCTCCCAATGAGAAGATGCGCAGCATGAACAAGTGTATCTTGTGTTACATCGGCGCTCTCAACCCACAGGATGGAGTTGACTATCTGTTGCGATCACTCCGCGATTTGGTCTTCAAACTTCATCGAAAAGATTTCTATTGCATCATCATGGGGAACGGGGATTCTCTTGAAGACCTCAGGACCCTGACGAGGGAGTTGGATTTGGATGGTTATGTAGAGCTTACAGGATTTATTCCAGATGAAGATTTGACTCGTAACTTGGCGGCTGCCGATATCTGCGTGGATCCAGACCCATCAAGTCCCCTAAATGATGTCTCAACTTGGATTAAGATCATGGAATATATGGCTTTTGGAAAACCGATTGTGACGTATGATCTGAAAGAAACACGGTTTTCCGCCCAGGATGCAGCACTCTATATAGAGCCGAATAACGAAATGGAATTTGCAAAGGGTATTGTCAAGCTCATGGATCGCCCGGATCTTCGCAGCAAAATGGGAGAGTTCGGACGGCAACGAGTAGAGCGAGAACTGCAATGGGATGTGGTTGGTCCCAATTTGTTACGCGCTTACAATGCGCTTCTGGCAGGGGGATGA
>CAZSUT010000002.1:0-22622 GCA_964610095.1 uncultured Nitrospirales bacterium | reverse complement strand
ATTTGCGGACAATACAATTTTGGGAACCAGGCTCCAGTTCTCCGTCAGCACATAGAGGAGATGACAAAGAGCCTTGTCCATCGAGGTCCTGATGACGAGGGGTACTATATGGCAGGGCCGCTCGGACTCGGTTTTCGACGGCTCTCAATCATCGATCTTGCGGGTGGCCACCAACCCATGTCGGATCAGGAAGAATCCGTTTGGGTAGTCTTCAATGGCGAGATCTACAATTTCCACGAGCTCCGACGTGAGCTGGAAGCGCACGGGCACGTATTCCGAACCAGATCAGATACGGAGGTCATCGTCCATGGATATAAGCAGTGGGGCGATGAGGTGCTCAATCGTCTCAACGGCATGTTCGGCTTGGCGATCTGGGATGCCCGGCAAAGACGGTTGGTGCTGGCCCGAGACCCGTTCGGAATCAAGCTGGTTTACTACAGGATAGATGGAGACCGTGTCTATTTCGGCTCAGAGATCCGCGCTGTTCTTGCAGCGTCCCAGGACAGGGCTGAAGTAGACCCCATCTCCTTGCATCTGTTTCTCCGTTATCGCTACACACCTTCTCCTTATACCGTATTCAAGGGCGTACGAAAGCTCGCGCCTGGAACCATGTTAACGTTCGAAAACGGCTCTCATCGCCTGAGTCGATGGTACAGATCCAAGCCTGCTCCATTTGAACCGATAAAGTCTGACGGCGAAGCTAAAGAAGAACTGCTTGCACTCTATAAAAGGGCTGTTCAGAGACAGCTCATCAGCGACGTACCTGTTGGCCTGCTGCTCAGCGGCGGCATTGATTCCGGGCTACTGCTCGCATTAATGAATCTATACGGGACTTCTTGGCCGACTTACACAGTGGGATATGGGTCAAGCTTTGCCGATGATGAACTGGAAGATGCTGCAGAGACGGCGCATAAGTTGTCGTCGCAGCACACTACCGTGACGCTTACAAGGTCTAGATTCGAGGAAACGCTCCCGAAGATAGTCGCATGCCTGGAAGAACCGATCGCAACGTCTTCCATTGTTCCCATGTATTTCGTCTGTGAACGAGCCAGGCAGGACGTCAAAGTCGCATTGATCGGTCAGGGACCGGATGAACTATTCGGCGGTTATCGTCGTCATCTCGGAATTCGCTATGGCGCCTTGTGGGGAAGTTTACCGAGGTGGACACGAACGGCAATCTCCTCGGCTATAAGTACGCTACCGAGAAATGAGACCCTGAAGCGGGGGGTGTACTCTCTGGACATCCCTGAGCGAATGCGAAGATATCAACAGGTATTGTCGATTGTGCCAGGAAATACACTCGATGAACTGTTTCAAGACGGCCTCGTTGGCCCTAATACCGGTGACAGAATACTGGAGTGCTGGAGCGATCTCGACGAGCTCATGACGGAGACGGACGAGCTCGGAGGCCTCCAGTTTTTGGAGGTGCGATCCACTCTTCCAGACGAACTTCTCATGTATGCGGATAAGCTGTCGATGGCTCATGGTCTCGAACTGCGCGTCCCTTACCTCGATAAAGAGATCGTTGAATATGTCGAACGATTGTCGGCACATTTCAAAGTAAGGAATGGCTCCCGGAAGTGGTTGCATCGCCAAGTGTGTCAGACGTATCTCCCTCGCGAGTTTCTCAAAAGAGCAAAGCGAGGGTTCGCCGCGAATGTGGTGGATAATTGGTTCCGTGGCGACATGAGCGATAGAATGGCGGAGATCCTGCTGGACAGTGAATCGCGAATATATCAGTACCTGCGCCAGCGGGCAGTGCAGGACCTCTTCAAGGAACATTCCACTGGTCGAAATGACAACCATAAGATTTTGTTTAGCCTTGTGATCTTTGAAGAATGGCTCCGATCATATACTGCTCCCAGCCAGTAGTTCCGTGGCCGTTGACGCGTCGGTCGTTTAACCCAAGCAATTCCTCACCTGAATTCCATCGACGGTGTTGGAGAGCTCGTTTAGAGATGGTCTCTAAGGGGGGGCCATGGCCATGAGCGAAGCTGAGAGGATACTTGTCGTATGCTGGTGAGGAATATCTATTACCTGCTCAAGCCTGCTATTCCTTGGGCGCTCCGTATGGCGCTTCGACGTTTTTACGCCAGACGACTGCAGCGTCGGTTCAGCAGTTCTTGGCCTATCAATAAGGTAGCTGCTAAGGCTCCGGTAGGGTGGCCCGGATGGCCGGACGGCAAGCAGTTCGCCTTCGTCCTGACGCATGACGTCGAAGGCAAGAGAGGGTTGGATCGCTGCCGCGAGTTGGCCGAGATGGAGATCCGTCTGGGGTTCCGCTCCTTATTTAACTTTGTACCGGAAGGCGAGTATACGACGCCAGAATCGATACGCGGTTTTCTCACCTCAAACGGGTTCGAAGTTGGTGTCCATGACCTGCGACACGACGGTACACTCTACCGTTCCAGAAAGAGCTTCAGAGCCGGTGCCGAAAAGATTAATCGTTATCTAGAAACTTGGGGAGGGGTCGGGTTTCGCGCCGGGTTCATGTTCCACGATCTTGACTGGCTCCATGATCTCAACATCCTCTACGACGCGTCTACCTTTGATACTGACCCGTTTGAGCCGCAGCCAGAAGGAGTGAACACCATCTTCCCGTTCCGGGTCTCTCAAAATGGCCATTCCGGGTATGTCGAACTTCCGTATACATTACCACAGGATTCCACTCTTTTCCTTGTGCTTCGAGAGACTTCGATCGACATATGGACGCGCAAGCTCGATTGGGTGGCTGAACATGGTGGCTTAGCGTTGGTGATCGTTCATCCCGACTACATGAATTTCGATGGCAGGAAGAGTCACTCGGAATATCGAGCCCAACTGTATCAGGACTTTCTCGAATACGTTGCGAAGCATTACAACAATCAGTGCTGGTTTGCTCTGCCACGAGATGTAGCGAAATACATCTGCCAGCACAAATCGGCTTTTTCTGAGAGGACTATCCCTAGATGACAGCGTCGACGAAAATCTCGGGCCACGTGCTCGACCGAAATATCTACATTGACGGCGAATTCCTGAAGAAGAATCCTCTCTGGTATGTCGATGAATCCCCGTTCAAGGTCGAGCAGATCCTGCGTATGATCGAGAAAAAACGTCTGCGGCCAAAGACCATCTGCGATGTCGGTTGTGGTGCAGGCGAAGTTCTTAAGCTCTTGCAGGAGAAGATGGACGTCGCATGCCGTTTCTGGGGTTACGACATCTCGCCGCAGGCGCTGGAGATGTGCAAGTGCCGAGCGAACGAAAGACTTCAGTTCAAGCTGGCGGACATCTCGCATGAGGAGCACACCTTCTTCGATCTTATGCTGGTCCTCGATGTCATCGAGCATGTCCAAGACTATTTCGGTTTTTTGAACGGAATCCGACCGAAAAGCGAGCTGAAGATATTTCATATTCCGCTGGACCTGAGCGTGCAGGCTGTGCTGCGTAAGAGAGGCCTTCTGAAACGTCGGGAAATGCACGGCCACATTCATTACTTCACCAAGGAGACGGCGCTTGAAACACTGAAAGACGTGGGCTATGAGCTGCTGGACTACTTCTTCACGCCGCGCTGCATCGAGCTCGGAGAAGAAACCGTCCAGAAAATCGGCCGGCTGCCCAGGAAGATGTGCTTCGCCATACATCAGGACCTGACAGTGCGGATCCTGGGGGGATACAGCTTGCTGGTGTTGGCCAAGTGAGGAGGGGCGGGGAGGCGGCGATGACAACCTGCGATGTGACGATCGTCGGTGCCGGCCCTTACGGACTGTCGGCGGCCGCACACTTGCGAACGATCAAGGGATTGGAGGTTCGTGTGTTCGGCGAACCCATGTGCTTTTGGGAGCGCCACATGCCGGTCGGGATGATTCTCCGCTCCAATTGGACCGCGACGCAGATCGCGGACCCGAACCATTCGCTGACGCTGGAAGCGTACCAGGAGGCATGCGGCAATCACTTGTCCGCCCCCGTGCCACTCGACCGTTTCATCCAGTATGGTCTGTGGTATCAGCGCCAGGTCATACCAGACCTCGATCAACGGAAGGTTGCCCGCATTGAATCCAGTCAGTCGCGATTCCGAGTCGTCCTCACAGATGGCGAAGTGATCTGGTCGCGCCGTGTCGTTGTCGCTGCCGGCATCGATTCGTTCGCCTGGCGTCCGCCGGAGTTTGAGGGCCTCCCGCTTTCGCTGGCCTCGCACTCGGCCGAACATCGCGACCTGAGCCGGTTTGCCGGCCAGCAACTGGTCGTGATCGGTGCTGGCCAGAGCGCGCTCGAGTCGGCCGCCTTGTTGTACGAAGGCGGTGCC
The DNA here is from genome assembly GCA_964610095.1 of uncultured Nitrospirales bacterium. Taxonomy (GTDB): domain Bacteria; phylum Nitrospirota; class Nitrospiria; order Nitrospirales; family NS-4; genus NS-12. Next base: position 18,340 of record CAZSUT010000002.1, on the reverse strand, counting down.
GAAGTGGAAGTCATCGCGCGGTCGCGTCGAATTCACTGGCTTCAAGGATGGACTTCCAAGATGCTTCATCATCGCTTGGGCTCATTTACCAGACGGCTCCTCTACGCGCCCACCGACGTTGGTCCCGCAGGCATCAGCCAGCTTATGGCGAGGCCCGACTTGCTCAGGCGGCTGCCCCACGGACTACAAGACAAGCTCTGGAAGCGATCGGTTCGGCCGGCCGGCGCGCGCTGGCTGGTGAAGCGGCTCCAGAACGTTCCCATCACGCTCGGACATTCGATTGTTTCTGCCACCCAAGTTGGCGAACGAGTGAAAGTCCGATTGGACGACGGTAGCGAGCGAACGGTCCACCATGTTCTTCTCGGAACTGGATACCGCGTGGACATTTCCAAGTACGAGTTCCTTGCCTCAGAGCTTGTACAATCCATACGCCTCTTTAACGGTTACCCTTGGCTCCGGGAGGGGCTCGAAACGTCGGTGCCGGGCCTGCACATTCTCGGTGCGCCAGCCGCCTGGAGCTTCGGCCCGCTCATGCAATTTGTCTCCGGAACGCAGTACACCTCGCGCTCACTGACCCGCTGCATCGCCGAAAAAGCCAAGTGAAGGACAAGACAATTCAGGAAAACCAAATCGGAGGTGTCGTCGTCGGCGGCGACTACCAGGGTCTCGGAATCGTTCGCAGCCTTGGACGCCGGAAGGTGCCGGTCTGCATCATTGACGATGAGCGTTCTATCGCCCGCTTCTCACGTTATGCGACCCATGTAGTAGCGGTCAAGAACTTGCGCGATGAGCGCCAGACTGCAGACACCGTGCTAGAAATAGGCCGCCGGCTGGGCCTTAGGGGCTGGGTGCTCTACCCCACTCGAGACGAGACCGTGGCCGCTTTCGCACGCTACCGGTCAATGCTGAAAGAATGGTTTCGCGTGCCCACCCCCGAGTGGGAAGCAATGCAGTGGGCGTGTGACAAGCGGAATACCTATCGTTTGGCGAATGAGTTGGGAATTCCCACGCCGAAAACCTGGTATCCGCGCGACGAAGATGACCTGGAGCAGATCCCGATCGACCCTCCCCTGGTACTCAAGCCAGCAATCAAGGAGCACTTTATCTACGCAACGAAGGCCAAAGCGTGGCGAGCCAACAACCGGACCGAGCTGCGGGAGCTTTTCCAGCGGGCAGTCGCGCAAGTTGGACCGGGTGAAGTGATGATTCAGGACTTGATTCCCGGTGATGGCCGACAGCAGTTCGCCTACTGCGCTTTCTTCAAGGCAGGCCGAGCGGTCGGCAGCATGGTCGTCCGGCGGAGTCGCCAGCACCCGCCAGAGTTCGGCAGGGCCAGCACCTTCGTAGAGACCATTGAGCTGCCGCTCCTGGAGGCCTTGTCCGAACGCTTCTTGCGGGCGATCAACTACTACGGATTGGTGGAGCTGGAATACAAACTCGACCCACGCGATGGACAGTATAAGCTGCTGGACGTCAATGGACGCACGTGGGGCTACCACACCCTTGGATCCGGCGCCGGGGTGGATTTTCCCTATCTGTTATTCGCCGACCAGCTTGGGGAGCCCGTGCAGCCCTGTCGCAGCCGAGCCGGGGTCAGTTGGATACGCTTAATCACCGACGTACCGACTGGGGTCTTAGAGATTTTCGGAGGTCACCAAGACTGGCGGGCTTACCTGAGATCGCTGAGGAAATTCGACGTCGAAGCGGTATTCAGTCGAGAGGATCCGCTGCCCGGCCTTGTCGAACTCGCCCTTATTCCGTACTTGTCCGTTATACGAGGGTTTTGAAAGAGGATGCAACGGAAGTCCCTTTCAAGCACTGGCATATCGATCCCGGAAGTCGGTTTGGGGACGTGGAATTACCATGCCGGAGTGGAACCGCTCCGGAAAGGATTGGATGCCGGAGCGCTATTCATTGACACGGCCGAGTCCTACGGTACCGAGACGGTGGTTGGTCAGGCTGTGGCGGGAGTTCGCAATCGCGTCTTCATCGCGACCAAGGTCTCTCCGGAGCATTTTCGGTTTGATAGTGTGCTCAAGGCAGCAGACGGCAGCCTGAAACGATTAGGCACCGACTGGGTTGATCTGTACCAACTTCATGTGCCGAGCGACAAGGTGCCCATCGAGGAGACCATTGCCGCCATGGAACAGCTCGTGGACGCCGGCAAGGTCCGCTTCATCGGGGTCAGCAATTTCTCCGTTGCTCAACTTGAGCGAGCCCGGAACGCCACCCGCAAATACCGGATAGTCTCGAATCAGGTCCGCTACAACGTGGTGGACCGCACCATCGAGGCTGACCTGCTGAAATATTGCCAGGCAAATGGAATCACCATCATTGCCTATAGCCCGCTAGCCCGCGACTTTCAGAGTCTCCTCGACTGCGATCCGGACGGGGCACTCGCCGAGGTAGCGCGCATAACGGGAAAGACGATCGCTCAAGTCGCTATCAGCTGGTGTCTGTGTAAGGACGGTGTTGTGGTCATCCCCAAGGGCAATTCCACCGCACACGTCGTTGAGAACTGTGGAGCATCCGGGTGGCGCCTCACAGTAGAACAGTTGCAATTGCTGGATCGAAGTATCCGGTGGCGACGCCGCGGCCGCATGGAGACGTTTTTCAGGAGCGCCCTCCCTCATCCGCTGAAGCGGACTTTTGGCGAGCTCGTGCAGATGCTGCCTCGTGACCTTCGACGCCGTTTCCAATGAACATCTGGCGATCGCCTCGGCCGTTGGGGCTGTCGCTGTGCTTCCTATTTCTTTGTCTTAACTGTTGAACGGGGGAGAAAACTAAAATGCTCAAGCTTGGTGTGATCGGTTACGGTTACTGGGGCCCGAACATTGTGCGGAACTTCGCGAGCCAACCTGACTGCCGGGTGGCAGCCATTTGCGACAAAAGTCCCAAGGCTGTGGCGCGGGCGTTAAGCCGCCATCCTGGTGTCAGCGCGGTCTCCGATGTGGACAAGATCACAGCCTCGTCTGAGATCGATGCGGTGGCGATCGTCACTCCGGTCTCGACGCACTATGAGCTTGCCAAGACGGCGCTGGAGAACGGCAAGCATGTGTTCGTGGAGAAGCCTTTTACAGCGACGTCGGCCCAGGCTGAAGAGCTCATTGAGCTCTCCGAACGCAAAAACTTAGTGATCATGGTGGATCACACGTTCCTCTTCACCGGTGCCGTACGCAAGATCAAGGAGCTGGTCGATGGGGGAGCTTTGGGGCCGCTCTACTACTACGATTCGACTCGAGTCAACTTGGGGCTGTTTCAGCACGACGTCAATGTCATCTGGGACCTTGCGCCTCACGATCTCTCCATCATGGACCATGTCATCGGCCTCGAGCCGGAGCTAGTGGAGGCAACCGGCGGAGCGCACTTGAACGGCCAGGAGGACGTGGCCTATATCACTCTCTACTTCCCCAACAACGTGATCGCCCACATCAACGTGAACTGGCTCTCACCCGTAAAAGTGCGTACCACCTTGATCGGCGGGCAGCGGAAGATGCTGGTATGGAACGATCTCGAGCCGGCCGAAAAAATCAAAATCTACGACAAGGGCGTCGAGGTTGGAACAGAGCAAGGAGTCCACCAACTTCTCGTGAGCTACCGCAGCGGGGACATGTGGGCGCCTCGGGTGGAAGAGATTGAGGCGCTGCAGCTCGAGACCCGCTACTTTTTGGACTGTGTGGCCGAGGGAAAGAGGCCTTTCAACGACGGGCGTGCTGGCTTGCGCGTGGTGAAGATGCTGGAGGTAGCCGAAAAGTCCCTTAAGCGCTGCAAAGAGATCGTTAGGTGCCGCGTGGCGACGCCCGCCGCCGTCATCTCGGGCATAGGTGCCTGTTGATGAATTCGCGAATGACAGACCTGACAACCATGGCTGAGCGGCCATTTACGGGCCCGACACCGAGGCATGCCTGCTTCCTTATCCTCATGGTCGCGACGGTCGCCTGGTTCTGGAGGCCGCTTACCACAGTCCTTACCCTCTCGCTCCAGTACGGGCGCTATGAGCATTACTCGCACATCGTCCTGATACCCCTTATCAGCCTGTACCTTCTGTATCTGAATCGACGCGCAATCTTTGCCAGGGTGGAGTACACGCCTTGGCCGGGCGTTCTCGTGATGACGATCGGAGTCGCGTGCTCCTGGCTCACCAGCGCGTTCGCCCCGGACAAGCAGGCCTATTTGTCTCCGGCGATGCTTTCGATGGTGACGGCTTGCTTGGGGGCATTCCTCCTGTGCTACGGGTTCCAGGCGTTCAGGATGGCTTCCTTCGAGCTGCTCCTCCTCTTTTTCATAGTGCCCCTTCCACCGATCCTTCTTCAGGCAATCATCGGCTTCCTACAGAGGGCCTCGACTGAGGCGACCGGTCTCTTGTTCGGGCTCTTGGACGTGCCGGTCTTCCGACAGGGGTTCGTATTCGTGCTCCCTGGCATAACCATCGAGGTAGCGGAAGAGTGCAGCGGGATCAGGTCGAGCCTGGCGCTACTCATTACCAGCCTGGTCGCCGGACACCTCTTCCTGGGTTCGACGTGGTCCAAGGTGGCTCTTGTCCTAGTCGTCGTCCCCCTGACCATCGTCAAGAACGCCGTTCGAATCGTCGTCCTGTCTCTGCTAGCCAGCTATGTCCATCCGAGCTTCATCACGGATAGCCTGCTCCACCGCAGCGGCGGCGTCCCTCTCTTCTTCGTGTGCCTCGCCGTCCTGGCCGCCATGGTTTGGCTGCTCCAGAGGTCCGAGGCGAGGCTGGGGCACCGCCTGCTAGGGTAACCCGGCGTGCAACACATCACCGTCCACTCCCTCGATCCACTGCGGGATCCGCGTTGGCCGGAGTTCGTCGGGCGACACCCAGACGCTTCTGTCTTCCACACGCTCGGCTGGCTGCTTGCCTTGCAGCGTACCTATCACTACGAGCCTGTTGCGTTCACGACATCTGCCCCTACTGAGGAACTGAGGAGCGCCCTGTTGTTCTGCGCTGTTCGGAGCTGGCTCACTGGCCGCAGATTAGTCTGTTTGCCGTTCTCGGATCACTGCGAGCCGCTCGTTGAGAACTCCGAGGAGCTGAACGAACTTCGCCTCTACGTTCAGCACATCGCGAAGCAGCAGAGATGGAAGTACGTGGAGATGCGATCCGCGAATTCAACATTGCAACTCGAGGGGATGTTTCAGAGGGCCAAGACCTTCTACCTGCATCGGCTGGACCTTCGACCCAACCCGGATGCCTTACTGCGCAGCTTCCACAAGGACTGCGTTCAACGGAAGATCCGCAGGGCTGAACGAGAAGGACTGACCTACGAGGCGGGCCGGAGCGAGTCGCTAATACGGAAGCTGTACGGCCTCCTCCTCCTCACTCGTTGGCGCCACCACATCCCTCCTCAACCGCTGGACTGGTTCCGCAATCTCGTCGACTGCCTCAATGAGGATGCGTGTATTCGCATCGCCTCCAATCACGGCCAGCCGGTGGCGGGCATCCTGACCTTGAGCCACGGCAAGAGGGTGGTCTACAAGTACGGTGGCTCCGATGCGCGACTGAACAATCTCGGTGGTATGGCGCTGCTCTTCTGGAAGGCCGTCCAGGACGCCAAACAGGCAGGGGCTGAAGAGTTCGACTTAGGACGGTCCGACTGTGACAATCTCGGCCTGATCGCATTCAAGGAACATTGGGCAGCGGATCGCTCAACCCTGACCTACTGGCGGTGTCCGGCGGTGGCCAGGCCCGCCTCCACCGATGGCTGGAGGATTCGTTTCGCGAAGCAAATCTTCGCTCGACTTCCGGACGGCGTGCTGACCCTCGCCGGCAAGCTTCTTTACCGGCACATCGGCTAGCCTCTCGTTGCCCTCGGTATGGTGCTCCCTCTTCCTGCCAGGGACGTCGTCAAAGAAATCCGCGTGATCGTATGAACGGCGAAGCGATGACCAACGAAACGAAGCACATTAGTGTGTGCATTTGCACTTTCAGGCGGCCACACTTTCTCAAGCGCTTGTTGGAGGAGCTCGGTGATCAGGACACAAACGGACTATTCACGTATTCAATCGTGGTGGCCGACAACGATCATTTACAGTCGGCCAAGAAGGTGGTATCGGACTTCGCCGCTACGTCGAGTATTCCAATTAGGTACTGCGTGGAGCCGCGGCAGAATATCCCGTTGGCGCGGAACAAGGCCATCGAGAATGCGTCCGGCGACTTTGTGGCCTTCATCGACGACGACGAGTTTCCGACCAAACGCTGGCTGCTGGCTTTGTTTAAGGCTTGTCACGAATATGCCGCCGACGGGGTCCTCGGGCCAGTGAAACGCCACTTCGATCAAAAGCCACCCAAGTGGGTTGTTAAGGGCCGCTTCTACGAACGGCCTACATACCCGACGGGGATCATTATCGACTGGGGCAAAGGACGGACCAACAACACGCTGCTGAAAAGACGAATCATCCCGCCTGGGTCACAGCCGTTCCGTCCTGAGTTTCGGACAGGAGAAGACCAGGACTTTTTCAGAAGAATGATCCAAGAGGGGCACGTTTTCATCTGGTGCAATGAGGCCGTAGCATATGAGGTTGTTCCCGCGATACGTTGGAAACGCACGTTTATGTTAAGAAGAGCTTTGCTGCAAGGGACAGTCTCCGTGCTCCACCCCTCCTTTGGAACCCTCGACATTGCAAAATCGATCCTCGCTATTCCAGCTTACACGGCCGCTCTGCCGTTTGCGTTGGTGTTGGGGCATCACAGGTTCATGACTCTCTTAGTTAAACTGTTTGATCACATAGGCAGGCTCCTTGCACTCCTGGGGATCAACCCGGTCAGAGAGCCATACGTCACCGAGTAGCAGCGACATCTGGTTCACATGGAACGTGACGCTTTCATAATCGGGCCGGACGATCCGATCCTGGTAACAGGGGCCACGGGTTTCATTGGACCCAGACTCGTAGAGAGTCTGCTGGATCGTGGATTCCGCAACTTGCTCTGTTTTGCCAGGCCCTCGAGTGAAGTGGCTAGGCTCGAAGCCATCGCCAGCAGCCGCAGGTGGGCGCGAATTGAAGTGGTCAAAGGCAATCTTCTGTCCCGCGAGGATTGCGTCGCTGCGACCAAGGATGTGGCGGTCATCTTTCACCTGGCCGCGGGCGGGGGCGAGAAGTCCTTTCCCGATGCGTTCATGAACTCGGTTGTCACGACGCGCAATGTCCTCGAGGCAAGCCTGCAGCATAACTGCCTGCGACGGTTCGTCCACGTCAGTTCGTTCGCCGTTTATACCAACACAAAGAAACCTCGCTGGAGTCTGTTGGATGAGTCGTGCCCGGTTGAAAAGCGTCCCGAGCTCCGCGGGGACGCCTATTGCTTCGCAAAGGTCAAACAGGAGGAAATCGTCACTGAGTATGGCAAGAGGTTTGGGATCCCGTACGTCATCGTCAGGCCCGGGTATGTTTATGGTCCAGGCAAGGAAGACATCACCGGCCGCGTGGGGATCGGCACGTTTGGCGTCTTTCTGCATCTGGGCGGTTCCAACACCATACCGTTCACATACATCGATAACTGCGCGGAGGCGATTGTACTAGCCGGGTTGAAGAAGGTAGCCGACGGCGAGGTGTTCAACGTCGTTGACGACGATCTTCCCTCCAGCAGGCAGTTTTTGCGTCTGTACAAACAGAAGGTAAGGCGTTTCAAATCAATCTATGTTCCCCACGTTGTCAGTCATGCGCTGTGTTGTTTGTGGGAGTGGTATTCGATTTGGTCAGAGGGACAGTTGCCACCCGTCTTCAATCGGAGGAGATGGCACGCCTACTGGAAGAAGACGCGCTATACCAACGAGAAATTGAAGGCGCGGCTAAGCTGGGCTCCAACGGTGCCCATGGCGGAGGGACTCCGGCGTTATTTCCAAAGCTGCCGGGAGAGAGGACAGGATGCTTAAAGTCGCCATCGTGGGATGCGGCAAGATCGCAGATGCTCACGCGTCGCAGATCCTGAGGATCGAAGGATGCGAGATCGTCGGCGTCTGTGACAGCGAGCCGCTAATGGCAAGACAGCTCTCCGAGCGGTTCCCGATCAAACGGTGTTTCACCGACTTGACTGCACTTCTGAGAGACGCCAGACCAGACGTTGTCCACATCACGACGCCTCCCGAAAGCCATTTCGATATTGCGAGGGTTTGCCTGGAACGCGGCTGCCACGTCTATGTCGAGAAACCGTTCACACTCCGCGAGGAAGAGGCCCAACGACTAGTTGCACTCGCCGATGAGAAAGAACTCAAGCTGACTGCAGGACATGATGGTCAATTCAGCCATGTGGCGCGGCGCATGCGAGCCCTTGTCGAAGGCGGCTACTTGGGCGGGGCTCCAGTGCATATGGAAAGCTACTATTGCTACGACCTCGGAGATCCCAGTTACGCGCGAGCGCTTCTTGGCGACAGGCAACATTGGGTTCGCAGACTGCCGGGAAGGTTACTGCACAACATTATCAGCCACGGCATTGCCAGGATCGCGGAGTTTCTGACCAGCGATACGCCTCAGGTGATCGCGTACGGCTTTGTAAGCCCGCTGCTCAGGAGGATGAACGGAGGCGACATCGTAGATGAACTGCGGGTCATCATTTCTGAAGAGGAGCGGACCACGGCTTATTTCACGTTTTCATCGCAGATGCGACCGTCGCTCCATCAGTTTCGAATCTATGGCCAGACAAACGGGCTCATTCTTGATCAGGATCAAGAGACATTGATGAAGCTGCGAGGTGGTAGGTTTAAAAGCTACCTCGAGAAGTTCGTCCCCCCTCTCATTTTCGCGGAGCAGTATCTCTGCAACGTGATGGAAAACGCCAGGACTTTCGTGGCAAAGGATTTCCATATGAATTCGGGCATGAAGTATTTGATCGAGTCCTTCTACAGTTCCATCATTCATGGAACGCCGGTCCCCATACCGTACCGAGAAATACTTCTGACCGCCAGAATTATGGACGCCATCTTTGACCAGCTCGATGGAAGACGGTCGCAGGTTCGTTCCGAATTCCAGGTGCAGCACTCTATGCCGTTGGCTACCATGCCTGGGAAAGAAGGCCACTCATGAAGGTTTGCGGCAAGGACATCAACATCCAGGGCAGGCTGATCCGCATCGCTCGCCTCGCTTCGGACACGTATGAGTCCCTGGAGGATCCGGAGACAGTGCTCGATGGCCTGCGGAAGTCCGGAATCCGGATCGACCTCTTCTCGTTCGTGCAGATAATGCCTGAACACTCGCCGAAATACGCCTACCCTATGGAGTGGGATAACCTGGCGGTCCTGCCGGTATCCACCTTCGACCACTGGTGGACCCACCAAATCCGTTCCTACCCTCGCAATCGGGCCCGGCAAGCCGAGAAGAAGGGGGTAGTGCTTCGGGAGGTGCCATTCGATGATGCTCTCGTTCAGGGGATCTGGGAGATCTACAACGAATGCCCCGTCCGCCAGGGAAGGCCGTTCCCACATTACGGGAAAGACATCGAGGCCGTGCGTAAGGAGAAGGGGACGTTCCTCGACAGTAGCATCTTCATCGGTGCGTTTCTCGGCAACAAGCTGATTGGTTTTGTTAAGTTGACGTGGGACCAAACTCGCACGCAGGCGAACCTGATGAACATTGTCTCGGCAATCCAGCACAGAGACAAGGCTCCGACGAATGCACTGATCGCGCAAGCCGTCCGATCCAGTGCCGAACGGGGTATTCGATATCTCGTGTACCAGAGTTTCTCCTATGGTAAGAAGCAGCAGGACAGCCTAAGCGACTTCAAGGAAAACAATGGGTTCGAGCGCATCGAGGTGCCTCGCTACTACGTCCCGTTGAGTCCCATCGGTTGGGCCGCATTCCGTCTGGGCCTCCATCATAGGATCGCTGACCACATCCCAGAACCAGTGCTCGCCAAACTCCGCGAACTCCGGAACGTCTGGTACAACCGCAAGCTCCAATCTATGACGGAAGGTTCCTAAGAGGAAGATACTATGCCAGGGATCGTCGGTCTTATCACCAAGATGCCACGCAAACGGGCGGAGCCGGAGCTTCTACGGATGGTGGAGACGCTTCGCCACGAGAACTTTTACAACACCGGTACGTGGGTAGATGAGACGCTGGGAGTGTACGTCGGGTGGGTAGTTCGGAAGGATTCCTTTTCAGATGGGATGCCGCTGCGGAATGAAAGGGGGGAGGCTGTGCTCATCTTTTCAGGGGAGGAGTTCCCTGATCATGACACACGTGGCCGCCTTAAGAAGCGAGGGCATGTGCTTGATCGCACAGGACCGTCCTATCTTGTGCACCTCTACGAAGAGGACCCCACCTTTCCAGCCTGCTTGAACGGAAGGTTCCACGGACTTCTTACAGACCGGACTCGAAAGACAGTAATGCTCTTCAACGACCGGTACGGGATGCACCGGATCTACTACCACGAGTCGAAGCAGGCCTTCTATTTTGCCGCGGAAGCCAAGGCGATCCTCGCGGTGCGTCCCGAGCTTCGGAGGGCGGACCCGCGGGGCTTAGGAGAGTTCGTCGCTTGCGGTTGCGTTTTGGAGAACCGGACGCTCTTCGAGGGTATTCACGTGCTGCCGCCAGCTTCGGCCTGGGTCTTTCGGGACGGATCAATCGAGCGGAAGAGCACGTACTTCCAGCCGCTGGAGTGGGAAGAACAGGCACGCCTGGGGCCGGAAGCATACTACCGAGAGATCGAGGAGGTCTTTTCGCGGAGCCTCTCTCGGTACTTCGACGGTCACGAGCGGATCGGGATGTCCCTCACGGGTGGACTGGACAGTCGGATGATCATGGCGTGGCAGAAACCTGCCCCCGGATCGCTTCCGTGTTACACCTTCGGGGGGACGTTCCGCGACTGTCAGGACGTCATCGTGGCGCGGCAAGTGGCGCACATGTGCGGACAGTCCCATGAGGTGATCCCGGTAGGAGAGGAGTTCCTCTCGCGCTTTCCTCACTACGCGGAGCGCACGGTATATCTCACCGACGGATGCGTCGCCCTGACCCATTCGCCTGATCTGTATCTCAATGAGAGGGCCCGCGAAATAGCCCCCGTCAGGATGACGGGAAACTATGGCAGCGAGGTATTCCGTCTTCACCTGGCGTTCAAGCCGATGGAGCCCGCCCCGGGTTTGTTCAGTCCGGAGTTTCTTCCCCACGTCCATGCGGCGAAGGACACGTACGCCGGTTTGCTTCAGGAGCACCCGGTTTCGTTTGCCGTGTTCCGGCAGGCCCCCTGGCATCACTACGGCCTGCTCGCGCTGGAGCAGACCCAACTCTCCCTACGGTCCCCCTATCTCGACAACGACGTCGTCCGAACGGTCTTCCGCGCGCCGGCGTCGGCCCTCGCGAACAACGACGTGTGCCTGCGGTTGATCGCCGACGGCGATATGGCTCTTCGGGGGATCCGGACCGACCGTGGCATCGGGGGAGGCTCAGGACGTCTTTACACGGCGGCCTCCCAACGTCTCCTCGAGTTCCTGTTCAAAGCGGAATATGCTTACGACTCCGGGATGCCCCAGTGGGTTGCCCGGACCGATCATCTCCTCTCGCTCTTCCACCTCGAACGCCTCTTCCTCGGTAGACACAAGTTCCACCATTTCCGGGTCTGGTACAGAGACGCTCTCTCCCCATATGTTCGTGAAATGCTTTTGGACCCACGCACTCTTTCCCGGCCGTATCTCGAACCGCGCCAGCTTGAGATCATAGTTGCGGGACACCTCAAAGGAAACCGGAACTATACTACCGAGATCCACAAGGTGTTGACCCTCGAACTCCTGCATCGCCTGTTCCTTGATCCGAAATGAACCTGCTGTCACGACAGCTAAGTCCCCGACGAGAGTATCCCACAGGCTCGGACTTGACGCCCGTGATGCCTTCAGATATCACGTGCAGTAGTCACATGATGATAGCCAGAGCCAGCAAAACTTATCGAATCCCAGCGCTCGATTTCACCAAAGGGGCTCTAGTCTTATTCATGGTGCTCTATCACTGGCTAAATTATTTCATCGCGACTCAAGGCGATTTTTACCGATACTTGAGATTTTTGACCCCGTCCTTCATATTCATCACTGGGTTTTTGATATCCAATGTGTATCTTTCCAAATATGAAATCGCTGATCCGCAACTTCCAAAAAGATTGGTACAGAGGGCTTTAAAGATACTAGGACTATTCGTTTTCCTAAACGTGACCATAAGCTTCTTTTTTTCTGAATCTTACAATGGCAAGATACTTTTTGATCCCTTGTCCATTAGGAACACAATAGCCATTTATGTCACAGGAAACGCTTACGTCCCAGGAATTGGGAAGGCGGCTGCGTTTCATATTTTGGTCCCTATCAGCTACTTGCTCCTATTATCGGCTGGGCTCTTGATCGCAGGCAGGTTCTATAAATATACCTTCCATGTCGTATTCATGTTTTTCCTGTTGTGCATCCTTATCTTAGATTTCAATGATTTCGAGAGCGGGAATCTAGAACTTCTCACGATCGGATTGCTGGGCGTGATTATTGGGTACGTCCCTATCGAGAAGATCAACAATGTCGTCAGGCACCCATACACGCTTGTTTCTGCTTACGTGTGTTACACAAGCGCAATAACCGTCTGGGACGTCGTGTATCCTCTGCAAGTCGTCGGCGTGTGTCTTAGCCTCCTGCTTATTTATCTGCTGGGCGCAAAGAACGGTGAACCGGGAAGGATGCGAAGACATATTATCCTGCTTGGTAGGTACTCTCTCTTGGGATATATCGCCCAGATTGCCGCCCTGCAATTGATTTTTAGAGGCCTGCGGCATATCAACCTAGAGGCTGGCGCACTCGGTATATCATTCTTTGGAGCCTTCGCTCTTACAGTGCTGACCGTGGAGGCGGTAGATCGCGTGAGAGCAAAATCAACCACCGTGGACGGGTTGTACAGGGCTGTTTTTGCTTAGTGCTTCTTGTCACGGGCCTGCTTCAGAAGGTCGTGAATGTCTCCTAGCATCGCTACGGTCGTTTGTGGGTTTTTCATCCTGGCGCTCGTATTGTTGGAGCGCGACCGCAAATCGTGGGCGTCTTCGGCTCTTTGGATCCCCGTCGTATGGCTGTCGCTGGGTGCATCCCGGTCGGTCTCGCAATGGCTCGGAGGAGTTGGGTCCGTGGAGTCAGCTGAGGACGTGTATCTCGAAGGGAGCCCTCTCGATGCGCAAATCTTCGCTGGGCTCCTGGCGGCTGGTTTGGCGGTGCTCCTCGCGAGACGACGGCTTGACAGAACGTTCTTGCGTGCGAATGGACCGCTCCTCGTCTTTTTCTTTTATTGCGCCGTAAGCGTTCTGTGGTCCGACTATCCCTTCGTGGCCTTCAAGCGGTGGATCAAGGGCGTGGGGGATCTGGTAATGGTTCTGATTGTCCTGACCGATCCCGAGCCGAAGACCGCCGTAAAGCGACTCCTTGCACTCCCGGGTTTCGTGCTGATTCCGCTCTCCGTCCTACTCATCAGGTACTACCCAGACCTGGGGCGGCAGTACAGCGTGTGGACTGGGGCGGCGTATAACGTTGGCGTCGGCACCCAAAAGAACGACCTCGGCCATCTTTGCTTGATCTTCGGACTCGGATCCCTTTGGTATCTACTCGAGGCGTTCCGGGGCGGAGAGCGCGGTCGGCCGGCAGGGCCGCTGATTGCTCACGGTGCCATTCTAACGATGGCGCTTTGGCTCTTCCGGATGGCCGATTCCGCCACCTCCTTTGCCTGTTTCCTCATCGGGGGCGGCTTCATGGCGGTCACGAGCCTGAGCACGGTCGCCCGAAATCCGGCGGTCGTGCGCCTCCTCGTAGGGGCGGTGCTGTTCCTCGCCTTGTATGGCCTGCTCCTCAATCCCGGGGCGGGCCTTGTCGAGGCAATGGGAAGGGACTCGACGCTCTCTGGTCGGACTGAAATGTGGGATCAACTCCTCCAGATGAAGGTGGATCCGTGGTTCGGGGCTGGCTACGAGAGTTTCTGGCTCGGGCCGCGGACCAAGGAGATCTCGAGGTACTACCAGCAAGTGAACCAGGCGCATAACGGCTACCTTGAGGTCTTCTTGGACTTGGGGTGGGCGGGGGTGGCTGTGCTCGGTCTCGTTATGGCTTGGGGATTCCGGAATGTCGTCGGTGCATTACGCCGAGATCCGGAGGCAGGCAGGCTCAAACTGGCGTTTTTCGTCGTCGCGGTGATCTACAATCTGACGGAGCATGCGTTCAGGGAACTCCACCCGGTGTGGATCGTGTTCCTCCTGGCCATCACCGTCGTGCCGGAACCAGGTCCGGAGGATCGGTAAACCCTTAATTGAGAGCGGCGCCTTCAGTCCCTCCGTGGATGGAGACAGCCTCCACGTCTTGCCATTCGGGGCGACGCAGGCCAGGTGCTTTTTATAACCTGGGTTTCGCGCTATCGTGAGGGGAAGATCATTGCACCCTGAGGTTCTTCGGAGGGGTGGGAGTAACCGGCGTAGTGTTCCCATAGCAGGTGTTCGCGTTGAAGACCTTGTAGGTGTTCGATCCATCCGCCGGGATGTTCTCCCAACACAGGCGCGCTGGGATCTTGTAGGCGTGCCCGCCGGCGTTCGGCATGTCGCCCCCGGTCACGTCCGGACCGATCGGCGGCCAGGGTGGGTTGCCGAACGCGCTACCCCACCAGGAGGGCTTCGCGGTAAGGAAGAACGAGTTTGGGATCACTTGCGTCACCGGCACCGCGTTGCCGTTGATGAACGTGATGCCGATGGTCGGAATTTCTGCCGCGACGAATCGAGTCGTTTGCGTCATAGCATCCCAGTTCCCCCAGCGGAGCATGCTGTGCAGTAGGGGCGTATCGTTCGGCGCTGAGGTGACGCTATAGCCGGGATAAAACACGGCACTATCGGAGTTGTGGCCCGTCGCCGAGGCCCATGGAGAATCCTCGTAGACCTGGGTAGACCCAACCGTGCCCAAGACGTTGCCGATCCAGTTGTTGGCACGACTGAAGGCATGTGACGTGATCGCAAGGTTGTCTTGGGTCGAGACTGCGTAACCTGAACCCGCATCGTCGATGGCCTTGAAATGGTTACGGAGACCCGTCATTAGGCCGCTCGTCCCGTGCGGGCTGTCGGTGATGAAGCTATTAGTCTGAATGCCCTCGAACAATTCCATGCCCCCGCCGGAATCGTGGCCAGCGAAGACGCAAAGTGCATTCCATGTCGGATTAACGGAGAACCGGCAGATCGTCATGAAGTTGTACGCAAAGATGCTGCCCGGCGAAGGCCCCATGAGCGGTGTCGTGACGTTCTGCCAGATGTTGTTGATCACCAAATCGTCACCGGTGGCGAAACTTTCCACGCCGTAGCTCGTGGCGGCGCCCAATTGCGTTCCATAGAAGTAGTTGTTTCGGATTTCGTTGCGTGCGGACTGCACCATGCCGATGTGCGCCCGTGGCGCGTTCAAGCTCCTCACGTTCAAGACCCAGTTATTGTAGGCATTCTCGATCGCGATATTGTAGTACAGCCCGATGCCGGTCCCGTCGATACTCAGACTCTCTATGCCGTCCATGGTGGCCGTCGAAGCAGCGTTGCCCCACCACCACACCTGCGGGTTCTGACTGGAGCGCCAGTTCGGCATATAGATCGGTGGGGTGATTGTGATATGGGTAGCATCGTCCACCGACACGACCTTGAGGAACTGCAACTGCGTGCGTGGCGTCAAGTTGTCTGAGGTTTTAACTCGTCCAGGGCATGGACAACCTTCCGTGGCAAAGAAGGGCGTCCGATTCGCCTGGATGATGCCGTTCGTTTCAGCAACGTCATCTACTTGGTCCACGACCACGATCTGCCCCGCCTGAATGCCCGTCGTCGAGGCCACAGTCAGTTGCGTGGTGTCCTTCGCGTAGCCACCTGTCCAGTTTGTTTGCTGGTTCGCTGGGACACAATCTGGGCAGCCCCCGTACGTGGACACGCTGCCCTGAATGCATATGGCCGACGAGAAGTAGCAGCCGCCCGCACTCGTAAATATGAGCTTAGTCTGATCGGGGCCGGCCCCGCGCAACGTAACATTGCTTTTCCCGTTGAAGGAGATGGGGCCTAAGTTCGTGTAAGTCCCCGCGTTCAGGAACACGACTTGATTGGCCGGGCATCCCTGGATCGCGGCATTGATCGCCGCAGCAGTCGCTCCTGGATTCAGGGTGGCGCAGATGGTGGTCCGGTTCGGGATGCCTCCCGCGACGCCTTGGTTACCGAGACTCCAATCGATGGCCCGCGAGGGATCAATGATGCCCGACCAGAGCTGCGCCTGCGCCGCATCTGTCCAGCCGAACAGGAACGCCAGGACCAACAGAAGCAACGTTTTTCGTCTCATTTTAATTTCTCCTTAACGCCCCGATGAATAGAGATCCAGCGTCGTCGCCCGAGTGCGTTTGAAACATGCGGATGCCCATATGATATAAGTTCATCCTTGTGTTATCAATAATCTAATGTGCTCCTGTAAGAAGCACGGGGGAGGCTGGTTAAAAGCAGGTAAACTGAAAGTCCAAAATCCCTACACAAGGGTCTTAAAATGACATGCAAGGACAAAGTTCGGGGAAAGAAGCAGAAGGATTCTGATAAAGAGAAAGTTCTGTACGTCTAGGCGGTATTGAAGAGGACTTGTCTAATCCTGGGATTTTTGTCCTGTGATCCAGGACCCACTGCCCCTTTAGAACGGTGCGGGTTTTGATCTCGAGCTCCCCGCCATACTCCCAGAACCGCTCTAACAGGAACGCTCTGGTTAGAGTCCTTGGTGACTTCCGCACCCAGGTTGAAGCTGTCCAGCTTGAACACGACGTCCACGTTGCCGGTGGCTCTGGCTGAAACCGTCAAAGTTCCCGAGACCGAGGAGCCGGGGGCCGGCGCGGTCATCGAGACCGTTGGCGGCGTCGTGGCGTCGACCGTGACGCTGATTGCTGCGGAGGTGGCCGTATTGCCGGCGGCGTCTCTGGCCACGGCGGTGAGCTTATGCACCCCAATGGAAGCTAGCGCGGCATTCCAACTGGTGGCATAGGGCGCGGCCGTCACCTTAGCCCCTAGATTGGCCCCATCGAGTTTGAACTGCATGCTGACTACGCCGACATTGTCTGAGGCGGTGGCCG
This sequence comes from uncultured Nitrospirales bacterium, assembly GCA_964610095.1. Classification (GTDB taxonomy): domain Bacteria; phylum Nitrospirota; class Nitrospiria; order Nitrospirales; family NS-4; genus NS-12. Next base: position 1,279 of record CAZSUT010000002.1, on the reverse strand, counting down.
ACACTGTGACCGTGCCCGAGACCGTGGCTCCGGCGGCCGGGGCCGTGATCGACACCGTCGGCGGGATGTTGTCGACCGTGAAGTTGACCACCGCGGAGGTAGCCGTATTGCCTGCGGCGTCGCGCGCCACCGCGGTGAGGGTATGCGAGCCGTTGGTGGCTGTCGCCGTTTTCCAGGAGAAGGCATAGGGCGCGGCCATCAGTTCGGCCCCCAGGTTGGCCCCATCGAGCTTGAACTGCACGCCAGCCACGCGCACGTTGTCGGAGGCCGTAGCCGAGACCTTGATGGTACCGCGCACGGTCGCGCCATTGGCAGGTGCTGTGATGGAGACCGTGGGGGGCGTCGTGTCAGGAGCAGGGGCAGCGAGGGTGTACAGGGCCACGATGTCCGCCGCGCTTAAGACGCGGTTATAGATGCGCAGCTCGTCCATGGCGCCAGCGAAATAAGAGCCGCCGTTCAACCACAGGCTGACCAACAGATTGTCCGTATCCAAAGGCGCGGGCGGCACGACGCTGTTGATGATGGTTTGCGCCAGCGCCCCGTTCCTATAGAACTTGACCTCGCTGGTGGCAGCGTTCCAGGTAATGGCCACATGCTGCCACGTGCCCGTCGAAAGAAGAACGGAGCTGGTGACATCGGCGAGGCCGACCTTGATGAAGTTGAGATAGCCGTTGATCAGGTTCACCCCATACCCACGCAGACCGAACGCGCCCTTGGCCACCAGGGTGCGATAGGACGCGCTGACGTCCGAGGGATTAATCCAGGCCGCAATGGTCAGGGTGGGGGAAAGATTGAGTCCGGTGGTCGTGGCAGCCGTGACATTGCCAGAGATGCCGTCAAAGGTCACGGCTTGGCCCAGTTGGCCCGCCGTCCATGTAGCCCCGCCCAGCAGGCTGCCTGTGTTGTTGGTGCCTGAGGAATCAGTGGCGAGGCTGCCCGCGCCTTCATCGAACTTGTAATAGAGGCCGAGCCCGCTGGCAATGTCGGCCGGAGGAGGGGGCAAGGTCGCGGCGCTGGCCGCGGCGGAGAGGGCCGAGACATTGCCCGCCGTGTCATAAGCGGCCACCGTGTAGGAGTAGGTGGTGGAGGGGGAGAGGCCCGTATCCGAGTAGCTCGTCAACGAGGTGGTGGCAATCTGCGACGTCCCTCTATAGATCGTGTATCCCGCCACGCCTACATTGTCGGTCGAAGCGGTCCAGGCGAGAGTAATCTGTGAGGCGGACACCGCGCTGGCGCTCAGGTTGGTCGGCACGCTGGGCGGGGTGATATCGGGCACAGC
>CAZSUT010000001.1:113345-120953 GCA_964610095.1 uncultured Nitrospirales bacterium | reverse complement strand
GCGTAAAGCAAACCGCCTAGACGGCGCTGTCGTTATGGTTGGGCCGGGGCAGGTGAGGAAGGTGGATTGGCCGGATCGGCTGCGGCTGGGGCGGTGGGCGCCGGTGCCGGAGAGGATGGAGTTGGCGCCGGGGAATCAGAAGCCGGCGAAGGCGTCGCCGGAGCGGATGCAGGCGGTTTGTCCAAGCCGATGGTCGAGGAGTAGTTCCGCTGTTTGGACATGATCGCCAGCGACAGCGAGGTGAGCATGAAGATCGTCGCCGTCACGGCGGTCAGCTTGCCCAGGAACGTGTTGGCGCCACGCGCGCCGAAGATGGTCTGGCTGGACCCACCAAAGGCGGCCCCGATCTCCGCTCCCTTCCCGGATTGCAGGAGGATCACGCCGACCATGATGAAGGCGACCAGCACGTGGAGGATGATCAGAGCTGTGAACATGGGATGCTCCTACGCCTTCGCGGAATTGGCGACAGCAAGGATTCTAGCAAACTGAGAGGGATCGAGACAAGCTCCGCCGACGAGCGCGCCATCCACTTCGCGGATGGCGAGTAGCTCGCCGATGTTCTCTGGCGTCACGCTCCCTCCGTAGAGGATCGGCAAGCGACCGCCAGTCTCGTGCCCCCAAAGCGCCGTGATCCGCGCTCGAATGTGCCGGTGCGCCTCACCGGCCTGCGAGGGCGTGGCGGGCTGGCCGGACCCGATCGCCCAGACCGGCTCATAGGCGATCACGACCTCAGCGCCCTGATCTTTGTCAACGCCCGTCAACGCCTCCGTCAATTGAGCGGCCAGCACCGACTCGGTCTGATTACGGGCGCGCTGGTCCCACGTCTCGCCGATGCAGAGGATGGGCCGCAACCCATGGCGCAGCGCGGCTAGCACCTTCTTCCGCACGATGGCGTCGGTCTCGCCGAAATAGCGGCGTCGTTCCGAATGGCCGACGATCACGTAGCGGCAGCCCAGGTCTTTGAGCATCAACGGCGAGACTTCCCCGGTGTACGCGCCGGCGTCTTCCCAGTGCATGTCCTGCGCGGCCAGTAGGACGGGAGGGGTCTTGGAGAGGCTGTGAGTCACGAGTATAGATGCGACGACTGAGAGGGCTGTGAACGGAGGAGCAATGACGATGGTGATGTTCGTGGGCGGAGACTTCTTCAGTAGACCAGCCAGGCGCTCAACGAGGTCCCGCGCCTCCGGGATCGTCTTGTGCATCTTCCAGTTTCCGACGATCAGCCGCGGGGTCATGGGACCTCGTGGGGACGGTGGATCAGGTTGGTTTGCTTGGCAGGGCGGCGATACCCGGCAGCGCCTTGCCTTCCAGCAATTCGAGAGCGGCGCCACCGCCGGTGGAGATGAAAGACATGCTCTCGGACACGCCCGCCCGGTGGACCGCCAGCGCCGTGTCCGCCCCGCCGACGATGGTTAGCGCGTAGGCGTCGGCGACCGCGTGGGCCACCGCCATCGTGCCGCGCGCGTAGGCGTCGTTCTCGAAGAGGCCCATGGGGCCGTTCCAGAGGATGGTCTTGGCGTTGCCGAGCGCTTCCGTGAACAACTTGACGGAGGCCGGGCCGATGTCGAGGCCGTACCATCCCTTGGGAATCTCCTGTGACGTCACGATTTTGGTCTCCTCCCCGGGGCTAGGGCTGGTCGCCACGACGCAATCCACCGGCAGGTAGACCTTCACCCCTCGGCCGACCGCGTGCTCGTAGATTTCCTTGGAGAACGCGAGCATCTCCTCTTCGACGAGCGAGTTGCCGACCTCAAGGCCCATGGCTTTAAGGAAGGTGAACGCCATGCCACCGCCGATGATGACCTTGTTCACCTTCTTCCCGAGGTTTTCGATCACGCCGATCTTGCCGGACACCTTGGCTCCGCCCAGAATGGCCACGAAGGGGCGCATGGGGTCGGCCACGGCGCCCTCCAGGTACTCGATCTCCTTGCGCATGAGGAGGCCGGCCCCGGCCATGGGGAGATATTTCGTGATGCCCGAGACGGAGGCGTGGTTGCGGTGGGCGGCCCCGAAGGCGTCGTTGACGTAGACGTCGGCCAGCGAGGCCAGCGCTTTAGCGAACTGCTCGTCGTTCTGCTCTTCGCCCGAATGGAACCGGAGGTTCTCCAGCAGGAGGACGTCGCCCGGCTTCATCTTGTGCACGAGCATCTCGGCTTGCGCGCCGATGCAGTCCTCCGCAAAGAGGACTTCTTTGCCGAGCAGGCGCTGGAGGCGGCGCGCGACCGGCGCCAGGCTCAGGCGCGGGTCCACTTTCCCCTTCGGACGCCCCAGGTGGGAGCACAGGATTACCCGTGCGCCTTCGTCCACTGCGTAGTTGATGGTCGGGAGGGTGCCCCGGATGCGGGTATCGTCCGTGATGTGGCCGCTTTCATCCAGCGGCACGTTGAAGTCCGCGCGGATGATGACGCGCTTTCCTCGGAGAGGCAGGTCCTCGATGGTGACTTTGTTCAGATGCATGCGGAGCGAACCGGTACGCTCAGCCGCGGGCGGCCATGTATTTGATGAGGTCCCGAATCCGACACGAGTAGCCCCACTCGTTGTCGTACCAGGCGATGACCTTCACCATGCGCTTGTCGAGCCCAGTGGTCAGCGGGGCGTCCACGATGGACGAGTGGGGATTCCCGTTCATGTCCACCGACACCACAGGATCCTCGGAATACTGCAGGATGCCCTGGAGGGGACCCTGGGCAGCCGCGCGGAAGGCGGTGTTGACGTCGGCAGCTGTCGCGTCGCTTTCCAGTTCCACTGTCAGGTCGATCATCGACACATTCGGCGTCGGCACCCTGATGGCCATGCCGTCCAGCTTGCCCTTGAGCTGGGGCAGCACAAGGTGCAGGGCCCTGGCCGCGCCGGTGCTCGTGGGAACCATCGAGACGGCCGCCGCCCGCGCCCGGCGCAGGTCCTTGTGGGGCAGGTCCAGGAGCTGCTGGTCGTTCGTGTAGGAGTGGATCGTGGTCATGAGGCCGTGCTTGATGCCGAACCGCTCCAGCAAGACCTTGGCCACCGGCGCGAGGCAGTTCGTCGTGCACGAAGCGTTGGAGACGACCTGGTGCGCCTTCGGATCGTAGACCTTCTCGTTGACCCCCAGGACGAGCGTGACGTCTGCGTCCTTGGACGGCGCCGAGATGATGACCCGCTTGGCGCCGGCGGCAAGATGCTTGGCGGCGTCGTCCCGGTTAGTGAAACGGCCGGTGGACTCGATTACGTAGTCCACGCCGAGGCTACGCCACGGGAGGTCTTTGGGATCACGGAGGGCCAGGATCTTGATGGGCCGGCTGTCGACGATCAGGTAGTCGTCCTTGGCCTCGACCGGGACATCCAGTACGCCGTGGATCGAATCGTACTTGAGCAGGTAGGCGAGGGTCTTGGCGTCGGTCAGGTCGTTGATCGCGACGAATTCCAGGGCCGGATCGCCCAGGGACGCGCGCAGCACGTTACGCCCGATGCGCCCGAACCCGTTGATGCCGATGCGGATTGCCATGGTTGTCAGGTCCCGTCCTCGAGTGGTGAACGAACGATTACTCGCATCTTATGTGAATGGTCCCGCGGAGTCAATCCGACTTACGTCCCCATATCCCACGACGCGAGGTACTTCTCCTGCTCCTTCGTGAGCCGGTCGATCGTCACGCCCATGGCGGCGAGCTTGAGACGGGCGATCTCCTTATCAATGGCCGCCGGTACCGGGTAGACCTGGTTCTTCAGCGACCGGCCGTGCTTGACCAGGTACTCGACCGACAGAGCCTGGTTGGCGAAGCTCATGTCCATGACGCTGGAGGGGTGGCCCTCGGCCAGCGCCAGGTTCACAAGCCGGCCCTCGCCTAATAGATTTATCCGCCGGCCGGTCGGCAGCAGGAACTGCTCCACGCCCTCGCGGACCATCTTGCGCCGGCGGGCGAGCCGCTCCAGCGCCGGGATGTCGATCTCCACGTTGAAGTGGCCGGAGTTGCACACGATGGCGCTGTCCTTCATGGCCGCGAAGTGTTCTTTGCGGATCACCTTCAGGTTGCCGGTGACGGTGATGAAGAAGTCGCCGACCCGCGCGGCCTCCTCCATCGCCATGACACGGTGGCCGTCCATGACGGCCTCGAGGGCCTTCAGCGGGTCCACTTCCGTGATGACCACATCCGCACCCAGGCCTTTGGCCCGCGAGGCGACACCGCGTCCGCACCAGCCGTAACCCGCAACCACGACGATCGAGCCGGCGACGAGGCGGTTGGTGGCTCGGATGATGCCGTCGAGGGTGCTCTGCCCCGTGCCGTACCGGTTGTCGAACATGTGCTTGGTGTCGGCGTCATTGACGGAGATGACAGGGAACTTCAGCACGCCCTTCTTCGCCATGCTCCGCAGCCTGATGACCCCTGTCGTGGTCTCCTCGGTCCCGCCGACGATGCGGGCGGTCTTCCGCTCGCTGTGCAGTGTGGATACGAGGTCGCACCCGTCGTCCATCGTAATCGTGGGGTTGTGGCCGAGCGCGGCGTGGATGTGCTTGTAGTACGTCTTCTTGTCCTCGCCCTTGATGGCGAAGGTCGGAATGTGGTCGTGGGCCACGAGGGAGGCGGCTGCGTCGTCCTGTGTGCTCAGGGGGTTCGAAGCGCACAGCCGCGCCTCGGCGCCGCCGGCCTGCAGGGTCTGCATCAGGTTCGCTGTCTCGGTCGTCACGTGCAGGCAGGCGGCGATGCGGACCCCGCGCAGGGGGCGCTCCTTGGCGAACCGTTTCCGGACGAGTCGCAGCACCGGCATGGATTCCTCGGCCCACTCGATCCGCATCCTGCCCTGGTCGGCCAGTCTCAAGTCTTTCACGTCATAGTCCACGAGTCGTCTCCTGGTCAGTAAAGGGGGACAGATTGAAAAAGGAAAGTTACTTGCCCGCTTCCCGCCGCAAGACCTTCGCCAGAGCGGTCTTCTCCCACGTGAACTCCGGCTCGTTGCGGCCGAAGTGTCCGTAGGCCGCCGTCTTCTTGTAGATCGGCCGCAGGAGCTTGAGATGGTCGATGATCCCGCGAGGGGTCATGGGGAAGTGCTTGCGTACCAGCTTGTCAACCAGGTCGATGGAAACCTTCTCGGTGTTTTTCGTGTCGATCAAAATCGACACCGGCTCGGGCACGCCGATCGCGTACGCCAGCTGGATCTCGCACTTGTCGGCGAGGCCCGCGGCCACGATGTTCTTCGCGATGTACCGAGCCATGTACGATGCCGAGCGGTCCACCTTGCTGGGGTCCTTGCCCGAGAACGCGCCGCCGCCGTGGCTGCCGACGCCGCCGTAGGTGTCCACGATGATCTTGCGCCCGGTGAGCCCCGTGTCGCCCATGGGGCCGCCCACCACGAACCGCCCGGTCGGATTGATGTGGTATTTGACGCTGAGGGGGTCGAAGATGTCCTTGGGCATGACGGGCTTGATCACGTATTCGATCACGTCCCGCTCGATCTTCTTAGAGGTGACGTCCGGGCTATGCTGAGTGGAGACGACGATCGTGTCCACCCGGACGGGCCGGCCATTCCGGTATTCGACCGTCACCTGGGACTTGCCGTCGGGGCGGATCCACGGGAGGAGGCTCTTTTTCCGGGCTTCGGCGAGCCGCCGGGTCAGGCGATGGGCGAGCACGATGGGCATGGGCATCAGCTCGGGCGTCTCGTTGGTCGCGTAGCCGAACATCAAGCCCTGGTCGCCCGCGCCGCCTGAGTCCACGCCGACGGCGATGTCAGGGGATTGGTTGTGGATCGAGGTGATCACGGAGCAGGTGTGGTAATCAAAGCCCCAGGCGGCGTCGGTGTACCCGATCTGCCGGATCGTCTCCCGGATGATGTCGGGGATCTCGACGTAGGCCTTGGTGGAGATCTCGCCGGCGACAAACGCGATGCCGGTGGTTAGGATCGTCTCGCAGGCGACCCGGCAGCGCTTATCTTGGGCGATGATCGCATCCAGAATGCCATCCGAGATCTGGTCCGCAATCTTGTCCGGATGGCCTTCGGTGACGGATTCGGACGTGAACAGGTAATTGTGTCTGCTCATTATTCGGAGTCCCTCATTGTGGTTCGCTGCCAGGAGAGTCTGAGTCCGGGCCTGGACGGATTTGGCCCTGAGAGTAGCGAGTGAAGTCCTCGGTTGTCAAGGAGAAATTCCGTTGTGACCATGCGCGATTCCACGCGGACCTGCTTGACAGTCCAAGCGCACGCCCTGTAGGATTGATTGGCCTCATCGACTCTCAAGCCACGAATCCCATGGATGCCATTACGAAACGGACCGAGGACGCGAAGTCGTTCAGTTTCAAGGAATTCGGCGACGCCCTCGTCGAGTTTTTCAGCTCGCTAAAGCTGGCGATTTTCCTGATGATCACCCTGGCCATTCTTTCAACGGTGGGGACGGTCATCCAACAGGGCGAGCGGCCTGAGGTCTACATCAAGGAGTATGGAGAGAACGCCTACTGGTGGTTCATCAAGCTGGGGTTCGTTGACATCTATCATACCTGGTACTTCTCGACCGTTCTGGTCCTACTCTGCATCAACTCCCTGACCTGTTTCCACCAGCGGTTCCCGGCGATCTGGCGCTCGATCCGGCAGGACAAGGTCAACGTCACGGCGTCGTTCATCCAGAACCTGAAGCGATCCGCGACGGTGGATCTGCCGGCCGAACGGTCCAAGGTCACCGAGGCGTTGGGGTTGGCGTTCGCGGAACGGGGCTATCGGGTACTGATCAACAAGGCCGGAGCCGAGACGACCCTCTACGCGACGAAAGGCATCCTGGGCCGGGTCGCTGCCCACGTGGCCCACCTCAGCGTGACGGTCATCGTGGCGGGCGGGCTCATCGGCAACATCCTGGGCTTCCGCGACTTCGGCGTCTGCCTCGAAGGGGAGACCTATCACGTCCCGCAGGGGAACTTTGACCTGCACGTGGACAAGTTCTGGATCGACTACTACGACAACGGCGCGGTTAAGTCCTACAACAGCACCTTGACGGTGATCGAGAACGGGGAGAAGAGGATCACCAAGACGATCACCGTCAACGACCCACTGGTCTATAAGGGCGTCTGGTTCTATCAGTCCAGCTACGGCGATTCCTGGGACCGCGTCGAGAAGGCGCGGATCGTGGTGCGGGACAAGTCCACGGACAAGGTCGCCGGCGAGGCTATCCTGGACTGGCGCAAGGAGGCCGAACTGAAAAATCTGGGGCTCAAGCTCCAGTTGACGGATTTTGTGGCGGACTTCGGGTTCGATGCCAAGGACCGCCGCGTCTATTCGAAGACGGTCGAGCACGAGAACCCGGCTGTCAAGCTGGCCATCACGGAATATGATCGGCAGCTCCCGGCGCCGTGGATCTTCTATAATTATCCTGACCTGTTCGAGATCCAGGGGTCCAAGTACAAGTTCGAGCTGACCGGCTACCTGACGAAGAAGTTCACCGGCTTGCAGATCGCCAGGGACCCGGGTGTGATCATCGTGTGGATCGGCTCCACCCTGCTGGTCGTGGGGGTGATGCTGTCGGCGCTCATCTTTCACCGGCGGGTGTGGGCCAAAGTGGTCTCCGAGCCGCACGGCGTGACGGTCTACTTGGGTGGGACGGCCTACAAAGGGCAGATCGACTTTGACCGCGAGTTTCAACGGCTCAGTGAG
>CAZSUT010000001.1:0-113245 GCA_964610095.1 uncultured Nitrospirales bacterium | reverse complement strand
GAGGAGAAGTTATGTTTCGATCGCTGTTTCTCTTTGACGTGACGTTCTGGCTCTACCTGGCGGCGGTGGTGCTGTACTTCGGCTTCCTCGCGGCGTCGAAGAAGGCCCTGCGCCCGGCGTATGCCGGGCATCCGTCGTCCTCCGAGGAAGACGACGGCTGGGCGCAGCCGCTCGGACAGCTCGCGACCTGGGTCACCTTCTTCGGGCTCCTGGTGAACGGCTTGGCCTTGGGGATGAGAGCTTACGAGCGCCTGCAGCTGTCCGGCACGTTCGCGCCCTGGTCCAACCAGTTCGAGGCGATGTCGTATGTCTCCTTCGCGATCATCGCGGGCTACCTGTTCCTGGAGCTCAAATACGGGATCAAGGCCATCGGAGCGTTCGTCGTGTCGGTCGGGTTCATCGCGATGGGCGCCGCGTCGCTCCTCCCGTACCGCTATCAGGTCGCGGAGCCGCTGGTGCCGGCGTTGAACAGCTATTGGATCTACATCCATGTCTCCATTACGCTGACCAGCTACGCGGCGTTCGCGATGGCGGGCGGCCTCGGCGTGATGTACCTGCTCAAGGAACGCGCGGAGCGCCGAGGGCGCCGGGGCACGATCTACGATACGTTTCCGAGCCTGGAGAGGATCGACGAGCTCGGCTACAAGTCGGTCATGATCGGGTTCCCTCTGCTGGCCTTCGGGGTCATTCTGGGCGCCATGTGGGCCAACTATGCGTGGGGCGGGTACTGGTCCTGGGATCCCAAGGAGACGTGGTCGCTGATCGTGTGGCTGATTTACGGCGCCTACATCCATGCTCGCATGAACCGAGGCTGGGAAGGCCATCGCGCCGCGCTCTACCAAGTCTTCGGCTTCGGCATGGTCATCTTCTGCTTCTGGGGCGTCAACTTCCTGCTCTCGGGGCTGCATGCCTATGCCTGATCAGGACGTTGCATTCAGTTCCACGAGCGCGGCGTCTGTCCGGTCCAGGCCGACGGTGCGTCGCCGGCTGATCGTGATCCTCGGCGGGCTCGCCATCCTCGTGTTCGCATTCGGCGTGGTCTGGCTGCAGAGCTCCAAGTACGAGCCGCTCGTCGTCGGCATGACGGCGCCTGACTTCCGCCTGCCGGATCTGCAGGGGAAGACCCAGCGGCTGACGGACTATCGCGGCAAGGTCGTCTTCTTGAACTTCTGGGCCACCTGGTGCAAGCCCTGCAAGGAAGAGATGCCCTCGATGCAGGTGCTCTGGGACAACCTCAAGAACCAGGACTTCATGATGCTGGCCGTCAGCATGGACCGGGTCACGACGACGAAAGACATTCCGTCCTTCGTCGAGGCCCTGAAGTTGTCCTTCCCGATCCTGACGGACTCCTGGGGGCAGACCGACAAGCGCTACAAGCTGATGGGCGTGCCGGAGACCTATATCATTGATCAGAACGGCGTGCTCCGCGAAAAAGTCATCGGGCCGCGTGACTGGACGAGGCGCGAGAGCATCGAGACCATCGTGCAACTGCTGCAGAAACAGTCCAAGTCTGTCAAGGCTGACTAAGCCCGTTCCCATGTCCATCCCGATTGCCGTGCTGCTGGCGCTGGTCTTCTCGGCCGGACTCCTCGGGTGTGACGGCGTGCCTGACAACGAGCTCACCGGAGACCAAGTCGCGGCTCCGGCTGCACCTGTGCTCACCGAAGCGCCCCGGGTCGGCCACTTGGCGCCGGACTTCGTGCTGACTACGCTCGACGGCCGGGAAGTGCGCCTCTCCGACTACCGCGGGCATGTCGTCTTTCTGAACTTCTGGGCGACATGGTGTGGGCCGTGCAAGGTGGAGATGCCGACAATGGAGCGCCTCTACCGCGAGTATCGCCGCCGGGGGTTCGCGATCCTGGCGGTCTCCACGGATTCGGAAGGGTCGGCCGTGACGAGACCCTACCGTGAGGCCTTGGGGCTGACCTTCACCATCGCCCACGATCCGGATGCCGTGGTGATGCGCCTGTACGGGGTGCGCACGCTGCCCGTCACGTTCCTGGTCGATCGCAAGGGTGTGATCACCCACCAGTTCTTCGGCCAGCGTGACTGGCAGGAGCCGGACGCCCGCGACTTCATCCGGAGGCTGTTGCAGGTGAGATAAGGACAATGTTCGAGCAGGCTCCCAACGTCACCCTCGGCATCGCCTTCGCGGCAGGCTTCCTCTCGTTCGTATCCCCCTGCGTGCTCCCGCTTGTGCCGTCGTACCTCATCTATATCACCGGCCTGACCCTTGAGGAGTTGACCAGTCAGGCGGACCGGAGTCGGGTGCGCGCGACCATTGTCTGGAACTCCCTGTTTTTCGTCCTCGGTCTGACCGCCGTGTTCGTCGCCTTCGGCGCCTCGGCCAGCCTGATCGGACAGTTGCTGCTTACTTACCAGGATTTCCTGCGGAAGGCAGGCGGAGTCCTGATCATGATATTCGGGCTGTACGTCATGGGGGTGCTGAAGCTCAATTTCCTCATGACCGAGAAGCGCATCCGCCTGCAGAGCCGGCCGGCGGGCCACATCGGGTCGCTGCTCGTCGGCATGGCGTTCGCCGCAGGGTGGACGCCGTGCGTCGGGCCGATTCTCGGGACCATTCTCATGCTCGCCGGGACTAGCGATTCGATGATGACCGGCGTGAAGCTCTTGGCCAGTTATTCCCTGGGCATCGGGCTGCCCCTCTTCGCCATCGCCCTTTCCGTGGGCCCCTTCCTCCACTACTTCAAGAAAATCCGCAGCTATATGTACGGCATCTCCGTCGTCAGCGGGGTCTTCCTCATCCTCGTCGGCGTCATGCTCTACACGAACAGCTTGGCGCTCATCACCGGCGAGTTGGAACGTCGCGGGATCGGCTGGTATTTCTGAATGTACGACGCGATCGTCGTGGGGCTGGGACCGGCCGGCGCCGTCACCGCGGCCGAGCTGGCGCGGGCCGGCCTCTCGGTGTTGGGGCTGGAATGGAAGACGGTGCCCCGCTATAAGGTGTGCGGCGGAGGCCTTTCCGCTCGCGTCGATCGTCTGCTGGAGCCCGATTTCCACCCATTGATCGAGGACACCATCCATGCTGTGCGGTTCCAGTTCGCCGGGACCGAGTCGTTCGAGGTCACGTCCCACGAGCCGATCGCCTTTATGGTGATGCGCGACCGCTTCGACGCCCATCTGGTGCGCAAAGCGGAGGCTCGCGGAGTCCGCATCTTGGACAACGAACGGGTGGTGTCTGTCTCGGAAGGTGCGGACGGCGTGGCGGTGACGACGGCACATGGCGGGTATCGGGCCAGGATGGTGATTGGCGCCGACGGTGCGAACAGCGTCGTCGCCCGGTCCCTGTTTGCCGGTCGCCGCGGGCGTTTGTGGGGTGCGCTCGAAGGCGAGGTCGTGGTTCCCCGGATTCCGTCCAGCCTGGGAGCCAGCGCAATCGCGCTGGACATTGGAGTCGTGCCATGGGGCTACGGGTGGGTCTTCCCGAAAGAGGGGCGGCTGTCTGTGGGAGTCGCGGGGTTTCAAGGGCGGGAGAGAAATCCGAAAGGATGCTACAATCGCTTCGTCCAAGGAGAGCCCATCCTCATGGGGATCGAGGTCCCGCGCGGGCTCGGACATCCAATTCCGCTCTATGGAGGCAAGCCCGCCGAGCGGATGCCGCTGGCCACGAAGCGGGCCGTCCTGGTTGGCGACGCAGCACACCTCGTGGATCCGGTGTTGGGGGAGGGGATCTATTACGCGATCCTCAGCGGCCGGATGGCGGCGGCGAGCATCGTGGATCATCTGCACGGGCTGACACCGGACCTGACGGCGTACGACGCGGAGGTCGCCCGCGGGATCTACCCCGAGTTTCGAGTGGCGGCTCGTATGGCCTGGGCCGTGTATTCCTTCCCTCGCATCATGCACCAGACGCTTCGGCGCAGGCCTGAAGTCGTGCGCCTTTATTTCGACGTCCTCAAGGGACGCGAGACCTACCAGAGCTTCTTCGCGAAAATCAGGGACAAGGCGGAGGCCTTCTTCACGCGCCTCGTGCGGGAGAAGGCTACGTCGGTGTTCAGCAGAGGATGTTCAGGCCGCAATTGATGATCGTGTGACCATTGCCGTTCGCGCCGGCCGGGGGAATGTCCGCGGGGTTCATGGACAACGACCGGGTTGGTGACAGGGGCGGCAAAGGAGCCGGCAGCGACGTCTTGGACGGCGGCGAGGGAGCCTCTGCAGTTGCCAGCATCGAAGCGGCCTTGCCGTTCAACGAAGCTAGCAGCGTCTGGCCGTCTTTCCGGATTTTGGCCTTGGGATATTGGGTTAGCAAGACGGTCAAGTGTTCGACCGCGCGTTCGGGCGCGCCGATGTCCTTGTAGGTCTTGGCCAGGTAGTAGTGGGCTTCGGCCGAATCTTCCAGGTCAGGGTACAGGGCGAGCACACGCTCGAACCGATGCAGGGCCGCGAGGTACGCGGCCTGGCGGTAGTAGTGCTTGCCCACGTAGATCTCATACGCGGCGAGGTGCTCGCGGCCTTCCTTGATCTTCCCGTGTGCGTCCAGTTCGTACGCGCTGCCCGGATACTCCTTCAAGAGCTTCTCCATCGCGTCAATGGTCTGGCGGACGTGCTCGGGGTCCCGGTCCAGGGTCGTGACCTGCTTGTAATGACTGAGCCCCAGGCGGTACTGGGCGTACGGCGCCAGCAAGTGCGCCTTGTGGAGATCCAGGAAGTGCTGGTACTCGACTGCGGCCTCGGCGTAGTCTTCTTTCTCGAAGAACGCTTCGGCCCGCTTCATGATGACGTGCGGGTCGTAGTTGCGCTCGATGGGGTCGGTCTTCAGGACCTGCTCGTCGGCGTCGGTCACAGGGATCGCGGTCTTGTCTTTCGCCTGCTGGTTTTTGGAAGTGCTGGAGCAACTGGCGAGAAGGAGGCTGACCAGCACGGTTGCGGCGAGGGGTACGTAAACGCGCATACGGGGAAGCCTTATATCAAATAACCATTTGGAAATCAAGCGTAATTTGACACCCTGCGAAGCCGGTTTCTATAATCCACTGTCCTTAATGAGTGGGGGGAGCCTATGACGCTGGGGTCGCGGATTGTCGGAACGGGCGGGTATGTCCCGGCGCGCATCGTCTCGAATGAAGAACTGGCCTGCCTGACGGGGATAAGCCCGTCGGCTATTTACCGGAGAACCGGCATCAAAGAGCGCCGGTGGGCGGGGCCGGATGAGGCGACGTCCAACCTGGCGCAGCGGGCTGCCCTAGCTGCTCTGGAAGCGGCCGGCGTGCAATCGCACGCGCTCGATGCCATCATCGTTTCCACGACGTCGCAGGATACGCCGATGCCCGCGTCGGCTTGCCACGTACAACGGTTGCTTGGCGCGAAGCGGGCGGTCGCCTTCGACCTGGCGGCGTCCTGTTCGGGGTTTCTGTACGCGCTGTCGGTCGGGGATCACATGATTCGGTTGGGGCAGGCCCGCCGGGTGTTGATCGCCGCGGCCGAAGTGAAGTCCCGCTTCCTCAATTATAAGGAGCCCAGCACGGCGATCCTCTTCGGGGACGGGGCAGGGGCCGCGGTCCTGGTGCCGGGTGATGAGCGCCATGGGGTCCTGTCGGTCTCGTTGCGGTCGGATGGCTCCCATGCGGAGTTGATCCAGATCCGCGCGGGTGGCTCTAGGATGCCTCCGTCTGTGAAGACGGTTGCCGAAGGACTCCATGCGATCCACATGCGGGGCCCCAGCCTGTTTCGTGTGGCGGTGCGCCGTCTGGAGATGGCCGTGACGGAGACCTTGAAGGAACATGGGGTCGCCGTTCCCGATGTCCGCTGCTTCATCTTTCATCAGGCCAACGGGCGGCTGCTGGAGAAGGTGAGGAATCGGCTTGGCATCCCAACGCCGCGCACGTTCAGTCTGATTGAACGGTACGGGAACACGTCCTCATCGTCGTTGCCGCTGACGCTGGATGCCGCGGTGCAAGCGGGCAAGATCAAAGCGGGCGATCTGGTCTGTCTCGCCACGATCGGCGGTGGGCTCACCTGGGGCACGGCCCTTATCCGGTGGTAGCGGGTTCCTTAACGGGGGCTGGCTCGCTGGCTTTCTCCGCGACTTTTTCCACGGCTTTCTCGGAAGCTTTCTCGCTAGCCTTCTCAGCAGCCTGCTCGGCTGCTTTTTCCGCGGCGGCTTTCTCGGCGGCGGCCTTGCTGATGCGCTTCGTGCGGCCTTCCTTGAGGATGGGCAGGATGCGGGCGCGCAGGGCCTCTTGAATTTCCTCCGGCGGGCGCCGGGCATCCACGATCTGGAAGTCGAACTCCTCGGCTATCTTGTCGAACTCCTCAATGATCAGCCCCTGATATTTCTTGAAGCTGTCGTAGAGGTCGGTGCCCAGCCGCATATCCATGCCAGACTCCCAGTAGTTCATGCCCTTCGATTCGATCACGCGGAGCGCCAGCGTGTCCACGTCGATCCGGAGATAGCAGACGAGATCCGGTACGATCGCAAAGCCGAAGACGTCGCGGATCCACTGCCGGTCGCAGCCCCGGACGACGTTGCGGGCGAAGGCGGTGTAGATGTAGCGATCGGAGAGGACCACGAAGCCAGAACGCAACGCCGGGATGATCTGGTGCTCCAGTCGGTCTGCAAAGTCCGTGGCGTACAGCAGGCTGTAGCTCCAGGGGTCCAGGATGTTGCCCTGCTTGGCGCTCGCGATGGTCTTCGACATGAGCTCCGAGCGGGTCCACCCGGTCGTGAGGACCCCATAGCCCTGCACTTCCAGCCACTCTTGCAGTGATTCGATGTGGGTCGAGCGCCCGACGCCGTCCGGGCCCTCAATGGCGATCAGCTTCCCCTTCAGCCCCTTCAGACTCTGGTATGGTAAACCTTCGCCAAAATAGCGCTTCTCGCTTTGCATGGGAACCCCGTTTCGGTTTGTAGGAAGCCAGCGTCTTCGAGACGATCTCGCGGACCTGTTCCTGTTGTTCGTCGATTTCCAGCGTGGCGTCTATGACCGTCAGGCCGAATTCGTCCACGATCTTGTCGTACTCGTTCAACACCCGCGACTGAAAGATCTTGAAGCTTTCCACGATATTCGTGCTAAGCCCGAGGTCCATCCCGGCCTCGTAGTACTTCAGCTCCGCACGTGTGCCTTCAAGGAGGCGCGACAGGGAGACTTCGATCGGAACGCGGAAGTAGAAGGCCAGATCGGGCTTGACAGCGAAGCTGTAAAGGCGTCGCACCCAACTGTGCGAAACACCCCGCACCGCGTCTCGTGCGAAGGCGGTGTACATGTAGCGGTCGGCCAGAACGATCATGCCGGCCTTGAGCGGGGGCAGGATCTGGTGGTACAGGCGGTTGGCGAAATCGGTCGCGTGCAGCAGGCTGAACGTCAGCGGCGTCAGGACCTTCGTCTTCTTCCCTCGCCGGGTCGTCTCCTTGACCAGCTCAGAGGAGTTCCATTCAGTGAAAAAGATGTTGTACCCCTGGGACTCAAGCCATTTTCGGAGCAGGCTGAGTTGCGTGCTCTTGCCCGAACCGTCGATGCCCTCGACGACGATGAGCTTGCCCGGATAGGGGTGGGGTACCATGAACGGAGCTTTGGCCGGTGTGGTCATGCGTCGAATTCCACGGGCGCGGTCGCCTTCGTCAATCGGATGGCTCGATTGAGTCCCTGAGCAAGCAGTTCCTTGCGGTCGCGTGCCGCCCAGAGCTCCAACGCCGCATCTTCGGTGGCGCTGAGGCTGATCTCCAAAGCCTCTGGGATGGCAGTGCAGTAGATTGATTGTATGACACCGAAGTGGCTTCGGTCCAGCGCATCGGCCAAACGGAGGATCCCTCCAAGAACCGTCAATGTTTCCCGATGCTTAGCATCAAGATCTTTAAGGTTTCGATGATCGTCCTCGGGGATCGCCCGGCGGTGGTAGCGGGCCACATTCGCGATCAGTTCGATCTCATCCGCCGTGAACCCGGCCAAGTCGCTGTTCTTGATGACGTAGTAGGTGTGCTTGTGATGCTGGCGTGAGTTGATCAGGTACCCGATGTCATGCAGAATCGCGGCGTACTCCAGCCATTCCCGCTCGCGCTCGCCCATCTTATGGATGGAGACCGTCTGATCGAAGAGCTGGAGGCAGAGCTTCGCGACGTGGTGCGCATGGACGGCTTCATACTGGCACCGCCGCGCGAGGTACATCACGTTCCGGCGGCGGACGTTGGGGATCTCCTGCTCCGCCTGGATCCCGTCCCGATGGCGCTCGATGAAGTCGTAGAGTAGGCCCTCCCGGATCGCCTTGTCGCTGACGGTCAGATCGTCGAGATCGAGCCGCTCCATGATAGTACGGAGCACGATGGTAGCCGGTAGCAACAGGTCGGCCCGCTTCGGGTCGACGCCGGGGATGTCGGCCCGGCGCTTGAGCGGGGTGTCAAGCAGCAGTTTTTCTATTTCCACGACATCGTTGAAGGAGAAACTGGCCAGGTTCAGTTGAGGGATGGGTCGGCCTGTTTTCTGCAGATGCATGACTTCGGCCAGATTGCCGATCATGCCCGAAGTGCCAACGACTGCCTCGAACCCGATCTTCTTGAAGCGTGGCAGGGCAGGCTTGAACTGGGCCTCCACAGCCTTTTCGAGCCGTTTCAGCGCGTCGGAGGATGTCTCTTTCTTCAGATACAGGTCGTTGAGCCGGATCGCACCGAGCTTCAAGCTGGCGGCATGAAGCAGCTTGGTTCGGTTGCCCACGATCAGCTCGACGGACCCACCGCCGACATCCACGATGAGCACGTTGCGGTCTCCGAAATCCATGCTGTGCCGGACGCCCAGGTAGATCAGACGGGCCTCCTCCTGCCCCGTGACCACGCGGACACGGATGCCCGTTTCCCGCTCGATGGCCTCGATCAGGTCTCCGCCGTTGGCCGCTTCGCGGACAGCGCTGGTAGCGACCGCCTCGATCCGCGTGAACCCGCGGTTGCGAGCCAGGGTGGTGAAGGTCTGAACCACCTCGATCCCCTTGGCGATGGCGTCAGGCGACAACTGCCCGGTTTGAAAGGTCTCCTCCCCCAGGCGCGGCACGTCCTTGCAGCGGTCGAGGATCTTGTACGAAAAGTCTGGCTGGATCTCCGTCAGGACCATGTGAATAGAGTTGCTGCCGATGTCCAGGAGGGCGAGTTTCAGCATACGTCAAGCTGACCCATTCTCCCATATTTTGGGGAAGACGCCAAGGTGTTTGATCGCAGGTAAAGCCTGTGAGTTTCCAACGGATCAAGCAACCGTTACACGACAGTTAATTTGTTCAGTGTCCTCGCTGATCCGAATGGCGTAGACGCGGTCGTAGGGATAACCTATAATCGGCGCATGAACAATTACGCCTTGTTTGGCGGAGCAACGCTGCTCCTCGCGGGTGCGCTCGTAGGCTGTACATTGCCCCCACCGCCTACGCGGATCCTCTATCAGCAGGACCGTACGTTCGTTCAACTGGAAACTGATACGTCGGCTGGTGGGATGGACGAAGCGGGATGGAACACGCACCCGGCCATGCTTAAGCCGGCACAGGTCGCCATGCTCCTGCGCGGTGTCCGGATCAGGAGCGGCCAGGGGTCATTAGGAGCTGTGCTCAGCCTTGCCACTCCTTCGGAGCCGGTCTTCACCGAAGACGAGCTAGCCTTGTTGGCGCCGGTTCTGGCTGACGGACTCACACAGGCTGGCGCCGCAGAACGCATCAGCTTCACGCTGTGGAGCCCTCAACCGGGACCACGCCATGCGTCGCTATCCGGTCATGTTGCGATTCGAGGTCCGTATCTCCGGTTCGGATTGACTAATCACCCGATGGCTAGTTGGCAGGATTCCAAGAACCCGCCACCAGATAACTTCTTCGAGCTTGATTTCCAACCGTCGGCCTTTGTGAGACCTGGAAGCGATGAGGAACGGAAGGGTAGTCACAAAATGCGTCCCCTGATTCAGATCGACTACCGGGGGTATCTGGCCTCTGAGGCCATCAAAGGAAAACCACAGGCGGCGCCGAGCCGGTGACTGTGGACCAAGAGAGTACCCTTATTTGCGGGGGATGAGGCGATGGGTCTCTCCCTACGGCTGTCTAGTGCCGAGCCGACTGACTCAGTGGGCCCATTTGATCGTACAGCCGATCGCATGAGTCATGGCGTCGGTCGGCGCGGACCCTTGCAAGAGGGCATCCAGAGCCTCCCTCAGATAATGACGCGACACGGCCGACGGGTCCTGCCAGTTGTCGTCGATCTTCCCCGTGTAGCAGAGGCGACGTTCACGGTCAAAGACGAAGAGGTGGGGAGTATGGGTGGCCCCGTAGGCCTGCGCGACCGCCTGCTTAGCGTCACGGAGGTACGGGAAGTTGAAACCCTTGGCCTTGGCGCGCTCGACCATGCGCTCGAAGCTGTCTTCTGGGTAGTTCCTGTCGTCGTTCGAATTGATGGCGACGAACTGCACTCCGCGGTCCCGATAGTCTCGTTGGATGGCGACCATGCGATCTTCGTAGGCCTGGACATACGGGCAGTGGTTGCAACTGAAGATCACCACGAGGACCGGTTTGTTGGCGAACGTCTCCAGGCAGTAGGCGCGGCCGTCCACGCTCGGCAGGTTGAATGCTGGCGCGCGGTCGTCAAGCTGTAGGGCACCCATAGCCATACTTTAGCCGGACTCTGGTGGCGTGGCAAGGCTTGACTCGACCTGCCGCGGAGAATATTCTGCGGCCATGCCGGCCACGCGCTATTGGTTGATGAAGTCGGAGCCTACCGCCTTCAGCTTTGGCGACCTGGTGAAGTCGAAGAACTCGACCAACCACTGGGACGGAGTGCGAAACTACCAGGCCCGCAACTTTATGCGGGGGATGCGGGCAGGCGACAAGGCGCTCTTCTATCATAGCAACTGCGACCCGCCGGCTGTGGTCGGTCTCGCGGAAGTCATACGGGAGGCGTACCCCGACCGTACCCAGTTCGACCCGAAGAACATACACTATGATCCTAAAGCGACGCCTGAGAAGCCAATCTGGGACATGGTGGACCTGCGAGCGATCAAGCCGCTCCGCAAGCCCGTGACCCTGGATACGTTGCGCAAGGCCAAAGGGCTCGAAAAGATGCGGTTGCTGGCCCGGGCGAACCGGCTGTCCGTAATGCCAGTGACTGCCAAGGAGTGGGACATCATTGTGAGGCTTGGTGGTTAAGCGGATTTATTTTTCGGGGTTGCGGATGGAGAGGATCGTGTCGGACAGGGCTGTGAGGCTGGGACGCTCGGCGTCATCCAGGGCCAGGGCGATGTGGCTCTCATCGCCGTGCGACAGACGCAGGCTCAGGAACTCTTCGGTCTTGTTCGTCTCCTTACTCTCCCACTGCCCGTCGATGACCTGGAATTTGTCGATGGCCTGGATAGCGACCGCGTCGTAACGGAAGTACTCTTCCCCAACGACACAGTCGAAGAGGTGATTGCCTGCCGTGACGATCAGCAGATTGAACGCGCCTTGATCCTCGTAGCCATTCGGGATGTGCTTGTTGACGTGGAAGGCCTTGATCGCACGGCCCTTGATGGCTTCCCGGACATGCTCGACCACAAAATCGAAGGGGATGTCCCTGTAATTCTTATCGGTGAGGACTTCTTTTAGTCTGGCGATCAAGTCGTTTTCCACGTCAATTCTCCTTGCTTGACAGGCTGGGCGTTGAACGGCACACACTGTAACAGGGGTCTCCGCACTCTGGCAAGCGGGTTTACAAAGGCGGAAGCGATTTCTTACAATGATGAAAGCGTACAGTTGTACTGATTCCAACAAGCTGAGAAAGGGGCGTGCCAATGATGGCTTGGGTATGGAGGATGAGAGGGGTAGTTGCCGTTGCTGCGGTGTGGTGCTTCACTGCGTCTCCGTCCGGCGCGATCGTGGTGGATCTTGATGCTGGCGCCGTGAAGCAGGCGATCGAGGACGGCAAGAAGATGAAAGACGAAGAGCTGAAGACCATCTCCACGAGGTTTGGGGCCAATCTCAAGGAGGACATCTGCGGAGGAGGTGGTGCCATCCGGACCAAGACGGTCACGCTCAATCGATTGGGCGGCGCAATCGCTCGTAACCCGGAACAAGCTGAGCAGGACAAGGCGAAGATCGACGAGCAGGTTCAAAAAATCCTCGAGGCGAAGGTGCTGAAGATTGAATTTGATTTTTGCGGCGATACCGCGGACTTTGCCGAAGGCGCTACTGCTACCTTGGAACAAAGCGGGAAGATGATCAAGGGGGAAATGGCTAAGCCGGACAGAGCCAAGAAGAACGAGAAGGGGCCAGCCTTCCGGGGAAAGATCGTGGCATCGTTCCCGTATTCGTCCTTTGACCCGAATGCCGTTACGAAGATAACGCTGTTCCCTCCCATGGGTGACGCGATGAGCTGGGAAGTGGACCTCTCCAAGATCAGATAAGCTGCGTTTCGACCAGACCCAATGTGTAGAGGTGGTAATAGAGGCCTTTCTTGTCGAGAAGGGCGGCATGCGTACCCTCTTCGACGAGCCGGCCTTTGTCCAGCACTAGGATCCGGTCGGCCTTCTGGATTGTGCTGAGCCGATGCGCGATCACGAACGTCGTCCGTCCCTTCATCAGGCGGTCCAGAGCGTCCTGCACCAGTGACTCCGATTCGTTGTCCAATGACGAGGTGGCCTCGTCGAGGATGAGGATCCGCGGGTCTTTGAGAACGGCCCGCGCGATGGCGATCCGCTGGCGCTGTCCACCCGAGAGGTTGACGCCTTTTTCTCCCACGAGAGTGTCGTAGCCGTCCGGGAAGGCGGTGATGAAGTCGTGCGCGTTGGACGCGCGGGCGGCGGCCACGATCTCCTCGTCGCTGGCGGAGACCCGTCCATAGCGGATGTTGTCCCGGATGGTGCCGCCGAAGAGGTGCATCTCCTGCGGCACCAATGCGATCTGCTGGTAGAGGCTCTGCATGGTAACGGACTTGAGGTCATAGCCGTCGATGGTGACGACGCCCGTCACCGGGTCGTAGAACCGGTGGATGAGATTGATCAAGGTGGTCTTTCCGGATCCCGACGGCCCGACGACCGCGACCACTTCCCCCGTCTGGATATTAAAAGATAGGTCCGAGAGCACGGTCGTGTGCCCGTCGTAGGAGAAGCTGACACTCTCCATGGCGACGTAGCCCCGCACCGGTGGTAACGGCCGGGGGCAGGGCGCGTCGGTCACGTCGGGCCGCGTGTCCAGGATCTCGAACACTCGCGCGAGCGCGCCTTGGGCTTCCTTGACGTGGGAGAAGAGGCGTGCGAAGGTCCCGAAGGGTCCGATCAGCAGACCAGCATAGAGCACGAACGCGATCAGGTCCCCCGGGCTCATCGTCCCGCGGATGACCTGGGACCCGCCGTACCAGAGGACCACCGCCGCGGCGGTGAAGGTGGCGAAGGTGATCGTGGGCACGAAGATCGCCATGATCCGCGCCCGCCTGAGGACGACGTCCAAGGTGCGGCGAACCTGTGTGCCGAACCGGGAACGCTCGTAATCTTCCCGCACGAAAGACTTGACGATCCGGATGCCGGAGAGCACTTCCTCCAGAACCGTCGAGGCGCGCGCGGTCTCGTCCTGGATGCCGGTGGAAAGCGCCTTGAGTCGCCGGCCGAAGAAGCGGGCGATCAGCACGATGGCCGGGAGGAGGAGCAGAATCAACAGGCACAAACGCCAGTTCATGACAAACAGAATGGCAAGCCCGCCGACTAGCGTCACGACCTGTTTCGCGAGGTCGATCGGAATCTCCGTCAGGGTGGACTGCAGCGCACCCACGTCGTTCATAAGTCGCGACATCAATTCGCCGGTCCGCCGTCGCGCGAAAAATCCTAGAGAGAGGCTCTGCAGGTGGTTGAAGAGATGCGTCCGGAAGTCGGCCATGATGCCCTGGCCGGCTGAGGCCGTCAGGTAACTGTGGCCCATGATGAGGAGCCCCTGGACGAGGAACAGCATGCCTAGTTCGGCGATGGCGGTGTTCAGCGCGGCGGCGTCCCGCTGGACGAGGACCGTGTCCACCAGGCGCCGGATGACCCAGAGCATGCTGAGGGTGACGCCGGCCGTGCCCATGACGAGCAGCGCGGCCGCGGCTATGCGGAGTCGGTACGGCCGAAGATAGGGCAAGAGCCGACCGAACGGGGCGAGGCGGGGCATGGGGGAGTGTGCGTGGCCGGACGAACGTCCCTCGCCGTCAGGCGAGGACGATCGACTCGATCAGGTGCTTATTGAGGCAGACGAACTCCACACGGTCCGTGGTGTTCTCGATCCTGACGTCGGTGAGATTCAGGAACATGTATTTTTCGTCATTGAAATAATCGGACACACGGTTGCGCATGGCCGGCAGAAGGATATCGCCGATGTAGGTCGCATGGATTGTCCGGACTTTGATGTGGACCTTCTTGCCTTCTGTTGGCATGACTATGCCTCCTTGCGACGGACGCGCCGCTTAGGACCGGCGGCGAGCGAATTTCATGCGCCGGCGGAGCTTCCGGTGCTTGTGCTTCCGCATCTTCTTTCGGCGCTTCTTGACGACACTCGACATGACGCGCTCCTTGAAGCTTGCAGTAAGCTACCTAATCCAGTCGGCAATAGCAAGTAGGGAATTCCGGATGCCGCCGTGAGACCGGGCTGAGCGTATGTGATTAGTGCTGGCTTGTCAAGAATAGGGCGTGTCGGAAGGGTGTATAATGCCGGCATGATCGCGTGGATCGTAAGTCGCGCGCAGCCGCTCGCCTGCTGGACCGTCTTTGGTCTGATCGGGCTGGTGGCGGTGGCCTGCTCCAAAGCCAGCAACATCAATCCCGACGATGCGGCCCGTGTTCGGAAGATCGACACCACGGTGGAGCGGATCCGGCAGGCCTATACGGGTAAGGACGCAAGCGTCTTTCACAGCCTGTTCATGCCGCTCGACAACCTCCGCAAGCTCGAGGAGGAGATCCAACGCGACTTCGCCGTCTATGATCGGATCACCCTCGACCTCACCATCGACCGGGTCATGGTGGACGGGGCCGACGTGGCCGTCTATTTCCACTGGCTCGGGCAATGGCAGCGCGCGACCGATGAGCAGCCACTCAGGGAGCGGGGCCATGCCATCCTCCGGTTGGTCGGCCATCAGACTCTCACCGTAAGCGGCGTGGATGGGGACCCGCCCTTCGGCATGGCCGATCGCCGGATTCAGAGCGAACGACCGAGGGGGCGCTAGGATGGCAAGGCGCCGCTCCGCCACGCCAACCCTGCCCGCCGCCGATTTCCTCGTCATCGGAAGCGGTGTCGCCGGATTGCGGGCGGCCATCGGCTTGAGCCGGGCCGGCCGCGTCCTCGTGTTGACGAAGGGCAGTCCTGCCGAAGGCAGCTCCATCTACGCGCAAGGCGGGGTGGCGGTCGCCTCCGAGGAGGACGATATCGCACTGCACCGCGACGACACCTTGCGCGCGGGGAAAGGGCTGTGCCGGCAGGAAGCCGTGCAGGTGCTCGTCGAGGAAGGCCCGGCCCGGGTCCAGGAACTGATCCGTTGGGGCGCCCGCTTCGATCGCGCGGGGGACGGCTACGCCCTGGCCCGCGAGGCCGCGCACAGCCGGCATCGGATCCTGCGGGCCGGCGGCGATGCGACCGGCACCGAAATGGTGCGCGTGCTCCTGGATAGGGCGCGCTCCCTGCCGCAGATCGCCTGGCGGGACCACCACTTCACCATCGACCTGCTGCTGGATGCGCAAGGGCGCTGTGTGGACGCTCTCGTGCTAGACGAATCCTCCGGGGCGGTGAAACAGGTCAAAGCGAAGGCCGTGGTGCTGGCCACGGGCGGGGCGGGCCAGATCTATGCCCGGACCACCAATCCGCCCGTTGCCACCGGCGATGGGATTGCGATGGCCTATCGAGCCGGGGCTATCGTGGAAGACATGGAGTTCGTCCAGTTCCATCCGACTGCGCTGTACCTGCCGGCGACGCCCCAGTTTTTGCTCACGGAAGCCATGCGCGGGGAGGGGGGCATTCTCCGCAACATTAAGGGCGAAGCCTTCATGAAGCGCTACCATGAGATGGCCGAGATGGCCCCGCGCGACATCGTGTCCCGCGCGATCTGGAACGAGATGGCGGAGACGTCTGCCCGCCATGTCTACCTGGACGTGACCCACCTCGCCCCCGGCTTCATCCGGGAACGGTTCCCGACGGTTTACGCGACCTGCCTGCGGTACGACGTGGACATCACGGAGGAAATGATCCCGGTCTGTCCGAGCGCGCATTTCATGATGGGTGGGGTGTGGACGGACACGCGAGGGGCTACGAGCGTACCCGGATTGTTCGCCGCCGGAGAAGTCGCCTGCACGGGGGTCCACGGCGCGAACCGCCTAGCCAGCAATTCGTTACTGGAAGGGTTGGTCTTCGGCGCCCGCGCGGTCGAGGCCGCCGCCGAGTACGCCAGTCACCTGTTCCCCGGGCGCGGGGCCTTTGGAGCGCAGGACGTGGCGGCCGGCGAGGCGGAGGACGATCGCGGTGATCACCTGGACATGGAGAAGCTGCTCAACTCGTTGCGGCGCTTGATGTGGGAGAAGGTTGGCATCATCCGGAGCAAGCAGGGGCTGCACGCTGCGCTCTCGCAACTTGAGAAATGGGGGGGGCGGCTCAGAAACCGCTGCCGGACGCGCCGCGAGTGGGAGGTCCAGAACATGGTCACCGTGGGCCATCTGGTCGCGACAGCGGCGCTGCAACGCGAGCACAGCCTGGGGGCGCATTTCCGCTCCGACCATCCGGAGGAGTTTGCAAGCGGGTGGGATTGCCACACTCAACTGCACGCGGAGGCGCCCGGTCGCGCGCTGGTCAGAGGAGCCGGCGTGAAAGCTTCGGGCGCGGAAGCTTAGTTCGGGCTGAGATAATTGACGAAGCGCCGAGTCACGTGCGATTGGACTTCGGCGGCGTAGAGCCGGTCGCTCCCCCCTCCATCCCTTGAGAAGCTCTGGTAGAAGCGGATGACCTTGCGAACGTATTGCTGGGTTTCGCTGATCCGCGGGATCCGGCTGTCGCGCGACACGCGAGTTTCCCCCGCGTGGTAGGCCGCCAGGGCCAGTTCCAGGTTGCCCCCGAAGCGGTCCAGCAGGTAGCGAAGGTGCCGGACTCCGCCGGAGATGTTCTGCTTGGGGTCATAGGGATTCGCAACGTTTAAGGACCACGCCATCTCCGGCATCAACTGCATCAACCCCATGGCGCCCTTGGGCGAGACGGCGTTGGGATCGTACGCCGATTCGGCCTGGATGACGGCTCGAACCAGTGCCGGGTTCATGCGGTACGCCAGCGAGGTCTGTGTGATCGTCTGGTGCAGGGCGGGCGAGAGCCGTTTCGGCTGGAGCTGAGTGAACGCCCGCGGGCCCCGAATCTTTTTGTAGCGAGGGCTTGTCGGAACATTGGTGAAGTGGATCAGTCCGTTCCGGTCCACGTACTGATAGACTGACTCGCCGGAACGCGACGCGCTGGTCTCGCTGATCTGCGAGGAAAGCGCCGTGATTGGCTGGCTGGGAACGGTAGGGGCACTGCTGGCCTGCACGCGGTCGTTCGCGACCACTGTTCGATAGCGCGGATCGGTCGGGACGTTGGAAAAGTGCATGACTCCATTCTTATCCTTATACTGATAGATCGGTTCTCCCATGACTTCTTGCGAAGAGACGCCCAGGACCAGCAGGCAAGCAAGGCCACTAGCCTGCCCATATGCGCAAAGATTCAGCGACATGCGGCTCACAATAGCCAACCACTTCTCGGGGTGTCAACGACCTGTCGAACTTGTCATAAACATTCTCATCCCTGAAACCGCGCGATTTTTGAGCGTTTTGATGATGTTATTGCTTTTTGATAGGAAACGTGTGAAACGTGGGAGCGCTTCGGCTACAATATCCGCCTAAACTGGAGGCATGGTCCGCAGGCTGAAGATCCTATGTGGGTCGAACTCATCATCATCGCTGCCCTCATCCTCCTGAACGGCTTCTTCGCCTGTGCCGAGTTGGCCATCGTCAACACGCGGCGCAGTCGGATCAAGCAACTGGTCGAGGAGAAGAACCCCCAGGCCCGCCTCGTCCAGTGTTTTCAGGAGGACTCCGAACGTTTCCTGGCGACGATTCAGATAGGCGTCACAGTGGCCGGCTCCACGGCCGCGGCGCTTGGCGGCGTCGTCGCCATCGATCATCTCAAGCCTGTCTTCGAAGCGCTCCCGTTGAACTTCATGCACGCCGTGGCCGAACCGGTTGCAGTTGGAATCGTGGTGCTCATCATCTCGTACTTCTCGCTCGTGTTCGGCGAGCTCGTCCCCAAGATATTGGCGCTCAAGAACCCTGAGCGCCTGGCGCTGTTGGCGGCGCGTCCCCTGGAATGGTTCGCGCGGGTGGCGGCTTGGGGCATTCGTCCCCTCGCCATGTCCAGCCGAGCCGTCCTGCGCGTACTCGGCAAAGCCGCTCAGGGAGAGAAGGTCTTTATCTCCGCGGAAGAGATCAACCTACTCATGCAGGAAGGCCGCGAGAAGGGCATCTTCGACAGGACCGAACAGGAGTTGATCCACAGTGTGTTTGAGTTCACCGACATGTCGGTGAAGGAAGTGATGGTCCCTCGTCCCAAGATGTGCGCCATCGAGATCGACACTCCGACACCGGACCTGCTGAAGTACATCGACGAGAACAAGTTCTCCCGCTACCCCGTGTACCGAAAGGGCCTCAACGATCTGCTGGGCATCCTCTACCAGAAAGACCTCTTGAGTCAGGTCGCGGCCGGCAAGCTGTTGAACCTGAAAAATTTGCTACATCCCGTCTATTACGTACCCGAAGTCATGAAGGTCAGCGTGCTACTGAAAGAGATGCAGCGCCGCCGCATTCACATGGCGATCGTGGTCAACGAGCACGGCAGCGTCGAAGGGTTGGTCACGCTGGAGGACGTGATTGAGGAGATCGTCGGCGAGATCCAGGACGAGTACGACACAGAAGAGAAGACGGTGGAACGCCTCAAGGACGGCGCGATCCTGGTTGACGCCTCGATGCCGGTCAAGGACCTCGTGTCGGAATACGGGCTGCCGATCCCCCCGTCGTCGGACTACGAGACGCTCGGCGGGTTCATCACCTACCAGATCCAGGGGCTCCCGCGCGGCGGCGAGGTTTTCTACCATGGGGACTACAAGTTTACTGTGGTGGACCTCGGAGATCGGCGCGTGTCCAAGGTCAAGGTCGAGCGGATTGCCGACCGGTCAACGGTCGGCAAGGAACCGGTCAAGACTGTCCCGAAATGAAGCATGCAGCCGTCGGGTGATTTCGCCCGCCCGGCCGTCTCCGATTTTCTGTCCATCCACCTGCGTCACCGGCAACACCTCCACGGTCGTATTGGTCAGGAAACACTCGTCGGCGATTGGGAGGTCAGCCGCGGTCAGCCGCGTCTCTTCCGTTGGGATCTCCAGTTCGCGTGCCAGTTGTAACACCAAGTTGCGGGTGATACCGGCAAGGATGCCACAGTCATGAGCCGGCGTCAGAAGGCGGCCTCCAAGGGCTACGAACACATTGCTGGTTGTCCCTTCGGTCACCTCCCCTTGATGATTCAGCAACACGGCGTCGTAGGCTCCGAGCGCCGTCGCCTCCATCTTCGCCAGAATGTTGTTGAGGTAATTCAGGGATTTGACATGAGGCGGCAGGGCTTCTGGCAAGTTGCGTCTGGTCTGTACGACCGCGACCGACACCCCGTCCGTGTAGAACGATTCAGGATACGGCTCAAAGGGCATTGCGATGACCACCAGCGTGGGATTCTTACAGAGCGCTGGGTCCAGTCCGATCTCACCCAGACCACGCGAGACCGTGATCCGGAGATAGGCGTCTGTCAACTTGTTCAGCTCGAGCGATTCCGCGACGATGGCAGACAACCGGCTGCGCTTGACCGGCATGGGGATATGAAGGCGGGCCGCTGACTGTTCCAGGCGAGCGATGTGCTCACTCAACAGCAAGACCTTTCCTCCATAGGCCCGCAGCGTCTCGAAGACGCCGTCGCCGTACAGGAAGCCGTGATCAAAGACCGAAATCTTCGCCTCCTCCTTCGACACGAACCGGGTATTCAGATAAATCCACATCGCTCAGGATTCTCTCAGCGCCTTTAGCAGCGCTTCGGCCTTGTACAGGGTCTCCTGGTATTCACGAGCGGGGTCGGAGTCCGCAACGATGCCTGCGCCCACCTGCAGGTAGGCGCGCTCGCCAGCGATGACCAACGTCCGGATGATGATATTCAGGTCCAAGTCGCCGCTCGGGCTGAGATAACCGATGGAGCCAGTGTAAGGCCCGCGGCGGACCGGCTCCAGTTCGTCGATGATCTCCATGCAGCGGACCTTTGGCACGCCCGTCACGGTTCCCCCCGGGAAGACCGCGCGGAGCACGTCAAGCGCGTCCTTGCCGGGCGTGAGCCGGCCGCGGATGTTGGTCACGATATGGCTCACGTGCGAATAGCGCTCGACGACCATGAACTCGTCCACGCGGACGCTGCCGTACGTACACACGCGTCCCAGGTCGTTGCGTTCCAGGTCCACGAGCATGATGTGCTCGGCTCGCTCTTTCGGGCTCATCAGCAGGTCTTCGATCAGGAGGTGGTCCTCGTCAGTGGAGGCGCCGCGCGGGCGGGTGCCGGCGATCGGCCGGGTCTCCACCTCGGTCCCGCTGATCCGCACGAGCCGTTCCGGCGAGCAACTGACCAGCGTGACGTCCGGCAGTTCGAGCAAGGCGGCGAAGGGCGCGGGATTGATCTCGCGCAGGCGGCAGTAGATGGAGCGCGGCGACCGCCCGCCCCAATCGACGGCGAATCGATGGGACAGATTGGCCTGATAGATGTCACCGGCCGCAATGTAGTCGAGGCACCGTCGCACCCGATCCGTATAGTCAGCATCTGACATGCCGGGCGTCACGTGCGGCGGAACCTGCGGGCTCGTGTCGAGCAAGACGGGCAGCAACCCGGTCAGCCGCTTCTCTAGCGCAAGCAGCCGAGCCTGCCCTTCTTCATAGAGTTCCTCACGCGACTCCTTGATGAAGCGCTCCCCGAAGGGGCAGAAGATGAGCCACAACACTTTCTGGTGATGGTCCGCGACTGCCACGAGGTCGAGGAAGGCGAGCTCCAGATCGGGGAGACACAGGTCATCGAGTGGTGGATGGGGGAGACGCTCAAACCAGCGGGCCACGTCATAGCCGAAATAGCCGACGGCACCCCCATAAAATGGAGGGAACCCGGAAGGGCGAGGGACGGCCATGCGAGGGAGCAGATCCCGGAGCGCCGCCAGTGGATCCCCGGCACGGATGATCCATTCCTCACCTCTTTCGCACCAGCCCACGCGTGACCCGGTGCCACGAAACAGGAGCACGGGATCGGCGCCGATGATCGAGTACCGCTGTCCCGGGGCGACACCACTGGGCCCCTGGCCGCTCTCCAGCAGCACGGGGCAGCGCACATCCCCAGTCAGGCGCTGGTAGAGCTCGAACGTCGAGCAGACCGGGAGCGGCAGGACGGTCGCCAACGGGATGGGCGGGGAAGCCCTCAGAAAGGATTTGCGTGGGGTTCGAAACACCGTGAGGAGCCCTCGTGTGAGGCATCTTAACTCACCTGTTAGGGCCCCAGCAAGGTGTCTTGCAGCCTTGACTTCCATCAGCGATTCTGTTTAGATGGCGCCCGATTTTTCACCGGAGCAATTTGAACGCCGCTCAGCCGAGACTTCGCGATATCTCAACCCGCCCGCCCCGGACGTGCCAGGACGCGTCCTTGGCCCGGTGGAAGCCGCAGACGCTGGGTTTCATGGTTGATCAGCCCGATGCGTTCCGGAAAGGCCTCTCGATCGCCGTGCGGATCGGCGTCGAGTTGGTGGCTGCCCTGATCGTGGGCGGCGGCTTGGGGTACCTGGCCGACTCGTATTTCAGCTCCAGTCCATTCGGTATCATCATTGGTGTCTTCCTGGGCATGTCTGCGGGTCTGTTGAACGTGTATCGGACTGCGTCACGTCTTTGAGCCATGGAAAGCAACCCCCTCCACCCCTTTGAACTGCACCCCTATGGGTCGCTGTTGCTGTTCGGGCTGGATATTTCTCCCAACAAAGCCGTGGTGATGATGTGGATCATCATCGTCCTGGCCGCCTCCCTACTGATCATTGCAGCCAGACAGCAGCGACTCGTCCCGACGAGACTGCAGAGCCTTGCCGAGATCTTGGTGGAGTTCATCCGGGGTATGATCCTGGACACGATGGGTGAGAAGGGCATGATGTTCTTTCCGTTTGTGGCGACCCTGTTCGTGTTCATTCTGCTCTGCAACCTCCTCGGGCTGATCCCAGGTTCGTACACCGTGACCAGTCAGATCGTGGTCACGGCAGCATTCGCGTTGTTCGTGTACAGCATGAGCATCGTTGTCGGGTTCGTGCTGCACGGTATCAAGTTCATCGGGATCCTGATGCCGGCGGGGACTCCGGTATTGCTGCTTCCCCTCATGGTGCCGATCGAACTCGTCAGCCAATTGGCGCGGCCGCTGTCACTGGCGGTCCGACTCTTCGCCAACATGACGGCGGGGCACACGATTCTCGCTGTCCTTTTTGGGATGGTTGTCTCAATTCCTTTGATAGCGGCTCCGCTGGCAGTCAAAGTCGGACTCCTGATCCTCCTGGCGGTATTGGTTGTGGGATGGCGTCGGGTAATCGTTGCGACAGGCACGTGGGGTCTTGTCGGGATGTGCATTCTGATACCAGTTATCCTGACCGTGATCTGGATCCGTTGGCTCCCGTTTGTCTTTTCCATCGCCATCAATGCCCTGGAGGTCGGGATTGCCGTTATTCAGGCTTACATTTTTACGATATTGACTTGCGTGTACCTCGGCGATGCCATCACCCTGCACGGGCATGCCGAAGGCGCACACTAGTAGGCCCTCTTGCGGAGAGAAAGGAGAACGCTGAATGGACGCTGCATCGGCTGCACTGTTGGGAATGGGGTTGGCGGCCGCCGGGTTCGCCGGCGCCGGTGTGGGAATCGGGTACATCTTCGGGAAGATGATCGAGGCGGTGGCCCGCCAGCCGGAAGCGGAGGGCCGAGTGGGCAAGTACATGTGGATCGGGTTCGCTCTCGTTGAAGCGATCGCACTCTATGGGATTGTGATTGCCTTCATCATCATGGGCCTTCGCAAATAAAAGGACGAAGCCCTCATGCCACAGTTTGACACGCGTTTCTTCTCGTCGCTGCTTTTCTGGGAGTGGGTCTCTTTTGGCATCCTTCTCCTCGTCCTCTACAAGTATGCCTTTCCATGGATTCTGGAGAACCTCGATGCTAGGGAGCGGAAAATTCGCGAGACCATCGAGGCGGCGGAGCGGCAACGCGCGGAAGCCGAACGGCGGATGGCCGAGTACGATGCCAGGATGAGGTCTGCGCAAAAAGAAGCGGAGGAGATGATTGCCCAAGCCAAGGTCCGGGCACAGCAAATGATGGAAGAGAACGAGCGTCGGATGTCGGCCGAAGCAGAGCGGATCAAGACGAATGCCGCCCGCGAGATCGAGCAGGAGCGCCGCAAGGCGCTCGAGGAGGTGCGCCGCTACGCCGGCGAGCTGGGCCTGCGCGTCGCCGAGAAAGTGCTCGAGCGGAGCCTCACGGACGCCGACCATAAGCGACTGGCCGACGATGCCCTCGCCGCGGTCGCCAAGGACTTCGAGAAAAGCTAACCAGCCCTATTTCTTCTTCCAGACCTCACGCAACAGCGTGGCCCATTCATCCCTTGGCAAGGCCGGCATAGTTGTGATCGAGATGTGCCCGATCGAGGCGTTCTTGACCGCCGCCTTCATAGCCGTCTTGTTGTCCGGGAACTGTAGGATGGCCACCACATCGTATTCCCCGAGACAATAGTAGGCGGCGATCAGTCTCCCGCCCAACTCCTCGATGTTCTTCTTCACCTTGTCGGACCGGGTGATGCCCTCTTCCTTCATCGTCATGATCCCTTCCCGCGTGAACTTCACCAGGCTGACATAAATCGGCATAGCGTCCTCCTTTGACTGCGGCGAACGATCCAGGCTCTCTATGTCGTTCTCGGTCGAATCAGACCGAGCGACCTTAGGATGATGCCAATTCTAATCCTGTACGATGGGGGGCACAAGCTGCAACCAATTGTGTTGTGTTCTGCTGGGAAGTGTGTTACCGTATCGCTCGAATCATCGCTTGTCTTGCTGCAAGAGCATTCCTTCTTGTTCCTTGACTTTCCTCTTTCCCAAACGAGGAGACCGTCGTGATGACCTCTACCACCGCCTCTGTCAAGGCGCTGACTCGTCAGTGCAGTTATGGGACGATCATGCTCTTCAGCCTCATCACCCTGGGCGCCCTAGTCGGTCTCCCTGCCTACGCCTATTTCTACGATTACACTTGGGTGGATTGGGCCATGTTCGGTCTCCTGTATGTCGTCACGGGTTTGGGCATCACTGTCGGCTACCATCGCCTCATCGCCCACCGAAGCTTCGACTGCCCCAATTGGGTCAAAGCAGGTTTGTTGATCGCTGGCGGATGGGCTTTGGAAAACTCGGCGCTCAAGTGGGCTTCGGCGCATATCCGCCACCATGCGCAGTGTGACCAGGAAGAGGACCCTTACAACGCCCAGCGAGGGTTTTGGTACAGCCACGTCGGGTGGATATTTTTCAAAGACCCTCATGCCTTCGATGAGAAATACACCTCGCGTCTGCGGCAGGACCCACTGGTGCTGTGGCAGGACCGGTACTATGTGCCCCTCGTGCTGTTTGGCATGGCCCTGCCCTTTGTGGTGGGCTTTCTCTATAACGGGTGGATCGGCGGGCTTGGATGCTTTCTTCTAGCGGGCGTGGGGCGGACCTTCTTCGTGCTCAATTCCACCTTCTGCATCAATTCCATCTGTCATCTGTGGGGGAAGCAGCCGCATACGACGGTGGACTCGAGCCGGGACAGTTGGGTAGTCTCTCTCTTGACCTTTGGCGAGGGGTACCACAATTATCACCACGCCCACCAGCGGGACTATCGGAATGGGCCGGGATGGTACAACTTTGACCCCTCGAAATGGCTGATCTTTGGATTGTCGAAGGTCGGCGCGGCTTGGAAACTCTCACGAGTGCAGCCAGGGCGGACGCGGTATTCGTCCTAGCGATAATGCAAATCACCATGATATCCCTTCATACTCTAGGGTCTTGGCATATGCTGGTCTATCTCAACTTGAAAACCCCTTCGGCAGGGTCCTCTCCGAGGCCAACTTGAAGGCGGTACAACTGTGCCGCGTCGCCCGCTCCAAAGCGTACGCAGTGTAACGACTCGATTCGACCCCTCCGGTTTTTCTATTCCTACGCTCAACGCGCACGAGGCATACCCCAAACCTGCCAAACTTAGCCTCTTTCGCAAGAGCTCGCGTGGCGATAAGATCGACTCCTATGAATGACATCACGCGAAAGACCAACCCGGGTATGGAGACCATTCTGCTTGTGGACGACGATGAGTCAGTCAGGGCACTGGTTCGTGAGGGTCTCGAGCAGCAGGGGTACACAGTCTTGGAGGCCCGTTTCAATAGTGAGGCGCTCCTGATTGCCAGACGGCATGAAGGTCCCATCCATTTAATGGTCGCGGATGTCATGATGCCTGGTATTAACGGGCGCGAATTGGCCGACATGTTGACCTCGCCGCGCCCGCACATGAAAGTGCTCTACATCTCCGGTTACCCGCTTGAGATCGTCCGTGAGAAGCTTCTGGATCCCGACCTGGCAAACTTTCTCCAAAAGCCCTTCCCCATCGAGGCCCTTGTCAATAAAATGCGAGAACTGCTGAAGACCGACCCACACCTGAGCTAGACAGCGCACAAGGCACGGCCAAGAGTGGAGGCCGGTGGGGGTGGTCCGCGACAGGAACCGCGTTATGGCTTGAGTGGTTGATTCGTACTGCCTTGGCGGTAGCCGGCAGGGTCTAACGTCACAGTGGCGAACCCCAGCGCGGTCAGCCGGCTGGTAATGAAGTCATGCATCGTCGGTTCGAAGAGCCGCACGAGCTCATCCTGCCCCACCTCGACCCGCGCGTACCCGCCGTGGTCCCGCACCCGCACCTGACGGAAGCCCTCGCGTAGCAGGAACTCCTCGGCGGCTTCGATCCGTCTGAGCCGATCCACCGTGATCGTCTCCCCGCGGGTGATGCGCGAAGCGAGACATGCGGCCGCAGGCTTGTTCCAGTTCGACAGCCCCAGCAGGCGCGCCGCCTTCCGGACCGCTAACTTGCCCATGCCGACCTCCACCAAAGGACTCCGCACGCTGGACTCGCGCGCGGCCTGGAGGCCGGGACGATCGTCGCCCAGGTCATCGCATTGCGCCCCGTTCACGATATAGGCGAGCCCCAGCCGCGTGGCCAGGGACACCAGCGCCGAGTAGAGGTCCGTCTTGCACCGGTAGCACCTGCTGGCGGTGTTCATGACAAATGCAGAGTCACGGAGCTGATCAGTCTCATGGATGATCTGGCGGGCGCCGATTTCCTCGCAGATTGTTTGGGACAGGGCCAATTCAATTGCGGGGAACGTGGGCGACACCGCCGTCACTGCGACGGCTCGCGCGTCCAGCACGTCATGCGCCACTTTCAGGACGAGCGTGCTGTCGATGCCGCCGGAGAACGCGACGAGCACGGAGCTCATGTCGCCCATGATCGTCCTGAGACGGTCGAGGGCCTCCGTACCGGCGTCACTTCGTGCTGGAGACGACATTGGTAT
Source organism: uncultured Nitrospirales bacterium (assembly GCA_964610095.1). GTDB lineage: Bacteria > Nitrospirota > Nitrospiria > Nitrospirales > NS-4 > NS-12. The sequence continues at coordinate 86,614 of CAZSUT010000001.1, read as the reverse complement.
CAATCTTGGCTTCGGCCAATTTGGCAACGATGACCAGGGCGTAGCGGTCGGGGTTGAGATACTTCAGGGCTACCCGCAACACGTCCTCTTTCGTCACCGCCGCGATCGCCTTGGGGTAATCGTCGAAATAGCTCAGGCCGAGTCTGTGCAGCTCCACAAGGTTCAGCAGCGAGGCCAGTTTCGCGTTGGTGTCCAAGCGCAGCGGAAAGCTGCCGATCAGGTACGCTTTGGCGTCGACCAGCTCTTGGTCGCGGACCGGTTCGGTCCGGATGCGCTTGAGTTCTTGGAACACGCTGGCGAGGGCCAGGTTCGCCGCCGCGTTCCGGGTCTGCACATGCACGGCAAAAGGACCCGGCATGACATTCGCTTCGAAGACGCTGTCCACATTGTAGGCTAGGCCCTGCTCGTCGCGGATCCGATTCACGAGTCGCGAGGAGAACCCGCCGCCGCCGAGGATGTAGTTCATCACCGCCACGGCGTAGAAATCTGGGTTCCGCCGGTCAATGCCGACGTGCCCCAGGACGATCGTCGCTTGCGTGAGGTCCTTGTCGATCAGCTTCAGCATGGGCTTCGGCAGCGGTTCCGGAGCGTGGAAGGCCGGGAGCGGGAACTCTTTCGGCGCCCAATTGCCGAAGTGCTTCTTGACCAGAGCGAGGGCCTCGGCCTCCCGGAGGTCGCCGACGATGGCCATGATAGTGCGGTTCGGGAGGTAGAACCTGTCGTGGAACTCGATCAGGGCCGGCCGGGTGAGCTTGGTTACGGTCTTTTCCTCACCGTTGGTCGGCCGCCGGTAGGGATGGCCTTTGAACACGATCTCGTTGAAGGCCTTGGTGGCGATGACGTCCGGTTCGTCCTTCTCCGACCGGAGGAAGCCCACTAGCTCGTTGCGGACGCGCGCGACCTCCTTCGTGTCGAACTTGGGATTCATCAGGATATCGGCCAGCAACGTGAATCCGAGCTCCGCGTCCTTCTTCAGTACCCGGAGTTTCGCGGACGCAAAGTCTTCTCCTCCATCGGTTGACAGCTCACCTCCGATGAACTCGATCTGCTCGGCGATTTGAACCGCGCTGCGGGTTGTGGTGCCTTCGTCGAGCATGCCGGCCACCATGTACGACAGGCCGGCCTTGACGTCCGGATCGTAGACCGCGCCGGCTTTGATGAGCACGTTCACGGTGACGACGGGGAGAGAGGGCTGGTCCACGATGAGCACGGTCATACCATTCTCCGTGACCACGCGAGTCGGTTTGATCCCGGCGGCGTGGGATGCAACCGGCAGGACGCTCCCGACTGCGAGCATTGCGATAAAGAATGTGGCGCGGATCATCGGGGACCCCCCGCCGCCGGGGCTCCTTCGGATGTGGACGGCAGCGGAATGAGTATTCCGACTGTGCGGGTGTCCGCATTCAAGTAATTGCGGGCGACCCGCTGGACGTCCTCTTTGGTGACACCTCTGAGCTTGTCCACATAGTCGGCGATGTACTGCCAGCCGGCGCCGACGGTCTCCGCCGTGCCCAACAGCATGGCCTGCCGGAAGACGGAGTCCTGCTCGAAGAGGTAGTGGGCCTCCACTTGGTTTTGGGCCTTCTGGAGTTCCCTCTCCGTCGGCGGCTCCTTCTTGAGCCGTTCGATCTCCGCCAGCACCGCCTTTTCCACGTCAGCGATCTTTACGCCTGGTTTGACCATTGCATAGAAAGTGAAGAGCTCCGGGGACGCCGCCAATTCGGAGTAGCCGGCGCCCACCTGCAAGGCCAGTTTTTTCCGGTACACGAGCGCATCGTAGAGACGCGCGCTCTTGCCGGTCGAGAGGATGTTCTCCAGCACAGCCAGGGCATGCACGTCCGGGCTCTTGAAGTTGGGCACCTTGTAGCTGAAATAGATGAAAGGGAGCTGGGCTTTGCGCTTCACCACGATCCGCCGCTCGCCCTTTTGCTCCGGCTCGACGATCGACGGCGGCGGGGGCGGGGAACCTTTGGGAATGCCTTCGAAATGCCTCTTGATCATGGGCAAGGCGGTCTCGGCCTTGACGTCACCCACGATCACAAGGGTTGCGTTGTTCGGGACATAGTATTTCTCGTAGTAGGCCTTGAGGTCCTCGCTGGTCATCGCATTCAGGTCGTTGAACCAGCCGATGATGGGCCAATGGTACGGGTGTTCCATAAAAGCTTGGGCGTACATCTCCTCGGCGAGATAGGAAGCGGGGACATCCTCGACTCGCAGGCGACGCTCTTCCTTGACAACTTCGCGCTCCAACTGAAACTCCTTGTCGTCTAGGAGGAGCCCCTTCATCCGGTCCGCCTCCATTTCGAGAGTGAGCTCCAGCTTGTCCGCGGCCAGGTTTTCGAAATAGGCCGTGTAGTCCTGGCTGGTAAATGCGTTGTCATTGCCCCCGTTCTTTTCTATGATCTTGGAGAATTCGCCCTTCCCGTACTTGGAGGTCCCCTTGAACATCATATGTTCCAGCATGTGGGAGAGGCCGGCCCGTCCCATGACTTCGTTACGGGAGCCGACCTTGTACCAAATCTGGACCGTGATGACGGGGGCCTTGTGCTCTTCCATGAGCAGCACCTTGAGCCCGTTGGCCAGTGTGAATTCCTGGACCTTGAGACGGCCGGCCATCGCCTGCTGACCGGCAGGGATGAGCGCCAGCAGAGATGCAACGGTCACACCGCGCAGGATTCGCTGGACAGCGGTCACGATCTGGTTTCTTTCTCTACCCGTGCGAATGGATCGGGATGGGGTGCGGACTGCGTGGATCGGTCGGTCGCACGAGGACCGACGCGTCAGGCAACGTGCCGAGCTGGCCGCAGGCGCCCAGGATGTCCCGTCCTTTGCTCTTGCGGACATAGACCTCCAGTCCGTGCCGGGTCAGGATCGCCTGGAAGCGCAGCACGCGTTCATCGGATGGCCGTCGGTGCGGGTTGCCCGGAAATTCGTTGAACGGGATCAGGTTGATCATGCAGCGGAGGCCCCGCATCAGATTGACGAGCCGGGCGGCGTCCTGCTCTGTGTCGTTCGCGCCGGCCAGCAGCACGTACTCGAATGTCAACCGGCGGCGTGGTTTCAAGGGAAAGGCCCGGCAGGCCGCCAGTAGGGTCTCCAACGGGTACACCTTGTTGACCGCCGGCATGAGATGGTTCCGCTGTTCGTTGGTCGTGGCGTTCAGCGACACCGCCAGGTTGACGCCCATGCGCGCCACCTGATTGAGCCGGGAGCTCAGCCCGGCCGTCGACAGCGTGATCCGGCGTGGCGAGAAGCCGACGCCCCAGGTCTGGTTGGTGAGGCGGCGGATGGCTTCCTCCACCGCCGCGGCGTTGGCCAGTGGCTCGCCCATGCCCATTAATACGAGATTTGTGAGGTGGTGTTCACCATCCAGTAATCTTTGCACCGTCAGGACCTGCCCCACGATCTCATGGGCCTTGAGATTACGCTGCAATCCCATCTGTCCGGTCAAACAAAACGTACAGTCCAGTGTGCAGCCGACTTGGGTGGAAAGACACAGGGTCAGGCGATCATGCGAACGGGAGGAGGTATCTGGGATGAGCACGCTTTCGATGCGTTTTCCGTCCTCCAGCGGAAAGATGAATTTCCGCGTGCCGTCTTCCGATGTCAGGACTTCGGATGGGGTGAGCGATCCGATGCGCGCCTCCGCGGCCAGCCGCGCCCGGTCGGCGTGGGAGAGGTCCGTCATGGCGCCGATGTCCGTGATGCGGGCCTGGTAGAGCCAGCGGAGGGCCTGCCTGGCTCGGTAGCGGGGCCAGCCCCAGTCACGCACCAGCGCGGCCAGTTCGTCTGCGCTCAAGGCGATGAGGTCTATCAGGGACATTGCGGAGAGAGCCTAACACAGCATCCGGATAGGCAGCAAGCCAGGAATCTTGGGGAGGGATCTTCCCACAGACTCCTCGGAAGTCGTAACACCCTGTGGTATAATCCTCGCCATGATTGCACGTTCCGTGATAACCCTCATGTCTTCCTTTACATTTCTGTCACGTGTCTTTCGGCTCGGCGCACTGCTCGCTGCCGCTGGCGTTGTCCTCGTCCTCGGCACAGCCGTTTCTGCTGACCTTCCGGGCGGCGCCCAGTGTGGGGAGCCGTTCTCCTGCCTGGCGCAGGCCGTCCAATCGTTGACTCAGCAGGACCAGGAAACAGCTACTCGTCTCTTGCAGGGGCTCATCGATCAATTTTCAGGCACACCGTGGGCCGGTCGCGCCGAGCTGCTGCTGGGGAAGTGGTACCAGGAGCAAGGCGATCGGCAAGCGATTCCCTACCTCGTGGCTGCGCCATTGCATCTGCCTGTGTTAGGTGATTACGCATACTTCTACCTCGGTGAGGCCGGGATGAAAAGCGGCGACTACAACGGAGCCGCGACGGCCTTTGACTTGCTGGTCGAGCGTTACCCGGACAGTCTCCTCAGGCCCCTGGCTCTGGCGCGGGCAACCGAGGCGTGGTTCCTGGCCGACGACTGCCGGCGCGCGCGGGCGCGGCAGGCGCAGTTTCTGTCGGAGTACAGTAACCATGCCTTGGCGCCTGCCGTGCTCTTGCGCCACGGTGAGTGCCTGGAGAAGGCTGGAGACACCGCCGTCGCGGTCGCGACCTATCGGCGCATCTGGACCCAGTATGCGGCTTCCTCGCAAGCCGACGACGCTGCGGCGCGACTGGAGCGCCTGCGGAGCGAAGGCGTCGCGATTCCCGAATTGACGGCAGAAGAGCGCTGGGTGCGCGCCAAGACGCTGTTCGACGCCGGCCAGTACCCTAAGGCGGTGAAGGCCTGCGAAGAGGTGCTCAAGGGGACGTCCGGCGGGCTGCACCGGGAACAGGCCAGGCTGAACCTCGGGATCGCGCACATGCGGCTCAAACGCTATGACGACGCCCGCGCGAGCTTCGAGCAATTGGTAAAAAGCGGGACAAACGGGTCCGCTCAGGAGGCCATCGTCTTGCTGGCCCGGATCTTCCTGCGGCTGGGGCTGGACGAGCCTTTCCTAGCCATGGCGCGCGAAGCCGAAGCCGGACGTTTCGCAGGCGAGGCGAAAGCGAAGTTCTCGCTGCTGCTGGCTGCCCAGCATGCAGATCGTGGTCGTGTGGATCAGGCGATCCAGACCTATCAGCAAGTCGGGCGAAAGGAAAAGCCGGAGGGCCTGGCTGCGGAAGGATATTGGCGCGCCGGGTGGCTGCTCTACAAGAGCGGTCGCTATGAAGAAGCTATGCGCTCCTTTGATCAGGCCGTTCGGCTCCAACCGGACGGTCCTGTCCGCTTGGCGGCGCTCTATTGGAAAGGGCGGAGTCTGGAGAAGGCCGGCGAGCCGCAGAAGGCGGCCGCGCTGTTCGAGGCGCTGTGCGCAGAGGCCCCGTTGACCTATTACTGCCACACGGCGCGAACGCGTACGGGCATGGCCGTGATGACCGACGCTGTCGGAGGCGACGGAGGTGGTATGTCGTTCCACGGGTTGGATCCGAAGGACAAGTCGGTCACGACCGACGTTCACTACCAGCGCGCCGTGGAACTTCGCATGGTGGGTCTGCTGCGCGAGGCGGGTGAAGAACTGGGCGAGCTGCCCGGACGGATCGGCGGAGAAAGGGGGGCCATTCTGTGGCTGGCTGGCCTCTTCAAAGAGGTCGGGGAGTACCATCGCGCCCTGAAATTGGTACAGCTGTTCTTCCCTGATGTGATTGACCGCGGCGTGACCGGCGTGCCCCCCGCGTTCTGGGAATTGGCCTACCCGCAGGGACTCTTGCCGGTGATCCAGTCGGTGGCGGACCACGGCGTGGACCCGCATCTCGTGGCCGCGATCATCCGAGAAGAGAGCACGTACAATCCGGCGGCAGTGTCGCCGGCTGGCGCGCTGGGACTGATGCAGGTGACGCTCCAGACCGGGGAGATGATCGCAAACCGGCTGGGCGCCGAGACGTTCAACCGGGAACGGTTATTCGACCCCAGCTACAACATCAAGCTCGGAAGCCGGTACCTGGGACATCTGGCGGAGAAATTCAACCATAATCCGATCTATACGATCGCGGCGTACAATGCCGGCCCCGATGTCGTGGCCAAATGGGCGCAGCAATTCGGCGGCGGCGATCCGGATGAGTTCGTCGAGTCGATCCCCTATACCGAGACCCGGCTCTACGTGAAGCGGGTCCTGCGGAGCTACCGGGAATACAAGCGGGTGAGCGGGCTTGAGTGCGCGGCGTCGTTTTTTGAGAAGGGGTGCTGACGGACGTGGATAAGATGGCCGCCCTTGAGGCGAAGGTCAAGGAGCTCATCAAGTATTCCACCGGGCTGAAGAGGCGGGCGGTGCAGCTGGAGTCCCGCCTCCGCGAGGCGGACGCCAAGCTGGCGCGCCACGTGGCCGACTCCCGCCGGTGGGAGAAGGAGCGGGAGTGGCTCCGGGGCCGACTGCGGAAGATTCTGGGCGAGCTGGCGCTCATTGAGCATCGGGAAGACGACCGGCAAACAGGCAAGAGCTGACGCTCATGAACGGAGGGCACGGTGAGCCAGAGACTTGAGATCGAGATCTACGGCCAGCGGTACGCGATCCGGGGGGAAGCCGACCAGGCGTACGTGAACGAGCTGGCCAGGGAAGTCGACGAGCAGATGCGAACCCTGGCAGGGGGGATGAAAGTGGCCACGCCCGCGAAGGTGGCCATCCTGGCGGCCCTGAACCTGGCGCATCAACTCCATCAGGCGCGCAAGTTTCAGCACGAGAAGGTGGAGCAGCTGGCCGACAGTCTCATCAGTTCGATCGAGGAGACGCTCGGCGGCGCCAGGTAGGGCTTTTTTTCTTGCAAGCCTGCAGGCGGTTTGCTACACTGGCGCTCGGACGGGAACGGAATGCTCCCGTCGGTGGAAAGCCCTACAAGTTGTAGGGCTAGTGGCAAGGCCGAACAAGACGATTCAAGAGGACGAGCAGTTTTCGTAAGACCTGACCGGTGCAGTCGACGCAACAAGATGCGGTGATGGCTCGAGCCTGAAGCAGCAAGAACACCTTTAGGTTCTGGAAAGCCCGGGAGAACGGGGTATTCGGTCTCGAAACGAGGGACGTGCGACACAGACGCTCATGTACATACAAAGGCTGAAGCCTCTTCCTGACGACCCTTTCTCCCTGCCGTATGCGTCCTGCCGGCCAATTGGCTCGTTTCTGTAATCGCCTTTCCGTCCTCCTTTCACCGACACCCTTCCATTTCCGCTCCCATGATGTGAATGCCGGACGCGATGGCTCTGTCCTGCGGGGCGTGAAGCCGTCATCGTTCCGGCGTGAAGGGAGGTGGACACCATTCCAGAACTGGCCATTATGATCGTTGCGGTGGTGGCCGGAGCGGCCCTGGGCGCCGGCATGCTCTGGCTCATTCAAGTCAAGGTGGTCGCCTCGCGCCTCCGTGAGGCGGAGGATCGCGCGGCCCAGATCGTCCGGACGGCCGAAAAAGAGGCCTCCACGCGGGCGCGCGAAGCTCAGCTCGAAGCCAAGGACATGGTCGTCCAGGCGAGGGCCGAGCTCGACAAGGAGATGCAGGCTCAGCGCAACGAGATCCTCGCATTGGAGAAGCGATTGGTCCAGAAAGAGGAGTCCCTGGACCGCCGGATGTCCAATTTCGACCGGCGCGAGTCCGAGCTCCAGAAAAGAGAGAAGACGGTGGCGGTCCAGGAGAAGGCATTGGAGGAAAAAGGCGCCGACGTGGCCCACCTGATCCAGGAACGCACCAAAGCGCTCGAATACGCCTCGGGCATGACGGCTGACGAGGCCAAGGCGGCGCTCTTACAGCAGGTGGAGAGTGAGGCCAAGTTCGACGCCGCCAAGATGATCAAGCGGATCCAGGACGAAACCAAGGAGATCGCCGATCGGGAAGCCAAGGAGATCATTACCCGGTCCATCCAGCGCATCACGCGGGACTATGTGGCGGAGGCGACGATCTCGGTGGTGCCGCTCCCGAGCGACGGGATGAAGGGACGGATCATCGGCCGGGAGGGCCGGAACATCCGAGCGCTGGAGGCTGCGACGGGCATCGATCTGGTCGTGGACGAAACGCCCGAGGCGGTCCTGATCTCCGGCTTCGATCCGCTGCGCAGGGAGATTGCGAAGGTGTCGCTGGAGCGGCTCATGGCGGACGGACGGATCCACCCGACCCGTATCGAAGAGGTGGTCGAGAAGGTCAAGAAAGACCTCGACAAGATGATGCTTGAGGAGGCCGAGAAGGTGCTCTTCGAGCTGGGGATCACCAACATCCATCCAGAGATCGTGAAGCTCTTGGGCAAGCTCAAGTTCCGGACGAGCTACGGGCAGAACAACCTCTACCACGCGCGGGAGGCGGCCTACATCTGCGGGATCATGGCCTCGGAGCTGGAGCTGGATGTCAGGCTCTCGCGGCGTGGCGCGCTGATGCACGACATGGGCAAGGCGCTGAGCCAGGAGGAGGAAGGCCCGCACGCCATCATCGGCGCGGACTTCGCCAAGAAGTACGGGGAAGAGCCCCGGGTGGTCAACGCCATCGCTGCGCACCACGAGCAGGTTGAGCCGCTCTGTCCCGAAACGGTGCTCGTGGCAGCGGCGGAATCGCTGTCGGCGGCCCGGCCGGGGGCGCGGCGGGAGACCGTCGAAGCCTACATCAAGCGCCTCGAGAAGCTGGAGAAGCTGGCCGTGGACTACAAGGGCGTGGACAAGGCCTACGCCATCCAGGCTGGCCGGGAGATCCGGGTGATCGTGAAGCAGGACTCGATCACGGACGCAGAATGCGCCGTCCTGTCCCGCGACCTGGCCCGTAAGATCGAGGAGGAGCTGACGTATCCCGGCCAGATCAAGGTCACGGTCATCCGTGAAAGCCGTTTTACAGACATAGCGAAGTAAATCTAAGTCACGGGATAAGGCGCGTGAAAATTCTCTTCATCGGCGACGTCATAGGCGAGCCGGGGCGCAAGACCGTGGCCCGGCAGGTGCCGCGGCTCGTCCGTGAACGGGGGGTGGACTGCGTCATCGCCAACGCGGAAAACGCCGCCGGTGGATTCGGCGTCACGCCGGACGTGGCACGGGAGCTGTTTGCGGCGGGTGTGCACGTGCTCACGAGCGGCAATCACATCTGGGACAAGAAGGAGATCATCGACTATATCAAAGACGAGCCACGGCTGCTGCGCCCCGCTAACTATCCCAAGGGCGTACCGGGATTCGGCAGCGTCGTGGTGACAACCGCCGGGGGCGAGAAGGTTGGCGTGGTGCAGGTGATGGGGCGGGTGTCCATGCCCACGGTGGACTGCCCGTTCCGGGTCGTCCGGCACGAGGTCGAGGCGGTCAAGCAGGAGGCGCGGACCGTGATCGTGGACATGCATGCAGAGGCGACCTCCGAGAAGGTGGCGATGGGTTGGTACCTTGACGGCGAGGTCAGCGGGGTGTTCGGGACCCACACGCACGTCCAGACGGCCGACGAGCGGATCCTGCCCAAGGGCACGGCCTACCTCACCGACGTCGGCATGGTCGGGCCGACCGAGTCCGTGATCGGGATCAAGAAGGAAATCGCCATCGAGAAGTTCCTTTCCCAGATGCCGCGCCGCTTCGAAATAGCCCCGGGCCCGTGCGTCTTTTCGGCGGTGCTGCTCGACGTGGACACGACGGTAGGCAAGGCCCTCTCGATCGAACGCCTGCGGATAATGGATTGATCGCATGCCCGGCGGGCCTCCTCCGCGAACGCTCTACACCGTCTCTGCGCTCACGGCACTCCTTCGAGTCCACATCGAGTCTGCCTTCTCTGACATTTGGCTGGAGGGGGAGCTCTCCAACCTCCGCATCCCGACCTCCGGACACGCCTACTTCACGCTGAAAGACGCCGCTAGTCAGATCCGCGCAGTCCTGTTCCGGTCCGTGGGACGCTCCCTGCGGTTCGCCTTGCAGGACGGGTTGCAACTCGTCTGCCGGGGACGGGTGACGGTCTACGAACCCAAGGGCGATTATCAGGTGATCGTGGAGTACGCCGAACCGAAGGGCGTCGGAGCGCTCCAGCTTGCCTTCGAGCAGCTCAAAGCACGGCTGGCGGCTGAGGGTCTGTTCGACCAGGCGCGCAAGCGACCGTTGCCGTTTCTCCCGCGCCGGATTGGAGTGGTCACCTCGCCCACGGGCGCGGCGATTCGGGACATCGTGCAGGTCGCCCATAAGCGCGACTCCGGCGTTACCATCGTGCTCAATCCCGTCTCGGTGCAGGGCGAGAGTGCGGCCGGCGAGATCGCCCGCGCCATCGAGGAGCTTAACGAGATAGGTGGCTTTGACGTCCTGATCGTGGGGCGCGGCGGCGGATCGCTCGAGGACCTCTGGCCGTTCAACGAGAAGATCGTCGCCCGGGCCATCGCGGCGTCGCGCATTCCCGTCGTATCAGCCGTGGGACACGAGATCGATTTTACGATCGCCGACTTCGTCGCTGACATGCGGGCCCCCACGCCGTCGGCGGCTGCCGAACTCGTGGTGCGAGACCGGCTCGACCTCCTCAAGCGGGTCGTCGGCTCTGGAGATCGCGCCGTAAATGCCGTCCGGACCGTTCTCCGGGATCTGTGCGCGCGTGTAGAAGCCGAGCGACGCGGCCTTCTCGATCCGACCGCGCTTGTGGCCCGCGCCATGCAACGGCGCGACGATCTGGAGATGCGCCTGCGCCGGGCGCAGGTGAACCGCCTGAAAGACCTGCGTTCAGCGGTCGAGGCCCTCCGGCAAGACGTGCTGCTGCGGAGCCCTCTCCAGCGGATCCAGCAGGGCTTGACCCTTTTGCCTCACCTGCGGATGCGGCTCCAGCAGCGAATGAAGGTGACGCTGGAATTGTGGCGACGCTCCATAGAAGAATCCATCGGGACGCTCCATGACTTGAGCCCCCTCGCGATCCTGGGGCGGGGGTACAGCATCACGCGGCGGTGGCCGGAGCTGACCGTCTTGCGGGCAGCCTCGGCCGTCGGGCCCGGCGAGGTCGTGCATGTGCGGCTGGCCGCAGGCGAGCTGCTGTGCGAGGTCCAGAAGACCGCCAACGAGTTGATTCGGAAGTCCGGCGGCGTATAATGCGCAGTTGAAGGAGCGAGTGAGTGGCCACGGTTAAATTCGAAGAAGCGCTGGCCCGGTTGGAGTCGATCGTCGCCGAACTGGAGCGCGGCGAGTTGCCGCTTGAAGACTCCATGCGGATCTTCGAGGAGGGCATCAAGCTCTCCAAAGTCTGCCTCAAAATGCTAGAGGAGGCCGAGCGCAAGGTGGAGATCCTCGTCAAGGACAAGGACGGCAAGAAGCGCACCCGAACGTTTGACCTCGAGGAGTTCTCCGAAGCTGGTAAGGACAACAGCGACGTCGAAGAGTGAAAAGGTGGCAGTGGCGGCCCCGCGGGGGGAGAAAGCGACGGAGCGGTTGGATCTGGTCATGATCCGCCGCGGGATCGTGAAGAGCCGGGCGCGGGCCCAGAGTCTCATCCTGGCCGGCGTCGTCACCGTGGCCGGCCGTGTTGCCAGCCGGGCTTCTCAACCCATTCCTGATGGCACCCCGATCGAGATCACCGAGCCGGAGCACCCGTACGTAGGACGGGGCGGGCTCAAGCTGGCGGCGGCCCTGGACGCGTTCGGCATCAATCCGGAGGGCTTGGTCACCCTGGATGTCGGCGCCTCGACGGGTGGGTTCACGGACTGCCTCTTGCAGCGCGGCGCCGCGCGTGTCTATGCGGTGGACGTCGGCTACGGCCAACTGGCCTGGCGTCTCCGACAAGACCCCCGGGTGGTCGTGGTCGATCGGTGCAACGCGCGCTACCTGGATCGCGCACGGGTGCCTGAGCCCATTGACCTGGCCACCATTGACGTCTCCTTCATCTCGCTCGCACTCATCCTCCCGGCTGTGCGTCGGTGTCTCAAGGACGAGGGCTTGGTGGTGGCCTTGCTCAAGCCACAGTTCGAAGTCGGCAAGGGCAAGGTCGGAAAGGGCGGCATCGTCCGTGATGAGAGTCTGCGGCAGGAGGCCATCCGGAAGGTCCGCGTGGCTGTGGAAGCACAGCAGTGGCGATGGAAAGGCGAGGTGCGCTCGCCGATTGCCGGCAAGAAGGGAAACGTGGAGTACGTGGTCTGGTTACGGCCTGGCGTCTGATCGCCGGATGTACGCAACGATTGCGGGAAGGGACGGGCTGCACACGTGAAGGACGGCGACGGGGCAGTGCTGGTCACGGGCGGCGCCGGATTCATCGGGTCGCACGTTGTTGATGCGTTGTTGGCCCGTGGCCACAATGTGGTGTGCCTGGACAACTTTGATGATTACTATGATCCGGCGATCAAGCGCCGGAACCTTTCCGACGCGCGCCGCTCCGACCGGTTCACCCTCATCGAAGGGGACGTCCGGGACCCCAGGGCCCTGGCGCGGGTGTTTGTCAGTCGCCCGATCAGCCGAGTCTTCCATGCGGCTGCCCGTGCGGGCGTGCGCCCGTCCCTGCACATGCCGATGCTCTACGAAGAGGTCAATGTCCGCGGGACCCTGCAACTTCTGGAAGTTTGCAAGGACAAGGGAATCCAGAACTTCATCTTCGCGTCGTCGTCGTCGGTCTATGGCGCCTGCGAACGGATTCCGTTCCGCGAGTCGGAAAGCGAGCTGCGGCCCATCTCGCCGTACGCCGCCACCAAGCTTGCAGGGGAGATCCTGTGCCAGACCTATTCCGTCTTGTATGGAATCCCGATCACTTGCGTGCGCCTGTTCACGGTCTATGGCCCGCGGCAGCGGCCTGAGATGGCGATCCATCATTTCGTCCGACTCGTGGAGCAAGGCCGCCCCGTGCCGGTCTTCGGAGACGGGTCGGCGCGCCGGGACTTCACCTATGTGGACGACGCGGTCGCAGGGATCCTGGCCGCGCTGGATCGCCCGCACGCGTTCGAGGTGGTGAACTTGGGCGTCTCCCACATCGTTGAGCTGCAGGAGGTCATCCGGCTGATCGAAGAAGCCGTTGGCAAGCCGGCTCGCATCGAGTGGCGTCCCATGCAGGCGGGCGACGTGCCGGTCACCTTCGCCGACATCGGCAAGGCCATCAGCCTCCTGGGCTACGCCCCGCGCACGTCGATCAAGGAGGGCATCGCTGCCTTCGTCCGGTGGTACCGGTCGGCCGCCGGGCAAGGAGGGACGGCTTCGTGAAGATGAAGATTCTGATCACGGGCGGGGCGGGCTTCATCGGGTCGCACATCGTGGACCGGTTCGTCCAAGAGGGCTATGAAGTCGTGGTTGTCGACAACCTGTCCACGGGCAAGCGGCGGCATGTCAACCGCGCCGCCAGGTTCTACCGGTGCGACATTCGAGGGTGGTGGCTGGAGCGGGTCTTCCGCCGGGAGCGGCCAGCGATCGTGTCGCACCACGCGGCGCAGATGGACGTGCGTCGGTCCGTGCTGGATCCGAGGTTCGACGCCGACGTCAACATTTTGGGAATGCTCAACGTCCTGCGGCAGGCAATCAAGTACGGCGTGCGCAAGATGATCTTCGCCTCCTCCGGCGGGGCGGTATACGGGGAGCCGGAGTCGTTGCCGGTGTCGGAGACCCACCCGACGCGTCCGGCCTCTCCCTACGGTATCAGCAAGGCAGTGGGGGACGAATACCTGCGGTACTTCCGCGACGCCGACGGTCTGGAGTACGTGAGCCTACGGTACGGCAATGTCTACGGGCCTCGCCAGGATCCACATGGCGAGGCGGGGGTCGTGGGCATCTTCGCGCAGAAGATGCTGCTCGGCGAGCAGCCGATCATCAACGGCAACGGCCGGCAGACGCGCGACTTCATTTACGTGGACGACGTGGTCGAGGCGAACATGGCCGCTATGAACAAAGCCGCCCACGGGATCTACAACGTGGGGACTGGGAAGGAGACCACCATCAACGAGCTGTTCGCGATGCTGGCTGGCCTGATTAATCCCTCCGTCCGCGAGATCCACGGGCCGGCGAAGCGTGGCGAGCAGGAGCGGATCGTGCTGGATGCATCCCGGCTCACCCGCGAGGTGGATTGGGAGCCGAAAGTCTCGCTGAAGGACGGCCTCGAGAGGACCGTGGAGTATTACAGGAAAACGGTCCAGCCGGCGTGATGGCTCTCGACTAATATCTGGAGACGGATGGGTCGATTTGCAGAGACCAGGCGTTGATACCGCCGGTGAGGTTCTTCACGTTCTTGAACCCTTGCTGTAGGAGGAATTGGGTCGCGTCCATGCTGCGCATTCCCATGTGGCAGTGCAAGACGATTTCGGCGTTCGGGTCGAGCTTCTTGTATTCGGTGGCCAGCGTGCCGAGCGGGATGAGCTGAGCGCCCGGGATCTTGCAGATGTTGTATTCCCAAGGTTCCCGGACATCGATCAGGACGAATTGTTCTCCCCGATCAAGTTTTTCTTTCAACTCCTGGACCGTGAGGGTGAAACCCATGGCGCGGACCCTCCTCTTGCAGAAAGATAGTAAGCCCACCCTCTTCGTGCTGTCAACCGATGGAGGACGCAAAGGTGTGGGCCGTCGGGTGGCGGCTGCGCAGTGCATGAAAGCGAGGTGAGGCGATGGGTGGAGAACAGATGAAGGTCGTCGAAGGGGAGGACGCCATCGTGATCCTGATCACGGTGGCCTCGCGCGATGAAGCTGAACGCATCGCCCGGCGCCTGGTCGAGGACCGGCTTGCTGCGTGTGTGAACATCGTGCCCCAGGTACGGTCGTTCTTCATCTGGCAGGGCAAAATCTCCCAGGAAGACGAAATTCTCCTGGTGGCGAAATCCCGGCGCACCCGGTTTCGGGAACTCGCGACCGTCGTCAAGCAACTCCATAGCTATAGCGTCCCGGAGATCATCGCCCTCCCAATCCTTGTGGGGTCTTCCGATTACCTCCGGTGGGTGGCCGAATCTACCTAGCCCAGTACGAGACGCGATTTCACTGGACAACCGCACGCTTCGCATGACAGGAGAGCCGCTCTTATTGACATTGGATCAGTCGTTGTGGTAGTCCTTTGCCCCTACTTATCTTGCAGGATCAGCGGGATTTCCTAGAGAGGCAACCGATGAGTAAGAAGGCTGACCAGGAGTTCCATATCGTCATCTTCCCGAGCGCGACCTCGCGTCCTCGCCGGTTGAGCATCAAGCGTCGCACCGTCCGCGTGCTGCTGCTCGCGACAGTGGTCGCGGTCGTCCTGGAGGCTCTCTTCCTCGTCCAGTACGTCACCCGCAGCGGAGAGATCTGGGAGCTCGAGACCTTGCGGTCCGAGGCGATCCAGCACCGCCAGCAGGCCACCACCCTTTCCTCGGCGATGGAGGACCTGCGCAAGCAACTGTCCAACATGCGGGAAGTGAATGTCCGGCTGCGCGTCATGCTGGGCTTGGACCCACCCAAAATCCCGCCGTCTCCTCTTGGATTGGGCGGTAAGGAGGAGTCCCGCGTGGTGCTCCAGTCGGCGGGCGGCATGGGAGGCGAGGGCGAATCGCTGTCGGAGGTCGTTGTGCAATTGCAGCAGAAGCTGACGTGGCTCAAAGAGGAAGCGGTCATCCAAGAGCGGTACCTGCATGAACTGACTGGGATCGTCGGCCAGCGGCGCGCGCAGTGGGCGTCCACGCCGTCGATCTGGCCGGTCCGTGGCTGGGTCTCTTCAGGCTTCGGGCGTCGCGTGTCTCCCTTTACCGGGGAGGACATGATGCACGGCGGATTGGACATTTCCGCGCCGATGAGCACGCCGGTCAAAGCGCCGGCGGCCGGGTTCGTCATCGCGGCCGGACCTGAGAAGAGTCTGGGCAACGTGGTCGTGTTGTCCCACGGCTACGGCTTCAAGACGCTTTACGGGCACCTGTCCAAGGTGAGAGTGAGGAGGGGACAGTCCGTCAGGCGGGGAGACATCATCGGAGAGGTCGGGAACACGGGTCTCTCGACCGGTCCCCACCTCCATTACGAAATCGAGATCCAAGGCCACGCCGTCGACCCGGTCAAGTACATCATCGACTAGGCCTCTCTGCTCCTGAGGGCGCCGTCGCCCCTGTCGTGTCCACGAAGATCTCCTCGATCGGGCGGCTCTTCCATTCCACGTAGTAGTCGGTGATGCCGAACGCGCGCATGACGGTCGCGGCGGTGTCGATCAGCGAGACCGGCTGTTTGATCTCATACCCGGCCTTGATCCCCGGCCCTGCCGCGATCCAGGGGATGTTCATGTCTTCGGACATCGAGGTGCCATGGGTCTTGGCGTGGCCCCCGTGGTCGGCGGTCACGATGAACGTGGTTCGGTCGTAGAGCCCCAGGTCCTTGAATCCCTTGAGGAGGGTTCCGATCGCCCGATCAACTTCCTCCACCGCCTTCAAATAGGGCTTGCTCATCCAGCCCCGGTCGTGGCCGGCCGTATCGGCGTCGGCCAACTGAATGACGAAGAGGGCAGGCTTGCCTTCGGTCGCGGTCTTGTACGAGGCGATCACGTCGCCGGTGATCTTCTTGGCGGTGCAGCTCTGCTCGTTGATGCTGCACACGTTCAACAGCAGCCGGCGATCTTGTTTGATCACGTGCAGCAGCTTCTCCTTATTGAGAAACACTGCGCCCCACTTGCTGCCGTTGAACGAGGCGATCTCAAACAGGGTCGGGGACTTGATAAAGCCGCGCGGGGGATCGTACTCGTTCCAGTCCACTCCGTGCTGGTCGACTGGCAGACCGCTCATCATCGACGCGAAGGCCGGCAGCGTGAGGCTGGGCTCGACGGTCTGCGCCCTCATCGTGGAGGCCCCTCGCTTGATGAGCCCGTCCAGGGTTGGCACCTTGGCCTGCTTGAGCGCGTCAGGCCGCAACCCGTCCACCATGATCACGACGACGTTGTCGGCGTAAGCGGGCGCCGCGGCGGCTTGCGGCGCCTGCAGCTCCACCAGGCCGGCGGCGAGGAGGACGAGCGTCAACCACCACTGAGCAGGCACGCGGACTGTCATGCAGACCTCCCTTGATTGAGCACAAAACGCCGGCATTCTACACAACCATCGGAGGGATTGCCACAGCGAAATCCGGAAAGTCGTCTCTGGACAGTCCCTACCGTCCTTGACTCTGGTCCGACCCTTTTGTAGAGTGGGCCGCAGTTTCGTTCTTCCGTCGATGTGGAGGTGGCGGTGTCAGATTCCCAGCCTGCGACAGTCCCGTTCGCAGCCCAGGCGGTGCCGTTTCAGGAGATGCTGGCGACGGGCAAAATCCCCGACGGCTTGATCACGAGTCCGTATGTCGCCGAGCAGTTCGTCGAGCGCCTCGTCCACTACGTCCTGAGCGTCCCGGCCGGCAGCTACTCGATCGCCAACCTCGGCAAGCTGCTCGAGCAGGTGGACCCGCGGCAACAAGTATTCTTTTTCAAGAGGTTGAAGGAGACGAGTCCCGACAGTCTGACGCACTTCGCACCACTGTATTACGGTTTCATGTCCGAGTTCAGCGAACTCCTTTTCACCTAGCCTCACGGTTTGAAATCTCCTCTCGTTCGGCTTACACTGCTGAGACGATGCTCTCTTCTGTAGACGGCTTCCAGCGGCTTGCGGCATCCAATGACGAATTGGAGCCGAGGGCCCAGCCTGGCCCGACAGCGGTGCAGGCATGAGCACGGTCCGCATCAACAAGTTCTTCACCGAACAGGGGTTCTGCTCCCGTCGCGCTGCGGATCGGATGATCGGAGAGGGCCGCGTCCGGATCAACGGGCGTGTGGCGGTCTTGGGCGATCAGGTGACGGATGCGGACGTGGTGACCGTGGACGGGCGCGTGGTGTCCCATCGGCCTCCGCCGGTGTACATGGCGTACCACAAGCCGGTCGGCGTGACCTGCACGACAGAGCTTCACGTGGACGGGAACATCGTGCACGCCGTCGGCTTTTCCGCGCGCATCTTCCCCATCGGCCGCCTGGACAAGGACTCCTCGGGCTTGATCCTGCTCACCAACGACGGCGACATCGTCAACCGCATCCTGCGGGCGGAGTTCGGCCACGAGCGGGAATACGTGGTCACCGTGGATCGCCCGTACCCGCTGTCCTTTCTGAAACAACTGGAGAAGGGGGTCCTGGTGCAGAGAGAAAAAACCCGACCGTGCCGGACGAAGAAAGTGGAGGCGACCACGTTCCGGATCACGTTGACGGAAGGACGCAACCGCCAGATTCGCCGCATGTGCTCGGCGCTTGGATACCGAGTCGGGACCCTTGTACGTATCCGCATCATGCACATTCGCCTGGGCGGTCTACCGGTCGGGAAATGGCGGCACCTCTCGCCCACGGAGCGCGACGAGTTGTTAACCACCGTCGGCCTCCGTCACGAAACGCCGGGAAAAGACCCTGTCTTGGCGGGGTCGGAGCGGGCGGGTGCCACGAGGAAAGACTCCGTCTTGGCGGAGTCGGGGCGGGCGGGTGCAATGGAGGCCGCGTCATGAGCGCCCCACGTCTCCTCCTGCTGATCCCGCCGCTGACCCAGCTCAACACGCCCTATCCCTCCACCGCGTACTTGACCGGCTTTCTGAGGCGACATGGCTATAACGTGACGCAAGCCGATGTCGGAATCGGGATGGTCCTTGCGTTGCTCTCCCGCGACGGTCTGACGCGCGTATTCGACCGGGTCCGCGCCATGCCCGGAGATCTGCCGGGCGAAGCCGAGCAGATGCTGGCGTTGGAACAAGCCTATCTCGACTCGATCGACGCCGTGATCGGGTTTCTCCAGGGAAAGGATCCGACGCTGGCGCCTCGGATCTGTCAAGGATGTTTCCTCCCCCAAGGCCCCCGGTTTGCCCATGCGGACGAGCAGAGCCGCGCCTTCGGAACACTGGGCATGGCGGACCGGGCCCGGTATCTCGCCACGCTCTATCTGGAGGACCTGGCCGATCTGATTCATGAAACCGTGTCGCCCCAGTTCGCACTGAGCCGCTATGCGGAGCACGTCGGCGTCTCGGCCGCTTCGTTCGATGCGGTGGCGCGTGCCCTCGCCGAGCCGCCCAGCCTGACTGACGAGATGCTGCTCGACGCCGTCTGGCGGCACGTGGAGGCGGCCGATCCGACCTTTCTCGGGCTGACGGTCCCGTTCCCTGGCAACCTCTATGGCGCGCTCCGAATCGCCCAGGCCGTGAAAGCGCGGCGGCCTGCTGTGCGGATCGCGCTCGGTGGCGGTTATGTGAACACGGAACTGCGCAGTCTCCAAGAGCGGCGTCTGTTCGACTGCGTGGACTACGTGACGCTGGATGATGGCGAGCGGCCCCTGTTCTGTCTCCTAGAGCACCTCGCCGGCAAGCGCGACGAGGCTGAGCTGCGGCGGACCTTTCTGCGGTCGGAGGGGCGTGTCGTGTGGCGGGACGGGGCCCGCGATCCCGAATTCGGCATGGCCGAGATTGGTACGCCGACTTACGCCGGGCTGGCGCTGGACCGGTATCTCTCCGTGCTTGACACGCTGAACCCCATGCACCGCCTGTGGTCAGACGGGCACTGGAACAAGCTGACGGTGGCGCACGGGTGCTATTGGAAGCAGTGCACCTTCTGCGATGTCGGCCTGGACTACATTGGCCGGTACGAGGCCACGCCGAGCGAGATCTTGACCGACCGCATCGAGGCGTTGATCGCTGAGACAGGGCGCCGTGGGTTCCACTTCGTGGACGAGGCGGCGCCGCCGGCTGGGCTCAAGGGCCTGGCGTTGTGTCTATTGGAACGGGGCGTGACGATCACGTGGTGGGGGAACATCCGCTTCGAGCTGGTCTTCACGCGGGATCTCTGCCGCCTGCTCGCCGCGTCTGGGTGTGTCGCCGTCACTGCAGGACTCGAAGCGGCCTCCGATCAGCTCCTTGACGCCATGAAGAAGGGGATCACCGTCGCCCAGGCCGCGCGCGTGGCGGCGGAGTTTCAGGCCGCCGGCATCATGGTGCACGCCTATCTCATGTACGGGTTTCCGGGCGAAACCATCGTAGAGACCGTGGAGACTCTCGAGCGGGTGCGGCAACTGTTCGCGCATGGCCTGATCCAATCGGCGTTCTGGCACCGGTTCGTGGCGACCGCTCACAGTCCAATCGGTTTGGATCCGACAGCCCACGGCATCCGCATCACGGGGCCGTCGTTCGGCGGCTTTGCGGAGAACGATTTCACCCACGACGATCCGGCGGGGAAAGCGCCAGAGTGGCTCGGCGTCGGATTGAGAGCGTCCCTCTCCTCGTATATGCGCGGGGAGAAATTGACGGCCGATGTCCGGCAATGGTTCGACCGCTCGGTCCCGCGACCGAAGGTGCCGCGCAATTGGGTTGCACGGGTGCTGGAAGAGACGCCCCTTCGCGATGATCCGACGGCAGAACGTCGGTTCGTCTGGATCGGGGGCGCGTTGGTGAGTGAATCGGACGGGCATGAGCGGCGCCGAGTGATCCTTCCCAATCAGACCGAAGACGTCGAGGTGCGACTCTCTTCTGAGAAGGCAGACTGGCTGCTGGACCTCATCCGATCCGCGACGCCCACACGGGAAAAGCGAGGCGAAGGATACCCCTTGCTCAGAGAAGTCCGCGAAGCGTATCCGCTGGGCGGGCCGCGCGGGTTCGATGCGCTGGTCAGGTCGGCCCTGTGGCAACAGGCGCGGACCGCTGGGCTGCTCCTGGTCTGAGACGGGATATGCCGATGACCGCGTGCAGAGTGGAAGTGGTGAAGGACGCAGCCGCGATCGCGCGTGCGGCGGCCGAGCTGTTCGTGAAGCTGGCGGCGCAGACGGCAAGAGCGCGCAGTCCGTTTCACGTCTTGCTGGCCGGCGGGACGACGCCAAAGGCCTTGTATACGCTGCTGGCCTCCGCCGAGTATCGGTCGCGGGTGGACTGGGAACGAATCGCATTCTTCTTCGGGGATGAACGGGCCGTGCCTCCCGATCATCCGCAGAGCAACTACCGCATGGCCAATGAGGTGCTGTTTCGCCCATTAGGGGTTGCGGAATCATCCATACACCGGATGAAGGCGGAAGCGGAAGACTTGAATGCCGCCGCCGCGGCGTATGAGGGTGTGCTGCGCGCGTCCTTCGGGGCGTTCCCGCGTTTTGATTTGGTGCTACTAGGCATGGGCTCGGACGGGCATACGGCCTCGCTGTTTCCGGGATCGCCGGTGCTCAAGGAACAATCGCGGTGGGTGGCGCCTGTGCTGGATGCGCCCAAGTCGCCGCCTCGGCGCCTGACGGTGACCCTGCCGGTGTTGAACGCGGGGCACCAGGTGCTCTTCATGGTGGCAGGCCGTCAGAAAGCGCCTGCCCTTCGGGAAGTGTTGGAAGGGACGGCGCCTCCCGAGCAGTATCCAGCCAAATGTATCCAACCCGGACCTGAGCGGCTGCGATGGCTGGTGGACGAAGCGGTCGGCGCTGAGCTTCACGGTAGGTAAGGAGAAGGATGGAAAAGAAAGAAGGTGATGCTGCTTCGGTATGAAAGGTGGCCGGTTCTATTATTTCCTCGCCGTTCTTGTCTTTGTCATAGGGAGCTTGGACTTCACGGCGTTCATCATGCAAAAGTACGAAACGTTTAGCCAAGGACTGTCCGATTCGTTAGCCTTGACCGGGCTTGGGCTGTGGTGGCTGTTCAGCTTGCTGATCGCGGCGGTGCCCACGCTACGAAAGCGAAAGGCAGGGCAAGAATCTTCGGATGAGCCTGCAGGTCAAGAATAACCTGAGCTAGAACCTTCGCTTGCTCCGGATTGTCTTTGCCCGCTCCGCGAGTTGTTCAGCCTCCTCCGAGCGTTCCATCGCCCACAGCAACGCCGCATAGTTCTCCAAAGTGTCGGCCACCTTGGGATGTTCTGGTCCCAGGCTCTTCTCCCGGATGGCCAGCGCATGCTTGAAGAGAGACTCGGCTTCGGCGTGTTTCCCCTGGTGGTTATACAGGACCGCCAGGTTGTTCAGACTCGTCGCCACGTCCGGGTGCTCTGGCCCGAGGCGCTTCTCGCGGATCACCAGCGCGCGCACATGCAGACCCTCAGCTTCTTTGTACCACCCCAGGACGGTATAGAGGTTAGCCAGGTTGTTCAGGCTGACAGCCACGTCGGGGTGCTCTGGCCCAAGATGTTTCTCGCGGATCGCGAGCGCGCGCTTGTAAAGATCTTCTGCCTCTGCGTACCGCTTTTGGGTCTTGTAGAGGACTGCCAGGTTGTTCAGGGTATCGGCCATGTCCAGATGCTCGGGCCCCAGCGCCTTTTCTTGAATGGCGATCGCCCTCGCGTACAGGCGTTCAGCCATGTCGTACTTCCTCTGGTTCTTGTACAGGAGAGCTAAATTGTTCAGGGTATCGGCCACATCCGGATGTTCAAGCCCCAGAGTTTTCTCCTGGATGGCGAGCGCCTGCCTGTAGAGACGCTCTGCCGCCTCGTCCTGCCCGTGATCGGCATTCAGGGTTGCCCAGCTCTTTAGGGTCTCGGCGACGGCCGGATGCTCCCGACCCAACATTCGCTCCTGGACGGCGAGCGCCTGCCTGAAGAGGCGCTCCGACGCCTGGGGCTTCCTTTCTGCGAGGTACAGCTCTGCCAGTGAGGCAATACTAGCGGTCACACGAGTGCCCGGAGCGCCGGCCGCCTCCTTGAGGGCAGCAACATAATGCTGTTCCGCTTCACCAAAGTTGCGTTCCTTCACGGCTCGCTTGCCGCTGTCCACGTGCCACTCCGACAACAACACATTCTGCGCGGGGACTTCCGAGACCATGAACAACAGAACGCAGGCGCCCAAGATGGCTGGGAATCTTTTGTCTCTCACCGCAGTACTGTTACCTGTCAATCGATGGTGTTCGCGACTACGTTACCACAGAAGGCAAGCAAGTGCGATGCCAAGGCCGGATGTCGTTTGATGAAACCTGTCAAAGGATGTCAGAAAAGAGAATCGGCGATGCGCTCAGGACGACAAGCTGCTCAAGAGGACCTGATCTCCTGCAACAGCTTCTTCGGGATCGGCGGTGAGGGGAAGTTGGGATTGCCCATCCAGGTGGGGCGGCTGTCGTAGTAATTGACGGGCGCGTCTGGATCGGCGCCGCGGAAAGCCTTGTAGTCGCGCAACACCTGCTCATAGCGCCGCTTCGACATGTGATACTTCTTGTGCGGCATCTTGAGGAGATACTGTTCGACCTTCCAGACGTTCCTCGGTGAGAACCGCCAGTCGTAGTCGCCGAGTTCATACAGGTTCCCCACGCCGTACCCGGTCAGCCGGCCGGTGAAGTCGACGTAGGGCTCCACGTATGTGAGCACGAGGTCACGGACTGTCCGGAAGACCGGCTGACGCCCGTGCAGGCCGGCCTCGCGCGAGCGGGCGATGGTCCCCCAGCGCCCGTTCTGCTTGAAAAGATACAGGACGTGGTCAAGCTTGTCTGCCGACTCGAGGCTCAGCATGAGCGGGGGATAGCCGCGCTGCTCCAGGAGCACTGCGGCCGTAATGGCCGCTTCCAGACAATGGGCAGTCCCGATGGCGATCACGCCCCGGAACGAGCGGAGCGTCTCCTTGGGTTTTTCCCAGTTATAGGGGAGGGAATCAATGAAGCGTTGAACGTGCTGCGGGGTCCTGTGCTTCTGGATCACCGCCCATTCTTTGCGGGTGAAAGCGGACGGAGGGGGCACCCCGTGACGGGCGTAGACGCGGCGCGCTGCTAGAAGATGCCGGCCTGCTGTTGAAGCCACCGGATGTACGCGATGATCTGGGTGAGGTCGTCCCGGGTGATGCCCGGAATCTTCGGCATGTCGCCGAACGTCCAATGATGGGCACGCACTCCCAGTTCTGCGGCGCGGTAAAAGGCGGTGTCCGCGTGGTGATTAGGCTCGTAGATCTTGTCGAGAAACGGCGGCCCCTGCTTGGTGCCTCGTGCCCAGACGCCATGACACACGGAGCAGTTGGCATTGAACAGGGCCTCTCCCTTGACGAAGGCGGGGGGCACTTTGGGGGCCGGTGTATCGGCGGCAGCCGCTATGGGGGGTACAGTCAAGCACAGGGCGAGTGCGACCGCGGCAGGGAGCAGCATCAATGCCCTTTCTTCTCCATCTGCGTTTCCTCTTCCTTGGCGTTCTCCGTGGCAACCCAGAAGCGGTAGCGGATCGGGGGGTTCTGGTTGTTCTCGGCGGTGGGGTTGTCGTCCAGACCGGGGTCCACGGTGTGGATCTCTTCGTCCGTGAACTCGATGGTCACCGGCTCTTTCCAGAACTGGTGGAGGGTGAAGTAATCCGCTGTGTCTGGCTTCTTCTTCAGTTCCTCCTGCAACCGTCGAAACGCGGCACTGTCCGTTCCGGGAATGTTTTTGTGATTGCGCTCGATGCACCACTTGAGCACCTCGGCGATCCCGTACCTGGTCAGTGTGATCTTGTGTGTCGCCATGCGGTCCTCCTCGAAAAACCGCGTCAGTCTACCCGAACCGTCCGATGATTGACAAGCCCATTTTGCCTTCCGCCGAATGTTCGGGTAAGCTCAACGTTCAAATGGATTTGTGGTATTGAAGACGTGAGGGAACGATGAAGCACAATCCGGGGTTTCTGAAACTGGTCGAAGTAGCGAAGAAGCACATCAAAGAATGCACAGTCTCCGAGGTGAAGGCCAAGCTGGACCGTGGCGAGCGGTTCCACTTCATCGACGTGCGTGAGGACAACGAGTTCGCGACCGACCATGCCAAGAGCGCCGTGCATCTAGGGCGCGGTATCCTCGAACGGGACATCGAAACCGTGATCCCGGACAAGCATGCCGAAATCGTCCTGTACTGCGGCGGGGGATTCCGGTCCGCGCTGGCCGCCGACAATCTCCGGAAGATGGGCTATACCGACGTCTCTTCGATGGACGGAGGCATCCGGGCCTGGCGCGAGGCGGGGTATCCGATCGAGAAGGGATGAGTTCTGATCCGGGCCCAGTCATTCCGCCGGAGGTTGTCCTTCCGGAGATCACGCCCAAAGCCGTGATCCTCTCGGTCGTGCTCGCCGCCGTACTGGCCGGGGCCAACGCCTACCTTGGCCTGTTTGCCGGGATGACGGTGTCGGCGTCTATCCCGGCGGCGGTGGTCTCGATGGCGGTGCTCCGCCTCTTTCGTAAGTCGAACATCCTCGAGAACAACATCGTGCAGACCGCCGCGTCCTCCGGCGAAGCCCTCGCCGCCGGCGTGATCTTCACCATCCCTGCCCTCCTGCTCATCGGCTACTGGACGAGCTTCGACTACGGCCAGACTGCGGCCATCGCCACGGCGGGGGGGCTCCTGGGCGTGCTGTTCACGATTCCCTTTCGGCGCGTCCTGATCGTGACCCAGCGACTTCGGTACCCAGAAGGGATCGCGACGGCCGAAGTCCTCAAGGTCGGATCGTGCGGGGGGACGGCGGTGGCCGGCTTTCGCACGCTGCTTTCCGCGGCGATCATCGGCGGGCTCGTCAAGCTGGGCGAGAGCGGCTTGCGGCTCTGGGCGGAGGCCCTGGAGGGCGCCGCGCGCGTGGGACGATCTGTTGTCTATGGCGGCATCAACCTCTCGCCGGCCTTGCTCGCGGTTGGTTTCATCATCGGCCCGAACACGGCCAGCGTGGTGTTTCTGGGTGGGGCGCTGGGCTGGCTTGTGCTGTTGCCATTGTACGGAGCATGGGCGGGTGCCCCGGGCAATGTGGCCGCGATCGAGGCAGCTTAGTCCATCGGCAGCACCCGCATCCGGTACGTCGGCATCGGCGCCATGCTCGTCGGCGGGCTCTGGACCCTCGTCCAGCTTCGCGGGCCCTTGCTCGAAGGGGTGCGGCAGTCGGTCGCTGCCTATCGCGACGCCTCGACCGGGGGGCGTCTGCAGAAGGACGTCATCCTCCGGACGGACTATGATGCGCCGCTGCTCTGGGTGCTGGTGCCGTTCGGGCTGGTGCTGGTGCCGATGGCGCTCATTTATCACACGGTCGTGCGGGACGGCGGCGTCGCTCTGGTGATGACGGTGCTCATGGCCGGCGCGGCGTTTCTCTTTTCCGCCGTGGCCGCCTACATGGCGGGACTCGTGGGCAGCTCAAGCAATCCCGTGTCCGGGGTGACGATCGCGACGATCGGGCTGGCGGCCTTGGTGCTGGTGCCGGTGATGGGGGGCGGCCATCCGGCCGGGCCGGCGGCAGCGCTCCTGATCGGCGCGGTCGTGTGTTGCGCGGCGGCGATGGGTGGGGACAACCTGCAAGACCTCAAGACGGGTTACATCGTGGGATCCACGCCGTGGAAGCAGCAAATCATGCAAGTGGTCGGGGTGGCGACTGCCGCGGTAGTGATCGTGCCGGTGCTGGTCCTGCTGCAGGCCAAGTATGGTATCGGCGAGGTGACAGTGAATCATCCCCATCCCTTGAGCGCGCCGCAGGCCATGCTCATGGCCAGCCTGGCGCGCGGCGTGTTCGGGGGTACGCTCCCGTGGGAGTTGGTCGGCTTGGGCGCGGCCATCGGCATCGCCATCATTCTGGTGGACCGGCGGCTGGCGGCGCGCGGCTCTGACTTCCGGATGCCGGTACTCGCGGTCGCCTTGGGTATGTATCTACCGTTGAAGCTCTCCGCGGCGATTCTGGCCGGCGGCTTGGTCGGCGCGTTGGCGAAGCGAAGAGCAGGCGAGCCCGCGGCGGCAGGGAGTTCGCGAGGTCTCCTGTTCGCCGCCGGTCTCGTGACCGGCGAAGCGCTCATGGGAATCCTGCTGGCAGTGCCGATCGCCCTGAGCGGGCTCTGGCCGACGCTGGGCGCGGATCCCTTCCAGCTCTTCGAGACACCACCGCTGGGTGGATGGCCGGGACTGGTCGTGCTGGCGGCGGTTGCCGTGCTGTTGCACCGAACGGCGACCGCACGGAGTCGTTGATGACAAGCTTCTTACTCCTGTACCATCTGGCGGACATGATCGAGTGGTCGTTACAGCTGTGGGAGCAGGTGTCCTGTCAGTGACGCGCCGTCGGGGTGGGCTGGTCCTGGGGCTCGCGTGCGTGGTCGCGCTGGCTGGCGCGTGGGTCTGGCGAACGCACCAGCAGGGCGAGGTCAATCTCAAGGCCTGTGGAGTCCTGGAGCCGGGCGGTCAGCGGGCGGACCTCGTTCAGGTCCTGGGCGCGCCGACCACCATCAAGGCCAACCAGGCCAAGACGCGCGTGGTCCTCACGTTTACCAGCCCGCTCCTTGCCGAGAAGCCCATCCGGGCGGTCGTGAACGTGCGCGACGACGTGGTCATGGAAATCGATTGCGGTGACGGGCGCATCAAGACCTATGACAAGTACTGAGCGCGGTTGCCCCATGATGGCGCGGGCGGTCTCCGCATCGTGCGCGTGGCTTTTGTGTGGGGCTCTCGGCCCGGCCACGTCGGTCGATGCGCACCACACGAAGCCTCATCAAGAGGCCGTCCAAGCGGCGCGGAGCGCGCTCTTCGACCGGAAAGATCCCGGCCTGGCCCTACGTCATCTCGAAGGCATGTGGGCGGACCTGCCCACTGACAGCGAGACACCCTACCTCCTCGGGCTAGCCCACTTCCTACTCTATGATCCCGATCGAGCGCTGTCGATGTTCGACGCGTGCCTGGCTCTCGAGGGCCGGGATCAGAGCGTGCCCCCACAGCGACTCGATTGCCTGTACTGGAGCGCTCGCGCTTACTCCTTGAAGGCTGCCCTGGCGTGGTACTACCGGCACTCCATTCTGGACGGTGTGATCAAGAGCCGGCGCGCGATCATGGCTGCGCTGGATCTGTACGAGCAAGTCCTGGCGCAGGCGCCGGAGCATGTTGGGGCGTTGCTCGGACAGGCCGAGTACTACATGGCGGCACCCTACCTGCCGCCGCTGGCCTACGGGGATGTTGACAAGGCCCGTTCGTTCATCGCGCGCGCACTCGCGCTGGAACGGGACAACCTCCGCGCCCATTACCTCCAGGCCCGCCTGGATCTGTACTATAACGGGCGCCGTGACCGGGCGCGGAGCAGGTTTGCCACGGTCCGGCAACTCCTGGATCGCGGCGTGGGAGGAGCGGAGGCCGTGCTCCTGCGGCGGTGGGTGGACTTCGCACAGGCCGAGGTGGCCTTTCTGGACCAGGACTTCCCGACGGCGATCGCCTACACCGACGCGTACCTGAGCCAAGTTCCGGACGGGGCTGAAGGCTACGCCCTGAAAGGGGCGTGTCTCATGTTTCTGGGCCAGCAGGAGGCAGGGGAGGCCTTGATCAAAAGAGCCCGCGAGCTGAATCCCCTCGTGCGCCGGTACCGAGAACCGTGAGCCTCGAATTCATCTGAAGGTTGACCCTGTCCCGTAACTCTGTATACTGTGAAGCCTGTAGCACTACGTTGCCCTGTAGCGAAAGGGTATGCCAATGAAGAAAGAGTACCTGATTTTCGCGCTGTTGGTGTTCTTTGTGTGGGTGGGTCGGAGCAATATCCCACCGCGGTTCCAGTTCTGGAAAACGACCGATACGATGATCACCGTGCAGAACAACTCGGGCCAGGACCTTTCGGATGTGACGCTGGTCGTCTGGTCGGTGCCGCACCCGCTGGGGACCATCAGGAAGGACGCGGCCAAGAACCTCAAGACGCCCCGTCTCAGCGATACCACCGCCGTCATCATCAAGTTCAGATACGGGTCGGAGCCCGTGGAGCGGCAAGTCGGAACCCTGGATGAGGACTCCGACTATAAAATGAGTATCCAGGTGAATTTCGCCGGTGTCGTGACCGCCCAGGTCGGGACTGCTTCCTTAGAGGGCAGCGACGAGAAGACCAAGTAGCTCCGGCCGCGTGCCCGCCCCCACGCTTCCCCTCCTCATTTGCTTCGGCGACAGCCTTACCGCCGGGTTCCAATCTCCGACCGCTGAATGCCCCGACTACCAGGAGACGCCCTACGGCCGTTCCCTGGCGGAGCGGCTCGGGGATCGCGCGCGCGTCCGGATCAGCGGAGTCTGCGGAGAGCTGACGGCGGAAATGGTCGAACGCTTCGAGCGCGACGTGGTGCGTCACCGGCCTGCCTGGGCGGTCATCCTCGGAGGGACCAACGATCTGGGCTGCAACCTCCAGCCGGCGGAGATCATGCGCAATCTCGCTGCGATGTACGAGCGGGCCGCCAAGGCCGGCATCAGGGTGGCAGCGGTGACGGTGCCATCCATCCGCGGACTCGACGACCATATTCCGCGGCGGCCCGAGCTGAACGTGCTGATCGCCGATTATTGCGCCCGCAGGAACCTGCCCTGCGTCGATCTCTTCACCGCGACAGCCGAGCCGGATACCCACCGGCTGGCGGCCCCGTACTCGAACGACGGGCTGCACCTTACGAAAGCCGGCTACGATCTGCTCGCCCTGCTGCTCTACGAGCAGGTGTTCAAAGACATCTAGCTGTCATTCTGAGCGAAGTGAAGAATCCTGCCCTCACGGAGTTTACTCTGAGCGAGCAACCGAGATCCTTCGCTCCGCTCAGGATGACAAGCGAAGGGTTCAGGGTGACAAGCTGGGCGGCAGTGGATCAGTCGATTCGCGCCGGGGCGGGGATGTCCTTGAACAGGTGGTCGGCGATACGCCGGGCCGTCGCCAGTTGATCGAAGAGGTCGGTGGCCGTGAAGGCCTGGTGCAGGAGGTCCCCCATGGCATGGTCGCGCTGGCTGATGAAGCGGAGGTGCTCGACGGGTGAGGCCGGCCAGAACCCGCGCAGTTGGTAGAAGGCGCTCATGGCTTCATCGAGAAAGATCGAGAGGAGATGCCTGGCGATCGCCATGTCGGCCTGTTGGTCTTCCGCCTTGCCCAGCCAGTGGAGGACGGTCGCGCGGAGCCGGATCTTCTCGTGAATTGTCAAAGAGGGTGGTCCCTGCCGGAAGCGTGCATAGGCTTTCTGTAGTAATTGCGATCCGGCTGCTTCAAGTTCGTAGAGGACGCGGGCCTTGCGCAGGATGATAGGCAGGCGCGGCGACGTGTTGACCTGCTCCTCGGACTCGGACACGCCGAGATAGCGGATCTCGACGATGCGGGAGAGTATCCGGACCAACTCGTGACTGTTGTCCGAGCCCAGGACCAGGACCAGCAGGTCCACATCGCTGTGGCTCGTCATGGCGTCCCGTGCGGCCGAGCCAGCCAGGACGATGGCGGCCAAGTCCCCCCCGCGTTTCGCCTTGACGTACCGGACCGCCTTCGCGATGACCTGGGCAGTCTCCGCAATGGACTCGTCTTTCGCCGGTGCGGGCGCTGCGTCCGTCGGCAGAGGCGGATCGCCTTGCGGCGACGCGACGGATGAGCCGTCCGACGGCGTGTGCGCAGCACCAAGCTCGACCGTTCCGTCATCCATTTAACACCCGGCGACCTGTCGAAGTTGCAGCCTGGCTGCGGTGAGCCATTCATCAAAGGGCACATCGGCGTCCACGACGATCTCGATCTTGCCGTTGGGGAGTTTGTGGATCTTGCCGGGGCTCGCGGCGCTCAAGGGAATCTCGATCCACTCGCGGTCCAGCGCGAACGCGTCCGTGACCTCCAGGATCCGATTGATCTGGTCGAACGTCACGTCTTTCGGCAGCGGTGGCTTCATTATGATGATGCGGCGCATTCTAGCATACCCTCTGGTCGCGTTGACAATTAGGGGGGTATCCCATAGAGTAAGCCGCCTCGGGGGTGGCGGATGTCCGAACGGCGCACCGTCAAGTTCTACCAGGCGGATGTGTTCACCGACACCGTGTTCGGGGGCAATCCAGTGGCCGTGGTTCCGGACGCGGGCAACTTGGACGCCTGGGAGATGCAGAAGATCGCCCGGGAGATGAACCTCTCCGAAACCGTCTTCGTGCTCCCGCCGACCGATCCCTCCGCCGAATACCGGCTCCGGTTCTTCACCCCTGCGCGGGAGATTCCGTTCGCAGGCCATCCGGTCATCGGTGCCTTCTACGTGCTGGCGCATCTCGGCGTCCTACGGCTGCAGGAGCCGGTCACCCGCATCCATCAGGAGACCAGCGTCGGCGTGTTCCCCCTCGAGTTGACGGTGCGGGACGGGCATGTCCGGCAGATCATGATGAACCAGCCCAAGCCGGAATTCATTGGGATGGTGGAGCCGTTGCGGGACCTCTTCGAAGTCGCCAAGGCCATCTCGGTGCCCAAGACCCAGATCACGGGCACCGGCCTGCCGGTGGAAGTCGTCTCCACGGGGTTTCCGGTGATGATCGTGCCGGTCCGCACCCTGACGGCGGTGTCCAAGGCCAGCCCTAACATCGGGCTGCTCAACGGCGTCTGTGAGCAGCACAAAGCCCAGGGCCTCATGCTGTTCACGACGGTCACGGTGGAGGAACAGTCCACGGTGCACACCCGGATGTTCGCCTCGCCGGTCGGAGTGCTCGAGGATCCGGCCACGGGATCTGCGAGCGGCGCGCTCGGCGCGTACCTCGTCAAGCACGGGGTGGTGGACGTCGGTCCGACGACTGAGATCATCTGCGAGCAGGGCTATGAGATCGACCGCCCGTCCCGCCTGACCGTGCATGTCCACTCAGATGACGATGAGATCCAGTACGTCACCGTGGGCGGGCGCGCCGTCATGGTGATCGAAGGGTCCGTGACGTTCTGAACGGATGAAAGCGGCGCGCTTTCACCAGCACGGCGGGCCGGAGGTGCTCCGGTATGAAGACGCTCCGGAGCCCAAGCCCGACCCGAGCGAGATCCTGGTCCGGGTCAAAGCCTGCGCGCTGAACCATCTCGATATCTGGATCCGCCAAGGCATCCCGGCCTTTCAGGTCCCGCTGCCCCATATCGGCGGGTGCGATGTCGCCGGTGTGGTGGAGCGGGTCGGGGGCGAGGGGACGGGCCTGAAGCCGGGCGACCGCGTGTACATCGCGCCGGGGCTCTCGTGCTGGCGGTGCGAGTTCTGCCTGGGCGGGCAGGACAACCTCTGCATCTCGTACCGCATCCTCGGCGCCCAGGTGGACGGCGGGCTGGCGGAGTTTGTGAAGGTGCCAGCCCTCAATGTGATTCCAATCCCCGGTTCGCTCTCGTTTGAGCAGGCCGCGGCGTTCCCCCTGACGGCAGTCACCGCTTGGCACATGCTGTTCGGTCTTGCCCGGCTGCAGCCGGCGGAGGATGTGCTGGTGCTGGGGGCCAGCAGCGGCGTGGGCAGCATGGCGGTGCAGATGGCAAAGGCCGCCGGCGCGCGGGTGATCACGACGGTGGGCTCGGACGACAAGGTCGAGAAGGCCAAGGGGCTGGGCGCGGATGTCGTGCTGAACCACACGCGGGACGTGATCGCGGACGGCGTCAAGCGCGAGACGGACGGGCGAGGCGTGGGCGTGGTCATCGAGCACATCGGGCCGGCCACGTGGGAACAAAGCCTCCGCTCGCTGGCCAAGGGCGGCCGGCTCGTCACCTGCGGAGCCACGTCGGGACCGGAAGTGCGGGTCGACCTGCGCTACCTCTACATGCGGCAGACCACCGTCATGGGCTCGTTCATGGGCACGCGGGACGAGCTGCTGGCCGCAGCCAAGTGGATGGGCGAGGGGCGAATCCGGGCCGTGATCGATTCGGTGCTGCCTCTCCAGGACGTCCGCGCGGCCCACGAACGGATGCTCGAGCGCAAGCTCTTCGGGAAGATCGTCCTGATCCCGTAACCCGCATACCGTGCTAGAATAGAACTAAATCCGGTTCTCCTAGGAGGTACTCCATGCAAACGCTCCGCGAAGCGATGACCAAAAACCTCAAGACGATTCTTCACAGTGTGTCCGTGCAAGAGGCGGCGCGCCGGATGCAGGCGGAGAAGGTGGGGTCGTTGCTGGTGGAGCGGGGCGGGCAGATCGTGGGAATCGTGACGGAGACCGACATCGTCCGCAAGGCCGTGGCGAAGGGAGCCGACCTTGGCAAGGAGAAGGTGGAGGCCATCATGTCGGCGCCGGTCGCCGCGATCGACATCCATCGGACGCCGCAGGACGCCCATGACATGATGGCGGATCTCGGCGTGCGCCACTTGGCCGTGACCGATGCCGGGAAGATCGTGGGGTTGCTATCGGTGCGGGATCTGCTGGTGTACTTTAAGCGGGTCTCGGAACCGAGGATCACTCAGGACTAAGGGAGTCCTCGCCGGCTACTTTGTCATTTCGTGGACCATATGGCCCAGCTCGTTGAGGATGAGTTTGTCCATCGCCAAGAGGGCGGCTTTTTCCGAACCGGGGATCGAGATCACAACCGTGCCCTTGTATAGGCCGGCCGTGGCGCGGCTCATGATCGCCGCGGACCCGATGTCCTGGTAGCTGAGATAGCGGAAGATCTCGCCGAATCCGTCCAACCGTTTTTCCAAGAGGCCGTCGATCGCTTCGAAGGTGGAGTCCCGCCGCGAGATTCCCGTTCCGCCGTTCACGATGATCGCCTGGACGTGGCGGTCCTTCGCACCCTGCTTGATCAGCTTCCTAATGACCGACGGCTCGTCCTTGACGAGGTGGTAGGACGCGATCGAGTGGCCGCGTTCCTTCAAGGCGTTCATGATCAGCGCGCCGCTGGTGTCGGTCTCGGGTGTCCGGGTGTCGCTGCAGGTG
Organism: uncultured Nitrospirales bacterium; assembly: GCA_964610095.1. Classification (GTDB taxonomy): domain Bacteria; phylum Nitrospirota; class Nitrospiria; order Nitrospirales; family NS-4; genus NS-12. The sequence continues at coordinate 53,288 of CAZSUT010000001.1, read as the reverse complement.
ATCACCATGCAGGAGACAGACCTCGGCGCGGCCGCCTTGTGCTGCTGGTGAGACGCTTTCTCGCGGTGCGCCACCGGCATCGGGCGGGCTACCCCCAGACCTCATCCGGCAATTTGAGGCGATCGACCGGCTTGCCCTTGCCGATATGCTCGTCGAGGATGGCGGCAACATCAGCTTCGGTCACGCTCTTGTACCAGACGCCGTCTGGATAGACGACCACGGTGGGCCCCAACTGGCAGGGACCCAGGCAATCCGTTGGGGTCACGATGACCTGGCCGAGCAGATTGCGCTCCATCACCCCAAAGTTGAACTGGTTGAGGACGCCCATGGCGCCTTTCTCTCCGCAGGAACCCTTGGGATGGCCGGGGGGACGGGTATTTTTGCACACGAGGATGTGGTACTTGGGCTTCGGCATGATGACGCTCCTTTGCGGGATTCGTTCCTAGCGTCGTGGTCGCTGGTCCTCCCACCAGTCAATGCATTCCTGGGGGAGTTTCCAGTGTTTGATCCCAGCGATGACGAAGTCGATATAATGGTCCTGAGGCTTGAACTTACCGGCCGGCTTGGCCACGTGGGTCGTGGCCATCTCTTTCTGGGGGACTTGCTCGGTCTCGTGCTCCGGGTAGACGTTGATGGTGCAATGGCGGAAGCCGCCCGGCGGCACCTCGCCGCCGTACTGGTCGATGATCTTGAGGTCTTCCGGCGTGATTTCGAAGACCACCCCCCAGACCCGGTCGCCGACAGACGGGGTGATGCTGGCCAGCCCGCACCGCCACTGCGACGACCAGCGTGGAAAGGTCAGGGTATGAGCGGGCAGGTACGCGCGGAAGAGGAAGGTGGCTTCCGGCGCGCGCTCTTTCAATTGGTTCGGGTGCAGAGTTTCGCTGTAGATAAAGTATTTCACCGGTGCTACTTGTACAGAATGGTCTTTCGGGTTGTCAAGTCAGCGGAGGCCGCACATGGATGAACGCGATGCGCAGCCTCGCGCCCGCGCCATCGTCTGGCTCGAGTGGGGGGCGGCCGTGCTCCTTCTCGTCGGCGTCGCGGCTTACTTGGTATGGAAGCCGCTGGACCCGATGGCCGATCCTCGCGCTGCCCAGGCGCTCGCGCTGGCACAGACCCATCCGGCCCGCGAGGCCCCGACGATCCGTCAGGCCATTGACGCCATCGTGAAGGCCAACCGGAAGGGCGACCGGACACCCGTGGTCGGGGACTGGTCGGTGCGGGCGGACGAGCGGAACGAGTATCTGGTGCGGGTCGTGGTGCGGCTGCCCGGTGACGAGAAGCACCGCTGGGTTGAGTGGGACTATCTGTGGCGTGTGCGGCTGTCTCCCCAGACCGTGATCCCGCTTTCGAGGCCGGCAGTGGAGGTCATGCCTTAGTCACTTGCCGCCTTCTTTTTTGTGGTGATCGATCCCGACGTAGGCTTCGATGAAGCGGTCGATGCGTGCCTCGTCGAACTCGATGAAGGTGTCGATCCGTGTCCAGGCCGTGAGGGCGATCCGGGCGTTCATGTCGGGGTATGGCGCAACGATCAGGTGCATGTAGCGCTTCTCTTTTTCCGCTCGTTTCTTGTATTTGAAAAAGACACCCTCAAGCTTTTTGAGCAGATCCGAACATCCCTGCGGGCAGTTGTACTGGATGAGCACGCCGCCGTCCTCCAGGTTGTGGACTTGGTATTCCGTGGGAATGGGCTTGTCGTAGAAGCCCCACGGGGCGATGCCCGGCATGTGTGGTCCCGACGTGGGCGGGGCGCTGTTGTAAGGGGCATGCGGGTCGCCCGGGCGCTGAAGGTGGGCGTTCCCGAGATCAGGAACCTCTTTGCCGGGCAAGGCGTCAGACTGGGACGACGCAGACCATGCCAGCCATGCCATGGTGAGAACGATGAGGAGAAGACGGCTCATGGCGCGACCGCGACCGAGATCTTGCCGTCTTCGACCTTCAACGGGTAGCAGGCGACGCGCATCTCCGGGTTTTTGACGTACTGGCCGGTCTTGATGTGATAGCGGTACCCGTGCCATGGACAGATCACGATGTCGCCCGTGATCTTGCCCTCGCCCAAGGGCCCTCCGGCGTGTTGGCACATGTTGTCGAGGGCGTAGATCGATCCCTCGAGGTTGAACAGCGCCACCTCCACATTCTGCACCGCGACGACCTTGGCCGTGCCGGGAGGGATGTCTTTGAGGTCCGCGACCTGAATGAAGTTCGGCATGGCAGAATTGTAATCGGCAGCAGACGCAACTTCAAGGCGGGGTGTGCCCCGGCTTGCTGGACCCTCGCAACCGCGGGAAGAGGCTGGATTTTCTCCTACCAACTATGCTATACGAACCTGCATCATAGCGGCCGCCCCTTACGCACGGGGGCGGAATTGGTCGGATGTCGTCATTGGTGAAAGGGGGTCTATGGAGCTGACTCTACTCTTGAACGCCACCTACGAACCACTCCGCGTGGTGAATTGGCAGAAGGCCATTACCCTGCTGTGGCAGGGGAAGGTCGAGGTGCTGGAGGTCTATGACCGTGAGATCCACGGGGTGTCGATCTCCTTCAAGTTGCCCGCGGTCATGCGGCTGTTGAAGTTGGTCAAGATCCGCGAGGCCCACCGCTCTGTGAAGTTCTCCCGGATCAATATCTTCACCCGGGACGGGAACCGCTGCCAATACTGCCGGCGGAAGTTCCGAACGGAGGACCTCACCTTCGATCATGTGATTCCGATCGCCAAGGGCGGGAAAAAGACCTGGGAGAACATCGTCACGGCTTGCTGGGGGTGCAACAATCGGAAGAGCGGGCGGATGCCGGAGGAGGCGGGCATGCAACTGATGCGGAAGCCGCTCAAGCCGAAGTGGAACCCGGTGGTGACGATCACGGTCGGGGTCCGGAACACGCCGCAGAGCTGGCGGGACTACCTATACTGGAACGTGGAACTGGACTCGGACATTCCCGAGCCGTAGCGGTCTTGTGCTCTGTGCGCAGGGGAGGACGCCGAGCGGCGTCCTCCCTTTTTTTGTTACTTGACCGCGTTGAGGACGATCTCGACGTTTTTGGCGCCCACCATGGTCGGGTTCCTGGCGTACTCTCCCTCGATGTCGCCGGGTTGCGCCGGACCGGCGTTGCCGTCCTTGTCTAGCCGGGCGATGATGGACACCACGCCTTTGAGCTCGGAGCCTTGGAGCATCACGTCGGCGTTGGTCACCTCGAAGGGCTGGGGGAACTTCGGGTGGTCGATCCGGACGGCGGCGAGGGGTCGCGGCGGCCCGCTCGGCCTTTTGACGATCACGAAGAGCACGTCGGTGGGGGCCACCTTGGAGGCCAGCGCTGGGTCGATCGTGACGACCCCCGCGATCGAACTGGCGGCTGCCTTGCCGCCGTGGAGGAGACCCTGCCAGGCCGCCACGCCGGCAAGCAGGATGATCCCGATGAAGAGAAGCGGTACGAACGGCTTCTTGTTCACGCCTCCTCCCAATGTTGTTGCGACAAGATTATAACTGAGGTCTTCCGAGGGAACAACGTATTTACCTGCGTCCTGCCGTGCGGTAAGATGCGCCCGCGTTCACTGATGGTGTCAGGTGGAGGAATCGATGAAATTCGGCTTTCAGATCAATCTTGACGTGAAGGACCGGCCGTGCATTGTAGTAGGCGGCGGCGGTGAGGCGACCGAGAAGACCAAGAAACTCCTGGACGCCGGCGCCAGGGTGACGGTCATCAGCCCCAACCTGTCCGATGAGCTCAAGGTCCTTGCGGCCTCGGCGAGAGTCCTCCATAGAGGCCGGCGCTTCAAGGCCTCCGATGTGGACGGAGGGATCTGGCTCGTGATCAACACGGTGCGAACCGACGACATCCTGAGCCGCGATCTCTACAATCTGGCCAAGCAGAAGGGCTTCCTGCTCTGCTCCACCGACCAGCCGGACTGTTCGACCTTCACCATGCCGGCTCTCGTGGCACGGGGACCGCTCCGGATCGCGATCAGCACGAGCGGCGTGTCGCCCGCGTTGGCCAAGCGGTTACGCGAGGACCTCGAGCCCCTGTTCGATGAGCGCTTCGAGGTGTTTTTGGAATGGCTGGACGCGTACCGGACGCATCTCATGGCGACCGAGCCTCATATTGAAAAGCGACAGCAATTACTGCGAGATGCAGTAGCAAAGGTCAAGCTTCACGCGAAGATTGAATTCCCCAAGGTCGAGAAGAAGGTCGAAGAGAAAGGAACCTGAACGATGTTGCTCTTGGAGTTCAGCATGTCGCCCCTCGGTAAAGGCGAGAGCGTCGGCAAGTACGTGGCCCGGTCTCTGGAAATCGTGGACAAGAGCGGGGTGGATTATCGTCTCAACCCGATGGGGACGGTCATGGAAGGCAACTGGGACGACGTGTTCGGCGTTGTGAAGCAGTGCTTTGAGCGGATGCGGAAGGACTGCAACCGCATCTCGTGTTCGATCAAGGTGGACTATCGCAAGGGGGCCCAGGGGCGCCTGCACGCCAAGGTCGCAAGCGTGGAGAAGAGACTAGGAAAGAAACTCAAGACCTAGAACACGGAGAACTTGAAGTACTTGGTTGGATTCTTCTTGACGTCCGTCAGCAGGGTCTCCATCTCGGTCAACACCTTATCGGCCCGCTGGTAAAGCTGGTCCTGGGTGACCAGCTTGCCGAGGGTGCCGTCGCCACGTTCGATCTTCCCGACCAAGGCCTCGCTTTTCGTGGTGATGCCCTCCAATCGCTGGTACAACGACGGGTCGCGTGCCAGCCGTCCCAGGCTGCCGTTGGGCTGATTGAGCAAAGCGGCAACCTTCTGCAATTTATCCACGGCGGCAGTGGCCCGGTCATAGAACGTCCGGTCCATGACCAACTGGCCCAGCGTCCCTTCTCCCTTTTCGATCCTGGCGAGCAATTGGGCGGTCTTGTCGGAGAGCGCCTCCGCCTTGCGAAGAAGCGCTGACGTGTGGTCGTAGAGGTCCGGGTCGGTCACGAGCTTGCCCGCGGTGCCTTTGCCTTCCTTCAAGCCGGTGAGAATTGTCTGGAGGTCCTTGAGGCTGCGGTTCACGCTCTCCAGCGTGGCCGTCGCACTGTCGGCCAGGCCGGTAATGTCGCTCTCGGCTTGCCCGGTGAGGACCGCGCCATCCTGGAGGGGCAGCTCCTTGGGGGTCCCGGGGAGGAGTTCCAGATATTTGTCGCCGAGCAGCCCCATCGGCCGGATCAGCACGGCGGCGTCGCGGCGCAGGAGCGGGCGAATGTCGTCGTTGACGGTGAAGGTGAGCGACACTTTGCCGCTGCTGCTGTCGATGGCGATGCGGATGATGTTGCCTGTGTCCACTCCGTTGAGGCGGACGGGTGCCCCGACCTTGATGCCGTGACTGTCCGCCACCAGGGCGCGGAAGGTCGCGCGACCACCGAAGATCCCCATGCCCTCGTTGAGGTTCATGATGGCGACCAGGATCCCGGCGACGGCGACGAGGATGACCAGGCCGACCTTGAGCTGCAACCAACGCACCTGCGCGCGGGGCCTCATGCCGGACTCTCCTCGTCCATGGTCGGCGCGACCACGCGAATCCCGCCGTCCTTATCTGGGAAGCATCCCGGCGCCGCCAGGACTTCATGCGGGCGGAGGAAGGTCCGGATGCGCGGGTCGTCCGCGGTTTTCAGCATGTCCACGTTGCCGTCGAAGAGTTTTTCGCCCCGATGGATCATGATCAGCCGGTCCGCGACGCGATAGGCCGTTTCAAGGTCGTGCGTCACCACCACCTGCGTGAGGCGTTCCTCTTTCTGAAGCCGGCAGATCAACTCGTTGATCAGGTGGGTGTTGATCGGATCCAGTCCCGCCGTCGGTTCATCATAGAGAATCACCTTCGGACTGCAGGCCAGGGCACGCGCGATCGCGACCCGCTTTTTCATGCCGCCGCTGAGTTCGGCCGGCATTTTCTCAAGCGTGTCTTCAAGCCCGACGAAACACAATGACTCGATGATCTTCCGTTCGATGGCGTCGTCCGGAAGGGCCTGCTCCTCGTAGAGGCGATAGCCCACGTTCTCGCGGACGGTGAGCGAGTCGAACAACGCGGACCCTTGGAAGACCATCGCCATGCGGGCACGGATCGGAGCCATGTCTCGTTCGGGAAGCCCGACGATTTCCCGCCCGTCGACGCGGATGGAGCCGGAGTCTGGGCGAAGCAGGCCCAGGATCAGTCGCAGCACGGTCGTCTTGCCGCCGCCGCTGCCCCCCAGGATCACCACCGTGTGTCCGGAAGGAATCTCTAGGGTGAAATCCTTGACGACCGGCCGGCCGTGAAACATCATGCACACGTTGGTGAAGCGGATCACGGGCGCCTCAACCGAGAAAGACGAACAGCTTGGTCATGAAAAAGTCGGTCATGAGAATGAGGATGGAGGAGGTGACCATCGCTTGGGTCGTCGACTGACCGACTCCCACAGTCCCGCCGGCCGTGTTGAGGCCGGCGTAGCAGCCGACCATGCAGATGATGAAGCCGAAGACGGCTGGTTTGATGAGACCGTAAATCAGGTCGTGGAAGCGCAAGGCCTCGAACGCCCACGTCCAATAGAAGTAGGGGTCGATGCTCAAGTAGAGGTTGGCGATCAGGAACCCACCGAGCAGTGCGATCCCGTTGGTGATGACGGTCAGCACAGGAACCATGATTACCGAGGCCACCAGTCGCGGGGTGACCAGTTTCTTGATGGGGTCCGTCCCTTCGGCCCTGAGCGCGTCGATCTGCTCGGTGACTTGCATGGACGCCAGCTCGGAGGCGATGCCGGAACCGACCCGTCCGGCGATCATGAGGGCGGCGAGCACCGGGCCGAGTTCCCGCACGACGGACGTGCTGATCAGGCGGGAGATGTACTGGACCGCGCCGTACGGCTCGAGCTGGATGGACCCTTGCAGGGCCAGGACCATGCCGGTGAAAATCCCCGTCAAGAGGACGATGAAAATAGAGCCCACCCCGATCTGGTCCATGTGGTAGAGCGTATCCCGGAGGTACCAGGGACGCCGGAACGCGCCAGCTAACGCGGCCGCACAGAGCAGGGCGAATTCTTGGACAGTTAAGACGTAGCCTTTGAGCGTGTCGTCGAGACGGAGTACTGACGAGGTCATGCGCGGCCCCTTTCAGGGAAATGACGGACGTGACTATACCGGTTTTATTCAGACCTGGCAAGATGGGGCGCGGGGATCAGTCTTCAAGATAGACGCGCGTGAGGCGGGGGCTGATCTGACAGAGGACTTCGTAGCTGATGGTGTCCTGCCAGGCGGCCAAGTCGTCCGCCGTGATCGCAGCGACGCCCTGTCTACCCAACAGCACGGCCTCGTCACCGGGACGGACGTCGGGGAGGTCCGACACGTCAACCACCGTGAGGTCCATGCAGATCCGCCCGACGATCGGAACCGTCCTGCCGCCGACCAGCACGTGCCCCCGGTTGGACAGGGCGCGGCTGTACCCGTCGGCGTAGCCGACCGGCAGGATGGCCAGGGTCGAGGGACTTGACGTGACGAACGTCCCGCCGTAGCTGACCGACTGGCCCGCGCCCACGCGTTTGACCTGCACGATGCGGGTCTTCCATGAGAGCGCGGGACGGAGATCGGCTGCGGCCGTCGGCCCGTTGACGTACCCGTACAGCATGAGACCGGGACGTACGAGGTCGAAGTAGCTGGCCGGGAAGCGCAGGATGGCGGCGCTGTTGGCGATGTGTGCAGCCGGCACCGCTAGGCCGGCTGACTTCGCTGCGTCGAGCAGCTCGCGAAAGCGGGCCAGTTGGTTTTCGGCCGACGCGCCATCGTGCGCGTCGGCCGAGGCGAGATGGCTCATCAGGCCTTCGAGGCGCAGGGTTGGAGGCCAGTTGGAGCAGAGGATGTCCAGGAATTCTTCCCGCGTGAGTCCCAGGCGGCTCATCCCGGTGTCCACTTTGAGGTGGACGGGCAGGGGCGCGGAATGGGATTTCATGAGGCGGGTGGCCATCAGGATGGCGTCCCGCGAGGGCAGCACCGGCGTCAGATTGAGTTCCTGGAGAAGCGGCATGTCGTCCGGGAATATGCCACCCATCACCAGGATCGGGGCGGTGATGCCGGCGTGCCGGAGCTCCTGGCCTTCCGCCACCGTGGCGACGCCCAGTTGGTGCGCCCCGGCCGTCAGGAGCGTGCGCGTGACGGGCCCGACCCCGTGGCCGTACGCGTTGGCCTTGACGACGGCGATGATAGGTACTGCCCCGACGCGACGCGCGACTTGACGGAAGTTATGGCGGAGGGCAGGCAGGGAAATCTCGACGACGGTGGAATTCAAATTTCGGTGATCTCCGCCTCCTTCTTCTTGACGGTCTCGTCCACTTTGGTGATGTACGAATCCGTCAGCTTCTGGAGCTCGTCGTGGGCTTTCTTGGAATCGTCCTCGGTCATCTGGGAGGCCTTCTGCGCCTTCTTGATCTCCTCGAGCACGTCCCGCCGGATGTTGCGGATGTGGACCCGGACTTCCTCCGCGATCTTCTTCGCGAGCTTCACCAGCTCCTTGCGGCGCTCCTCGGTGAGCGGCGGGATCGGGAGGCGGATGAGCTTGCCGTCGTTGGTTGGGTTCAGACCGAGGTCGGAGGCCAGAATCGCCTTCTCGATGTCCTTGATCATCTTGGGATCGAACGGCTGGACGGTGAGGAGCCGGTTCTCGGGCGCGGCCAGCGAGGCGACCTGCTTGAGGGGCGTGGGCGTGCCGTAGTAGTCCACCCGGACGTGATCCAGCAGGCCGATCGAGGCGCGGCCCGTGCGGATCGCGGCCATCTCGTGCCGCAGGTGCTCGAGCTGGCCCTCCATTTTCTCCGTGGCTTTTTTCTTCTGCGGGAATTCCATGGCGTCCCTCGCGGCGCTACGCTGGGGCGGCTTCGTCTGTGACCAATGTGCCGAGTTGCTCTCCCTGGACGATGCGCTTGATGTTGCCCTTCTCCTTGACGTTGAACACGATGATGGGGAGGTTGTGGTCCATGCACAGGGAGATGGCGGTCGAGTCCATGACTTTGAGGCGCTTGTCGATGACGGCGAGGAAGGACAGCTTAGTGTATTTGGTCGCGCGGGGATTCTTCATGGGATCGTCGTCGTAGATGCCGGAAACCTTGGTGCCCTTGAGGATGATCTCGGCCCCGATTTCCATTGCACGAAGCGCGGCGGCCGTGTCGGTGGAGAAATATGGATTGCCGGTGCCTGCCGCGAAAATGACCACACGCTTCTTTTCCAAGTGTCGGATCGCACGCCGGCGGATGTAGCCTTCGGCCAGCTGGCGCATCTCGATGGCGGATTGGACGCGGGTGACCGCGCCCTGCTTCTCGAGCGCGTTCTGGAGGGCGAGCGCGTTGAGGATGGTGGCCAGCATACCCATGTAATCGGCCGAGGCCCGCTCCATGCCGCCGTTGGCGGCGTCGATCCCCCGGAAGATGTTCCCTCCGCCGATAACCACCGCGACCTCGACGCCCATCGCGGCCACCTCGGCGATCTCCGAGGCGATGTACTCGATCATCCGCGAGTCGATGCCGAACGCCTGGTCGCCGGCAAGCACTTCTCCGCTGATTTTCAGGAGGATGCGCTTGTAGGCCGGCTGGCTCATTCCTCCTCGCCGAGTTGGTACCGGGTGAAGCGGCGGACGGTGATGTTCTCGCCGGTCTTGGCGATCTTCTGCTTGATCAGGTCGGCGATCTTGAGGCTCGGGTCCTTGATGAAGAGCTGCTCCATCAGGCAATTTTCTTGATAGAACTTTTCCAGCTTGCCCGTGGCGATCTTTTCCCACGCGGCTTGGGGCTTGCCCATCTCTTTCGCCTGGCCGCGATAGATTTCCAGTTCTTTGTCGATCACGGACTGCGGGACGTCCTCCCGCCGGACGTACAGGGGCTTGGACGCGGCGATCTGGAGGGACAGATCGCGGACTAGGGCCTGAAATTCGTCGTTACGGGCCACGAAATCGGTTTCGCAGTTGACCTCGATCAGCACCCCAACCTTGCTGCCAGGGTGGATGTAGGAAGCGATCACGCCTTCGTTCGTGGCGCGTCCCGCTTTTTTTCCGGCCGCGGCCAGGCCCTTCTGCCGCAGCCAGTCGATGGCCTTGTTGATGTCGTCTCCGTTTTCCACCAGGGCCTGCTTGCAGTCCATGATGCCGGCTCCGGTCTTCTGCCGGAGTTCCTTGACGAGTGCGCTGTCTCCTGCCATGGGCCTCTGACTCCTTGATGACTTCGGATTGCGGGTCTGACTTTAGACTCCGGCGCCGGCGGCCTGGACGGCCCGCAAGTCGGCTGGGGACATGGCCCCGGGCTTCTCCTCCTCGGTGCGCTGGGCGCGCAGGTGTAGCCCTTCGATCACGGCGTCGGCGATCTTGGCGGTGATCAATTTGACGGAGCGGATCGCATCGTCGTTGCCCGGGATGGGGTAATCAATCCCGTCCGGGTCGCAGTTGGTGTCCACGATGGCGACGACGGGGATGTCCAGCCGGTTCGCCTCTAGGATGGCGATGCGCTCGCCACGCGTGTCGGCCACATAGATGCAGCCAGGCAGGGTGTGCATGCCCTTGATGCCGCCCAGGCTCGCTTCGAGCCGCAGCCGCTCCTTTTCCAGCTGGGCCACTTCCTTCTTGGGCAAGCGTTCGAACGTGCCGTCGCTCGCCGCGGTCTCGATCTTGCGCAATTTTTCGATGCTCTTGCGGATCGTGTTGAAGTTCGTGAGCATGCCGCCCAGCCATCGCTGCGAGACGTTGAACATCTGGCAACGCTTGGCTTCTTCTGTGACGATCGTGCTGGTCTGTCGCTTGGTACCGACGAAGAGGGCAGAGTCGCCTTGGGCGACGGTCTGCCGGACGAAATCGTAGGCGGCCTCGAACCGTGCGAGGGTCTGTTGCAGGTCGATAATGTAAATGCCGTTGCGCTCCCCGAAGATGTACCGTTTCATCTTCGGGTTCCATCGGTTGGTCTGGTGGCCGAAGTGCACACCTGCCTCCAGTAGATCCTTGACCGTGATCACGCCCATCCCGTCACCCCCTTTCTTGTACCGGCGCGACCCGCCCTCATCGGAAAGCAGGGCGGGAGGATTTTTCAGGTCCTTAGGGCGCCGATATCCCGTCCGCCTGGGCGGACGTCCAGAGATTGTGGATAATGCCCGGCCGGCCTCATGGCCAGCAGGAACGACCGTCACTGCGACCACTGAATTTAACCGGTTGAAAACTAACACGCCACCCCTGGCTTTTCAAGCGAAATGTTGCCGCTCACGATCGGTAGGAGGCGTTGATTTTGACGTACTCCGGCGAGAGATCAGTGGTCCACACAATGGCCTCGGCATGGCCGATCCCCAGATCGACCGTGAGGGTGAACGTGCGACCTTTCAGGACGGAGTTCGCTTGCTCTTCCGCGGCTGGGCCAAGCCCGGTGCCGCGACGGACTACGGGGACATCGCCATACGTGATGGCGATCCGGGCTGGCGCGATCCGGACCCCCGCCCTCCCGATGGCCGCCATGATCCGTCCCCAGTTGGCATCCTCGCCGAACCAGGCGGTCTTGACCAGGCTGGATGTGGCAATGGCGACGGCGATGCGCACGGCCTCACTCGTCGTCCGGGCTCGTTTGACCCGAAGCTCCACGCACTTGGTGGCCCCTTCGCCGTCCCATGCGATCTTCTTGGCCAGGTCGAGACAGATGTGGTCGAGCAATGCCTGGAAGCGCCGAGCATCCGCGCTGCCAGACGCGACGGGCCGGTTGCCGGCTACGCCGTTGGCCAGGCACAGTACCATGTCGTTCGTGCTGGTGTCGCCGTCCACCGGGATCCGGTTGAAGGACCGGTCTGCGGCCTGACATAGGCCCCGTTGCAGTATCGCGCGCGGCACCACCGCGTCGGTGGCCAGGAAGGCGAGCATCGTGGCCATGTTCGGATGGATCATGCCGGATCCCTTGGCGATGCCGCCAAGAGTGATCATGCGTCCGCCGATCGTGTCGGAGGCCGCGGCCATCTTGACCGTCGTGTCGGTCGTCATGATGGCGCGCGCCGCGTCTTCTCCTCCGTCGCGACGCAACCGGCTGGCCAGCACCGGGATTGCGGCCTCGATCCGCTCCATGGGCAGTAGCTTCCCGATCACGCCGGTGGAGGCGACGAAGACGTCCTCTGAGCGAAGCCGTAGCGCCTTCCCCGTGAGGGCGGCCACCTTCACGGCATCGGCGTAGCCTTGGCGGCCGGTGCAGGCATTGGCGTTCCCGCTGTTCACGAGGATGGCCCGGCCCTTCCCACGGCGCAATCGCTGGCGGTCCATGATGACCGGCGCGGCCACCACCTTGTTGAGGGTGAAGACGCCCGCCACTGTCGCTTCTCGCTCGGAGACGATCAACGCGAGGTCGAGCACGTCACCTTTCTTGATCCCGGCACCTACGCCGGCGGCCAGCATACCGGGCACGGCGGTGATCCCCCCTTTGAGGCCTATAGTCATCGCGATCCTTCTTGGATCTTTATGGATAGAGGCCGGAGTCCTGAAGCCCCAGCGTTTCGTCCCATCCCTGCAGGAGATTGAACGCCTGGATGGCCTGACCGGCTGCGCCCTTGACTAGGTTGTCGAGGGCGGCTATCAGCGTGGCCGTGCCGGTCCGCGGATCGACGAAGACCGAGACCTCGCAGAGGTTGGCGCCGCGGGTATGCAGCGGATTCGGCGATTGTCCCGGGTCCAACACCCGCACGAACGGCTCGTTCTTGTAGAAGTCCCGATAGAGCGCCGTCAGCTGTTCCGTGGTGCGGGCCTCCCGCAGGCGCACGTAGGCGGTGCTGAGGATGCCCCGCGTCATGGGCACCAGATGCGGGGTGAACGAGACGGTCACGCCGAGTTCTTGTTCGATCTCCGGAATGTGCCGGTGGGACCCTAGCTTGTACGCTACGATGGATTCGTTCGCCTCCGGGAAATGATAGGTGAGGGCTGGGGTGCGTCCCGCGCCGGAGATCCCAGATTTTGCATCGATGATGACCGGCTCGCTCAGCAACCGGTGCGTGACCAGCGGCGCCAGCGAGAGGACCGCTGCGGTCGCGTAACATCCGGGTGTGGCGACCAGGGTGGCCGATCGGATCGCGTCGCGGTGCAGTTCGGGCAAGCCGTAGACGGCGATTTGCAGAAGGTCCGGGCAGGGATGCGTGGTCTGGTACCACGTTTCGTAGGCCTGCGCGTTTTTGAGGCGGAAGTCGGCGCTCAGGTCGATGACCTTGCGACCGGCCTTGAGGAACTGTTGTGCGGGACCGGCTGACTTGGTATGGGGCAACGCCAGGAAGATCGCGTCGGCCCTGGTGGCGATCCGGTCAGGGTCAAGGGCTTCGCAGACCAGTTCCGGTCCCACGAGGTTGGGAAACAGCGACAGCACCGGCTTGCCCGCGGATTGCTCCGACGTGACGGCGGTGACCCGCACCTTGGGGTGGCGGTACAGGAGACGCAGAAGTTCCCCTCCGACGTAGCCACTGGCCCCGACTACTGCGACCGTTGTCATCCGACAATGCTCCGAGTAATAAAAAAGGGAAGGCCGAGGGGCCTTCCCTTTTGAAAAGGTTGTCGCCCCCGTTATCGTTTCGAGAACTGGAAGCGCTTGCGCGCTCCCTTCTGTCCGTATTTCTTCCGCTCCTTCGTGCGCGAGTCCCGGGTGAGGAGCCCCTCCTTCTTGAGGATCGGGCGCAGCGCAGGATCCATCGTGGCCAAGGCCTTCGACAGGGCGTGCCTGAGCGCGCCCGCTTGGCCGCTGTTCCCGCCGCCTTCGATCGTCGCCTTCACGTCCAGCTTCCCGTGAAGGTTGGTGATCTCGATCGGATAGATGACCGTCGACCGATGAGTCGCTCGCGGAAAATAGGATTCCAGGGAGCAGTCATTGATCGTGAACTGGCCGGACCCCGCGCAGATCCAGGCTCGGCAGACGGCCCGCTTCCGTTTGCCCGTCGCGTTCGTGGCGTTTGTCATGGACATGGACGCTCAGTCTCCTCGTGGCAGATCAGATGGTCAACGCCTCAGGCTGCTGCGCCCGGTGCGGATGGGTCGGACCGGCATACACGTTCAACTTGCGAGCCATCTGCTTGCCGAGTGGGGTCTTGGGCAACATGCCTTTAATGGCCCGTTCGAGCACCGCAGCAGGCTTGCGGCTCAGAACCTCTCTGACGGTTTCCGTCTTCAACCCGCCGGGGTAGCCCGAATGGCGGTAGTATGTCTTCGTCCGGACTTTGTCGCCGGCCAGGTGCACTTTTTCAGCATTGATGACGATCACGTGGTCGCCGGTGTCCACGTGCGGGGTGAAGACCGGCTTGTGCTTGCCCCGGAGCACGATCGCGACCTGCGAGGCCAAGTGGCCCAGTGTCTTCCCATCCGCATCGACCACGTACCACTTGCGTGTGATGTCCGCCTTCTTGGCGGAATAGGTTCTCGTCATGCGGCTCCCACTCGTGCGCTAGACCGTGCCGCCGAACTCTTTCGATCCCAGCATCTTCAGCCAGGGATCGACATTTTCAGGAGCCAGGTGGTCCAAGACTTCTTGCGTAACGTAGATCGGACTGCTGGTCCGCAAGGCCAACGCGATCGCGTCGCTCGGCCGGGAGTCCACCGTCAGTTCCGATTGCGTGTCCGACTGCTTGCTCCTCAGGTAGATCGAGGCGTAGTACGTGTTGTTCTTGACGTCGGTTACGACGACCTTCGAGATTGTCAAGCCCAGTTGCTCGGTCAGGTTCCGGATCAGGTCATGGCTAAGCGGCCGCGGAGGAACCACTCCTTCCAGGGCCAGCCTGATGGCGGTCCCCTCGGCGACACCGACCCAGATGGGCAGGGTATTGGTCTTGCTCTCGTCCTGCAGGATCACCACCTGGCTCTCCGAGTTGGGGATGGCGTCAGGCATCACGCCCTGTACCGTCAGCTTGATCAACGTGCCCTCCATCGAGTCGCGCGATCCTTCAACCGTTACCGCCGTGCTGAACCAATGTTATCCGTCATCAGCGGGAGTCGACTGGTTGAGACCGGGAACCGTAACTGACTGGGATGAGTGACCGATTACGCGTCGTACTTGCCGAAATCCTCGGGCTTGAGATTCTCCAACCAGCGGTCCATGTCCTCGCTACCGTTCTTGCGGATAACATTGTCGTTGACGAACACAGGGGCTTTCGATCGCAAGGCCAGGGCGATCGCGTCGCTGGGCCGGGCGTCGATCGAGTACTCCGAATCCTCATACAGGAGATGGAGCCTGGCGTAGTAGGTGTTGTCCTTGAGGTCAGTGACCACCACGCTGATGACCTTGGCGTCGGCTGTCTCCAGAATGACTTTCATCAAATCATGGGTCATCGGCCGAGGGGTGGTGATCCCCTCCATGGCAAAACTGATGGCGCTAGCCTCAGGCTTGCCCACCCAGATGGGGAGCATCTCGGTGTTGCTCTCATCCCGGAGGATGACGATGTAGGCATTCGTATAGGGGTCGAACATCAACCCCTGGACATGCATCTGAGTCAGCATGCGACACCCTCGAAAGGCGTCACCATACCTACCACTTCCACGTCTCCCTTGTCAAATGAATGGAGGCTGGCGGAAACGACGTGAGGACGGGAGCGTCGGCCTATTGCGGCTGTTGCTCCGGTTTGGGCAGTTTCAAGAAGTTCAGCATCTGTTCCCTGACCAAGGCGCGTCCGCTCTCGTCGCCGAGGTTCACATGGTATTCATTAATGACCATCACACGCATTTTCACCCATTCCGCCCAGCACGGCGCGCAGATATTAGCCTTCACCTGGGTCTCAAGCTTGCCCAAGAACAAGGGCTCGGTGATTGCTTCCCCTTGATTGCCACAACGGACGCATTGGACCTGTGCCATGCCCGGATCCCTCCCGCGCGATTCTAGCACAGCCTTCGACGGAAAAGAAAACATGCTTGCCTTGACGCCTCGGAAGGCTCGTGCTAGAAACGGCGTGGCGACCTGTCGGCGCCCGGGTGGCGGAATGGCAGACGCAGCGGACTCAAAATCCGCCGGTGGCGACACCATGGGAGTTCGACCCTCCCCCCGGGCACCACTCCGAGCTTGCTGGACCCGGGGACCCGTTGCTCACCGGTTGCAACGGGTGAAACGATCAAATGTGCCGGATATTCAATACCTCAAGTTAATTAAGCTAGAATTCTTCTGTTTTCCGGCAATTTAACCCCTTGACACAACTTTGGGGCGTGCGCTATAGTACGACCCACCTTTCGATTGAGTAGGGGTATCTGCTCAGGCGCAAGTGGCGGCGTTCAGGCGTCGTCGGAACTTATTATATTTATCCCAGAGGGAGGTGAAGCCTATGATACGGATCCTAACAATCAGTGCAGTTGCCCTTGTCTCCATCATGTGGGTTGTAGGGGAGACGGTGGCCCAAGAGCGGTCGGTCTTGCAGGAGGGTTTTTCGGGGATCGGGACCGGCAAGATCGGCAGCGGTCCGGGTGGTGGGATTGATAATACGTTCATGCGCGAGCTGCTGTCGAAGCCCGAGACAATCTATGGCCGTCTCTGGGGCAAGGATATCCCCGGCGGGAAGATCTACGTCGAAACCGGCGGAGGGGCGCTGGTCACGCTGCGGATTGGTCCCAAGACCAACATAGAGAACGTAAAGGCGATCGACTTGGGTAACGATGTTGAGGTTCAGGCCGAGCGGAACTATAGAAAGCTCGGAACTGGTGCCTTCGCAGCAGACGTTCCCGAAGGTGATGCCTTCATCTTGGATTTGGGCATCATCCGTCAGGCCGTCACCCCGACCCAGTTGGTGCCCCAAGCTGGCTATCAGCCGGATACGGATCGCGGCATCAACGCCCCGAGTAGCTCCGTCCTAGGCGGAGTCGGTGGACAGTGCTGGAACTGCTATTCACCGGATTCCGGGTACGGGACGGATTACGAGAAGGGCGAGAAGAAGAAATAATTAGCGCAAGCGGTTCGGTGTGGCGACGCGCGTACACACCGGATCAGTGGGTTCTCCAGATTCAGGCGGTGGTCTTTCGACCACCGCCTGATTGTTTTTCAGGCCCTGCACAGTCTTCAATCTTCTTCGCGTTCGTGATCCTGGCCGGCGTCTTCTCCTGGCTCTGACCGTCTCCTCTTCGCAGCCCCTTCGACCACGAGGGTGATTTCGCCTTTCGCGGGACGGCTTCGGACCAGAGCGATCAGTTCCTCTAGGGTCCCGCGGTGAAATTCTTCGTAGTGCTTGGTCAGTTCCCGGGCCAGCACCGCCCGCCGATTGCCCAGGCCTGCAAGGAGCGAGGCCAGCAGCTTGTCGATGCGATGAGGGCTCTCGAACAAGATCACGGAGGCGGGGTCCTCGCGGAAACGCGCCATTCGCTTCGCCCGGGGCCCCTCTTTGCGCGGCAGGAAGCCTTCAAAACGAAACGAGTCGCTGGGGAGGCCGGACCCCGCAAGGGCGGCCAAGACGGCCGAGGGACCCGGAACCGGCACCACCCGGATGCCTGTCTCGATCGCGCGAGTGATCAAGAAGAATCCGGGATCGGAGACGACCGGCGTGCCCGCGTCGGAGACGAGGGCGACATCGGTGCCTGATTGCAGGCGCTCGAGCAGCACAGCGGTTTTCTCTTTCTTGTTGAAGTCATGATAGCTGGTCAGGGATGTGTGGATGCCGAAATGCGTGCAGAGCTGTTTGGTGTGACGGGTATCCTCCGCGGCGATGACACCGACTTCCTTGAGCACGCGCACCGCGCGGAACGTCATGTCCTCCAGGTTCCCGATCGGGGTGCTGACGATATAAAGGGTGCCAGGCATGATTGAGGCCGCATCCTAGCCTAATTGCCGTGGCGCAGCCAAGGCGATGTTATGCTAAGATGCCGACCTGATCGTGCGGGAGTCTTAGCATGGTCCTGAAGGATCGAGTCGCGCTAGTCACCGGAGGGGGGACGGGGATTGGCCTAGCAATCGCCTTGGCCTTCCTACGCGAAGGCGCTCGGGTGGCGATCGGGTCGCGGAATCCCGTTCATTTGAAGGGGGGAAGCGAGGCCGCCCGTGCGGCCGGTCATGAAGTCTTGCCCCTCCAGTTGGATGTCACTGATCCGGCCTCGGTGTGCAGCGCGGTTGACGCAGTGATGAGCCGTTACGGCCGGATCGATATCTTGGTGAACAATGCCGGGGTCTCGGGCCAGACCCCCATGACCGATCCGGACGACACTCGCTGGCTCGCGATCATCCACACGAACTTGACTGGCGCCTACCTGTGTTCCAAGCAGGCCTTGCGCGTTATGAAGGACGGAGAGCACGGACGGATCATCAATCTCTCGTCCGTCCTCGGGCAGTTTGGCGTGCCCGGCTACGCCGCGTACTGCGCCGCCAAGCACGGGATCATCGGCTTGACGAAGGCCCTCGCGCTCGAAGTGGCGTCACGCGGGATCACCGTCAACGCGATCTGTCCGACCTGGGTGGACACGGACATGGCCCGGAAGGGGATCACCGAGACCGCGGCTGTCCTCGGCGTGAGCGCCGAGGAGTTTCGGCGCCGGGCGGTCAAGGCGATCCCGATTCAGCGCATGGTCGAAGCCTCCGAAGTCGGCGCCCTGGCCGTGTACCTCGCTTCTCCGCGAGCCGCCGGCATTACCGGTCAGGCGTTGAACATCTGCGGAGGTGCGACAGCCGGCGCAGGTGGCTGAGCGCTTCAGCCGTTGCGGCAGCCTGGTTTGCTTGACTCCCCTCTCTTGCGGTCTCTATAATGCCAATCGGGGTGCGTAGTCCTCTGCTGAAGAAAATTCCCTCGAAATTCAGCGGACTTGTGAGGCCATGAACGTTCTCTTTTTCGAGGTCACGCTGCTCTTCTATTTTCTGGGCACCACTCTGTTTTTAGTCCAGTTGGCCGGAAGGTGGGAGGGCATCTGGAAGCTCTCATTTGTCGTGGCCGGGATCGGCTTCTTCTTTCATACGCTGGCTCTGGTGTCCCGGATGATCGAAGGGGGGCATATCCCCTTGACCTCGATGCACGAAGCGCTGTCGTTCTTTTCCTGGGCCCTGGTCATGTTCTTCCTGGTCGTCGAGCTCCGGTATCGTGTGCACATTCTGGGCTCCTTCATCCTGCCGATGGCCTTCGTCTCCCTCATCTCGGCTGCCGCCTTGCCCAAGGAGATCCGAGCGCTGGAGCCGATCTTCCGCAACGTGTGGATGCACGTGACGCTTTCCCTGCTGGGCACTGTGGCCTTTGCGGTCGCGTTCGTCGCGGGCCTGATGTATCTGATCCAAGAGCACATGCTCAAGTCCAAGCACCTCGACGGTCTGTACCGCAAGCTCCCGGCGCTTGATTTCCTAGACGAGCTGAACGGCAAAGCCATCTCCTTCGGGTTTCCGCTGCTGACGTTGGGGATCATCACCGGCGCGTTGTTTGCGGAGTTCGCGCGTGGCTCCTTCCTGAACTGGAACGCCGAGCAGATTGGGGCGCTGGGGACGTGGCTGTTCTACCTGATCGTGTTGCTCGGGCGTGTCACGGTCGGCTGGCGGGCTAAGAAAGCGGCGTATTTGACGGTTGTCGGGTTTGCTGGCGTGGTCTTCACGCTGGTGGGCGTGATTCTGAAGGGGCAGCATCCCTTCGCGTAGCCGATGTATATCATCGCGGTCGGATTGAACCATCGAACGGCTCCAGTCGAACTCCGGGAGCGGTTTGCCGTGTCCGAAAGTCGGCTGCCGGAAGCGCTGGCGTGTCTCAAACGCTGGCCCGGCATCGACGAGGGCGTCATTCTCTCGACGTGCAATCGGGTCGAGTTGTACGCCGTCGTCAAGGAGACCGCGCACGGTGTCGAGTCGCTGAGAGACTACATGGTGTCGCTCGCCTCCGGCGTCAGTCTCGAGCAATTGGCGCCTCACCTGTACTGTCTCGAAGGGGCAGAAGCCATTCGCCATCTTTTCCGCGTCGCGGCCAGTCTGGATGCCATGGTGGTGGGGGAGCCGCAGATCCTTGGGCAAGTCAAGGACGCCTACGACGCGGCCTTGACCCACAAAGCAACCGGGGTGGTGCTGAACAAAGTGATGAAGAAGGCGATCTCCGTCGGAAAACGGGTGCGCACCGAAACCGACATTGCCGAAAACGCCGTGTCGGTCAGTTACGCTGCCGTCGAACTGGCCAAGAAGATCTTCCAGAATCTGTCGGAGAAGACGGTCCTGCTCGTTGGGGTCGGCGAGATGGGCAAACTAGCGGCCCGCCATCTCATCGGTGCGGGCGTGCGTCGCGTGATGATCGCGAACCGGAACTACGAGCGTGCGATCGACATGGCCAAGCGTTTCAACGCGCTGCCCGTGCCCTTCAGCCAGGTCCATCATGAAATGTCGGGCGCCGACATCGTGCTCTGCGCGACAGCGGCGGACACTTACGTGATCGGGCCCGACGATGTCCACCGGGCGCTGCGGTCCCGCAAGAACCGCCCCATGTTCCTGATCGACATCTCGGATCCCCGCAACATCGACCCTGCGGTCGGTACGCTTGACAACGCCTACCTCTACAACATCGATGACCTGCAGAGTCAGGTCGTGACGAATCTGGAACAGCGCCGGCTGGAAGCGCTCAAAGCCGAAGACATCGTGCGGGTGGAAGTGCCGTCGGTGGTGGTCTGGCTGAAGTCGTTGGAGGTCGTGCCGACCATTGTGGCGTTGCGTCGCAAGGCCGACAGCATCCTCCGGGAGGAAATCGACCGGATACTGGCCAAGCTGGGGCCGTTGTCCCCCCGGCAGCGCGAATTGGTCCAAGAACTTGCGACTGCGATCACCAACAAGTTCCTGCACAGCCCGCTCATTGCGCTCAAGGCCGAAGCCGATTCCTCGAACGGTGCCCTCTTTGCGGAAACCACGCAACGGCTCTTCGATCTCGAAAAGGAGCTGGAGAGCATCGCCAAGGCACAATCGAGCGAACAGGAGCACGGATGAGCGACACGCCACGTCCTCGAGTCTTTACCTGCCCACGCTGTAAGGCGTCGTACTTGGGAGGACCGCACGAACAGTTACCCGATTGCCCCCACTGTGGGTATGACTATCGGAGCCGGGAAGGCTTCAGGTTCGATCTTCTCTTTCTGATGATCCTGATTGTCGCCATGGTCGGACTCTTGCTGCTCACGTCCAATTACAGGAGCGGGGTCGCAGGGTTGTCACAGCACCAGGCGGTCCAGGAGGACCGACCGGAGAAGCTCCCTGGTCGGTAGGATGATTATGATCACGTGTGGTATTGAATATCGCGGCACAGGTGATCAAAGTGCCGCGTCCAGCTAGCGTTGGTATGGCGCAGGCAGTTCGAGAGCTGGTGATCGGCACCCGCAGGAGCAAGCTGGCTCTCTGGCAGGCCGAGTGGGTGCATGCACGCCTGCGTGAGCTGGAGCCTGAGCTCGCGGTGTCGCTCAAGCGGATCAAGACGGTCGGAGACAAGATCCTCGACACGCCGCTGGCCACCATTGGAGGCAAGGGCCTGTTCGTCAAGGAAATTGAAGACGCCCTGTTGCGCGGCGAGATCGATCTGGCCGTGCACAGCATGAAGGATGTCCCGACGCGTCTGCCGGCTGGGCTCGAGATCCTGGCGATTCCGGAACGGGAAGATCCGCGGGATGTCCTCATCACGCTCAACAAAGTTTCCCTTGAGCAGCTCATGCCTGGATCCCGGATCGGGACCAGCAGCCTGCGACGCCAGGCTCAGCTCCTGCATTACCGCCCCGATCTGTCCATCCAGATCTTGCGCGGCAACCTGGATACCCGGCTGCGCAAGCTCGAGGCCGGCGAGTATGACGGGATCATCCTTGCGGCTGCGGGCATCAAGCGGTTGGGCTGGAGCGATCGCGTGACCGAATACCTCTCGCCGGACGTCTGCCTGCCGGCCATCGGACAGGGCGCCTTGGCGCTCGAGGGCCGCACGGATGACGGATTCGTACGGGCGGTGGTCACGCGGCTGGATCACCATCCGACCCGGATGACGGTGACAGCCGAGCGGGCCCTCCTGGAGCGATTGGAAGGCGGGTGTCAGGTCCCCATTGCGGCGCACGCCGCGATCACGAACGGCACCTTGACGCTGAACGCGCTCATTGCCGGGGTGAATGGGCGTCGCCTGGTGCGCGATTCGCTCCAAGGCCCTATGCGCGACGCGCATCGGCTCGGCGTCGAACTGGCGGAACGGTTGCTCGCAAACGGGGGCGACGAGATCCTCAAGGAGATCTACGGAAGGGCCTGATGAAGACCGGCAAAGTCTATCTGGTGGGCGCCGGGCCGGGGGACCCGAAGTTGTTGACCCTTCGCGGGAAGGAATGCCTGGAGCAGGCCGAGGTGGTCATCTACGATTACCTCGCCAACCCGGCGCTGCTGGAGCACGTGCGGCCCGAGGCCGAGCTGATCTACGTGGGCCGGCGGGGCCGCGGGGAATACGGCGATCAAGCGGAGATCAACCGGCTGATGATCGACCACGCACGGGCCGGCAAGATCGTGGTGCGATTGAAAGGGGGCGACCCCTTCGTGTTCGGCCGTGGCGGGGAGGAGGCCGAGACGGTCGCCGAGGCCGGAATTCCCTTTGAGGTGGTGCCGGGCGTGACCTCGGCGGTTGCGGCCCCGGCCTATGCCGGCATCCCGGTCACGCACCGCACGCTGGCCTCGAGCGTTGCCTTGGTCACCGGCCACGAGGATCCACTGAAGCCGTCGCCGACGGTCGAATGGGACCGCTTGGCCTCGACGAGCGGCACGGTCGTCTTCTTGATGGGGATGAAAAATTTGCCGGCGATCGTCTCGCACCTGACCGCGTCCGGCCGTCCAGCGACCACCCCGGTAGCCTTGATCCGGTGGGGCACGCGAGCCGAGCAGCGCACCGTGATCGGGACCCTGGCAGACATCGTGCGGAAAGCGGACGAGGCGAGGCTGGAGCCTCCCACCGTCATCGTGGTAGGCGAGGTCGTGGGCTTGCGCGAGAAGCTCAACTGGTTCGAGTCCCGGCCGCTGTTCGGCACGACGGTGCTCGTCACGCGCCCTCGCGAACAGGCTGGAGAATTTGCCGACCTGTTGGCTGGCTCTGGCGCCCGCGTCCTCACCATGCCGACGATTGCGATTGTCCCGCCCGCCGATTGGGGTCCGCTCGATCGGGCGATCGCCGACCTCACGCGGTACGACTGGGTGATCTTTACCAGCGTCAATGGCGTGCGGTTTTTCTTCGACCGGCTGCGCGCCCTCGGTCGGGACGCGCGTGCCTTGGGGCGCGCACGGTTCTGTGCGATCGGACCGCGGACAGCCGAGGCTTTGGCAGGGCAGGGATTCAAGGCTGACTTGGTTCCCAAAGAGTATCAAGCGGAAGGGGTGCTAGAGGCGATCAAAAAGGAGGACATGAAAGGCGCCCGGGTCCTCATTCCGCGTGCCGAGATGGCCCGTGACCTCCTGCCGGAGGAACTGCGGGCCCGAAGAGCCGACGTGACGGTGGCGGTCGCCTACCGCACAGTCCGTCCGGAGGCGGATGGGGCGGCATTGAAGGAGCGGCTCCGCCGTCATGAGATCGGCGTGGTCACGTTTACCAGTTCGTCCTCGGTTCGCAACTATGTCGAACTGTTCACCGACTGGGCGGAAGCGTCCGCCTTGACAGCGAACGCGGTCGTGGCCTGCATCGGTCCGATTACAGCGGAGACCGCGGAGTCGTACGGGCTCAAGGTGGGGATCCGAGCCAAGGAGAACACCATCCCGGCGTTGGCGGAGGCCATCGTCAGCCATTTCGTCCATTCATCGTGTGATGTGTGAGTCTTCATTAACAGCACAGGGGGGAGGAGGGAGCAGCATGGTGCCGGTTAAATCGGTGATGGTCCCGGTGGAGAAAATCCGGAGGGTGGATCGGGACACGACAATCACAGCGGCGGCAGTACAGTTGCGGGACCACAACATCGGGAGTCTGTTCATCACCAAGGGGAGCGAGATCATCGGGATCCTGACCGACACGGATATCGTCCGCCGATGCGTGGCCGGCGGGCTCGATCCGGCCAAGGCCACCGTCGAGCAGATCATGTCGGCGCCGGTGCTGATGATCGACGAGAACAAGACGCTCCTGGACGCGAACGATCTCATGGCCCACTCCCACGTGCGCCATTTGGGCGTCTCGCGCAGCGGAAAACTCGTGGGCATGCTCTCCGTCCGGGATCTCGTGGTCTTCTTGACAAATCTGCCGCGCAAATAGGAGCGCGTCCATGCCCTTTCCACAAGACCGATTGCGCCGCCTGCGGGCGACTGCCGGGTTCCGTCGCATGGTGCGGGAGACGCGGTTGTCGGTGGACAACCTGATCGCGCCATTCTTCGTTGTCGAGGGTCGCGACGTCCGCCAGCCGATCGCCTCCATGCCCGGGCAGTGGCGGGTGTCCGTGGATCATCTGATAAAGGACGCGGGAGAGGTCCACGCCTTGGGCGTGCCGGCCGTCCTGCTGTTCGGCATCCCCGCGCGCAAGGACGAGATCGGCAGCGAGGCGTGGGCGCCGGATGGCATCGTGCCGCGCGCGGTCCGCGCGGTGAAAGACCGGGTTCCCGACGTGATGGTGATCACCGATGTCTGCGTCGATGAGTATACGACGCACGGCCATTGCGGCATTGTGAAAGACGGCCAGGTCGTGAACGATGAGACGCTGGCCTGTCTGCAGAAGATGGCTCTCAGCCATGCTCGGGCCGGCGCTGACATGGTGGCGCCGTCCGATATGATGGATGGCCGCGTCGGGGCGATCCGGCAGGCGCTGGACGGCGAGGGCTTCTCCCATGTGCCGATCCTCGCGTATGCCGCCAAGTTTGCCTCCTGCCTGTACGCGCCGTTCCGAGAGGCGGCGGACTCCAGCCCGAAGTTTGGGGACCGCCAGTCCTATCAGATGGATCCAGCCAACCTGCGTGAGGCGCTTCGGGAGATCGAGCTGGACATTCAGGAAGGAGCCGACATTGTGTTGGTTAAGCCTGCGCTGCCGTGTTTGGATGTCGTCCATGCGGCGCGCCAAGCCTTCGACAGGCCTATTGCAGCCTATCAGGTGAGCGGGGAGTACAGCATGATCAAGGCGGCGGCTCAGCTCGGATGGCTGGAGGAACGGCGGGCCATGCTCGAGACCTTGCTGTCCATCCGTCGAGCCGGTGCCGATCTGATCCTGACCTATTTTGCCAAGGAAGCCGCCCGGGCCTTGCACGAATGAGGGTGCTGGAGCGCCTCCAGGATTGCGCAGGCCTGCGTTTCCCGGTCGTGACCATCGGCAATTTCGATGGCGTGCATGTCGGGCACCAGGCCGTGTTGAAGTTGGCCAGGGACCGGGTGCGGTTGCAACAGGGCACCGCCGTCGTGCTGACCTTCGAGCCGCATCCCCTCCGGGTGCTGGCGCCTGTCGTAGAGCTCAAGTTTCTGAGTAATCCTGAGGAGAAGCTGACCCTCCTCGAAGAAGCTGGCGTGGATGTCGTGGTTCGCCTGCCTTTTACCCGTGAGTTCGCGGCGCAGACGCCCGACGAGTTCATGGTTCAGGTCTTGCGAAACGGGCTGGGGACCCGGGAGTTGTTTGTGGGACAGAACTTCCGGTTCGGCAAGGAGAGGCTCGGGACTATTCAGACCCTGATGGAAGCGGGCCCCCGACTTGGTTTTACCGTGCATGCCATTTCGCCGGTGGTGCTGGGGGGCGCGCCGGTGAGCTCGACCAGGATTCGCGATCTGGTGCAGGCCGGAGCGATGGCAGAAGCGGCCACCCTGCTGGGGCGACCGTACACGCTACGGGGAACCGTGATCCATGGAAACCGGCGCGGCGGGGAGTTGGGGTACCCGACGGCGAATCTGCTCCCGCCGGAGGGACGCGTGCTGCCGCCGGACGGGGTTTACGCGACCCAGCTCAAGTTGGACACTCAGACGTGGGGTGCGGCGACGTACATTGGCACGCGGCCGACCTTCGGCAAGGGAGCGCGGATGATCGAAACCTATCTCTTGGACGGCGGACGTGACCTGTACGGGTATCGCGTGACGATCCTGTTTCATGAGCGGCTGCGGAACGATCAGACGTTCGAATCAGCGGACTATCTAGCTCGGCAAATTGCAGTCGATGTGGCCCGCACGCGTGACATCCTGCGAGGGCTGGCCGGCGTGCCGGCCCGGCCGTCGTCATGAAGGTGGAGGGGATGGCGCTCAGGCACGACACTGCTCCTCATCCTGTTTTCCGACAGGTGGCGGCGACCGTTCGGCAAAAGAAGCTGCTCCGTCCCGACGACCGCGTGCTCGTGGCCGTCTCCGGCGGATCCGATTCCGTTTGCCTCGTCATGGTCCTGTACGAGTTGCAGCAACGGCGTGTTTTGCCTGGGCTCGACCTGCATGTCGCCCATGTCAATTACGGTCTGCGGGGCGCAGAATCGGAGAAGGATGAGGCGTACGTTCGAGATCTGGGGAAAACGTTGAACCTGCCCGTGCATGTTGAGCGGGTGCACCTGGTGCCGCGACCGGGCCAGACAGTGCAGAGCCAGGCTCGGGATGCGCGCTACGCGTTTTTTTCACGCATGCGGCGGGAATGCGGCCTGACCGCCGTGGCGACCGGCCACACGGCCGATGATCAGGCTGAAACCGTCTTGCTCTGGCTGTTGCGTGGTTCGGGAACGAGTGGCTTGGCCGGCATTCCAGTGCAACGTGGCGATGGCATCATTCGGCCGCTTCTGGACGTGACCCGGGAACAGGTCCTGGACTATCTGGCCTCGCGCGGGATTGTCTATCGCACGGACGCCTCGAATGCGATGCGGATCTATCGCCGCAATCGGATCCGGCATGAGATTGTGCCTCTCTTGCGCACGTTCAATCCCCGGATTGTGCAGGGTCTGGCCCGCGCGGCCGAGATCCTTGCGGCGGAAGCCGCTCTCCTGGATGATCTCGAGCGGGAGCGGTGGAAGGCGGTGGTGAAGGACATCGCCCCTGGTCGTGTGGTCTTGCAGGGCGAGCGGCTGGCGCGGGAACCGCTCGGGCTCCGGCGGCGGCTGATCCGGCGGGCGCTGAGCGTGGTCCACGGGTCAGCAGCAGGCCTGACCTTTCGCCATGTGAGTGACATCCTCGCGCGCGTCGTGGGAGCAGGCTACAGTGGAAAACTGGATCTGCCCGGCGGGATCGTCGTCGAACGTGACGGAGCCCTCGTCACGGTGGGACGGAGCGGTGTGGACGGACAGGCCAGTTCTGGTGCGAACTGGGCAACTGGAGTGCCGCTGTTGATTCCCGGAGCGGTCCAACTCGGTGAAGAGGGCCCGCGCCTCCTCGCGCTCGAGGGCTGCGGTCCTGTCAAAAGCCGAGCCGATGGTCGTTCTGTGTTGGTCGTGGACGTGGCCCGGCTGGGTGGTCCGCTGACAGTGCGGAACTGGCGGCCGGGCGACTGGTTCTGCCCATCTGGCATGAAGGGGCATCGCAAGAAGTTACAAGACTTCTTTGTGGATCAGAAAGTTCCGCAAAGGAGACGCGCCGAAGTTCCGCTGGTGATGGTGCCGGCGGGTATCGTCTGGGTAGTCGGGTATCGGGGGGATGAGCGGTTCCTGGCCGGGACGGCGACCACCCGTGGCGTGACGCTGAAACTGGTGAAGGAATAAAGGAATAATGGTATCAGGCGAGGAAGGCATCTTCGGCAAACCCATCGTCACCCAAGAAGAGATGCGGACGCGCATCAGGGAACTGGGACGACAGATTACGGCTGATTATGCCCAGAAGGACCTGATCCTGGTCGGTGTTCTGAAGGGCGCTTTTGCCTTCTACGCGGACCTGGCTCGGGCGATCCGCCTTCCCCTCCGGGTGGATTTCGTGGTGGTCTCCAGCTACACGAGACGCTCGAAGTCGTCGGGGAAGATCAAGGTGTTGACCGAATTGACGGAGGATATCGCCGGCCGGGACGTGTTGCTAGTCGAGGATATCGTGGACTCCGGCCGCACGATCCAGCACCTTCGGAAAAAACTTGGTGCCAAGAAACCGAAGTCGATCAAGGTCTGCGCGCTGCTGAACAAGCCGGCTCGCCGCCAAGTCGACGTGGTGGTGGACTATGTGGGGTTCCATATCCCCAACAAGTTCGTGGTCGGGTACGGGCTGGATTATCAGCAGCTGTATCGTAACCTTCCCTACCTAGCCGTGCTGGAAAAAGTGAGCGAGGAAGGAGAGCCGGTGTAACGGCAGGCGTATTGTGTCCCGGCTGGATGGTATGTTAGGATGAACAGGATTCTTGGGGGGTTAGGATGAATTCCCGCGTGAAAAACCTCATCTTTTGGGTCGTCGTCGGCCTGTTCATGATCCTGTTGTTCAACCTCTTCACCTTCCAGGGGCAATCCCCGGACGAGGAGGTTAAGTTCAGCGAGTTTGTGAGCAGGGTCGAGCAGAGTGATGTCCGGGAGGTCACCATCCGCGGTAATTACATCAACGGACTGTTCAAAGACGGGCGGCCGTTCAAGACCTATCTGGTCGAATACCCCGATCTGGTCAAGGTGCTCCGGGAGCATCACGTCACGATCAACGCCAAGCCGCCGGAAGACAATCCCTGGTATGTCACGCTCCTCGTGACGTGGGGGCCGTTCATTCTCTTCCTGGCGCTCTGGTTCTTTTTGATGCGGCAGATGCAGATCGGCGGCAACAAGGCGCTGTCTTTCGGCCGGAGCCGCGCGCGACTCCTGACTGAAGACCGCAAAAAGGTGACATTTTCCGACGTGGCCGGGATTGATGAGGCCAAGGAAGAAGTCGTCGAGATCATCGAGTTCCTCAAGGACCCGCACAAGTTCCAGAAGCTGGGCGGGCGCATTCCGAAGGGCGTCTTGATCGTCGGTCCGCCGGGGACTGGCAAGACCCTTCTGGCCAAAGCGATCGCTGGGGAAGCGGGCGTGCCCTTCTTCAGCATCAGCGGGTCGGACTTCGTGGAAATGTTCGTCGGCGTGGGCGCCTCCCGTGTGCGCGACCTGTTCGAGCAGGGCAAGAAGCACGCGCCGTGCATCATCTTCATCGATGAGATCGACGCCGTCGGCCGGCTGCGCGGCGCTGGCCTGGGAGGCGGCCATGATGAGCGCGAGCAGACGCTCAACCAGCTCCTGGTCGAGATGGACGGCTTCGATACGACCGAGGGGGTCATCCTGATCGCCGCCACCAATCGGCCGGATGTGCTCGACCCAGCTTTGCTCAGGCCAGGCCGCTTCGACCGGCAGATCACGGTCAACCGACCGGACGTGCGGGGGCGCACGGAGATCCTCAAAGTTCACACCAAGAAGGTGCCGCTCGCCAAGGACGTAGACCTCGAGGTGATTTCCAGAGGGACGCCCGGTTTCTCGGGGGCCGACCTCGAAAACCTGGTGAACGAGGCGGCGCTGCTGGCGGCGCGGTTGAACAAGTCTGCGGTCGAGCTGAAGGACTTCGAGTTCGCCAAGGACAAGGTCCTGATGGGCGTCGAACGTAAGAGCATGGTCTTAACCGAGCAGGAGAAGCGGACCACGGCCTATCACGAGGCCGGCCATGCGCTGATGGCCAAGCTCCTGCCGGGGACCGATCCGGTCCACAAGGTCACCATCATTCCCAGAGGGCGGGCGCTCGGCTTGACGATGCAATTGCCGGTGGACGACCGGCACAGCTACTCGAAGGAATTTCTGTACAACAACCTGGCCATTCTGATGGGCGGGCGGGTCGCCGAGGAACTAGTGTTCAAACAAATTACGACCGGGGCCGGCAACGACATCGAGCGAGCGACCGAGATGGCCCGCAAGATGGTCTGCGAGTGGGGCATGAGTGATGAACTGGGGCCTCTGACCTTCGGCAAGAAGGACGAAGAGATCTTCCTCGGACGGGAAATCGCCACGCGACGGGATTACAGCGAGGAAATCGCCCTCAAGATCGATTCCGAGGTCAAGCGGCTGGTCACCGAAAACTACGAGCGCGCCAAACGCATGCTGCGCGATAACATGGCTGCCCTGAAGGCGCTGGCGGAAGCGCTCCTCGAGAAAGAAGTGCTGGAAGCCGCTGCGATCGACCAGATCATCCAAGGAGCGGTGTCGCAAGAACCCCAAGGGGTGTCCGCCTGACGCCTGTCCCACCCGCCGGGACGTTCCCATCTCGCACTGCTCATCCTGCGTGCAACTTTTGCCGGTTCCCGGTGTCTCATAAATCGTAGGCCTGTTGTCGATGGACCTCTCCGCGACGCCAACGAAATGGAGGACACGAGAGCATACCCTCCCGTTGCAGGAACGGGTGTTGATCATGGGGGTGCTGAACGTCACCCCGGACTCGTTCTCCGATGGCGGGCGCTATCTCGGCGTTGGGGCAGCCGTTGTCCGGGCAGAGGAGATTGAGGCGGAAGGAGCCGATCTGCTGGACCTCGGGGGCGAGTCGTCGCGCCCCGGCTCCCAGCCGGTTCCCTTGGACGTTGAGCTGGCCCGCATCCTACCGGTGCTCGCAGCTCTGGCCGGTCGGATCCGGATTCCCATCTCGGTGGATACGACGAAGGCGGAAGTGGCCCGGCGGGCGCTGGACGCCGGAGCGGCGATCATCAACGACGTGAGCGCACTGCGGAATGATCCGGATATGGCCGATGTGGTGGCCAAGGCGCAAGCCGGTCTCATCCTCATGCACATGCAGGGAACCCCGGCGACGATGCAGCACCATCCGGCCTACACCGCGGTTGTGGAAGAGGTCTGTGACTTCCTCCGGTCGAGGGTGGAAGCGGCTGTGGCGGCCGGCATCGAGGGCGAGCGGATCGCCGTCGATCCCGGGTTCGGCTTTGGAAAAACCTCCGACCACAACCTCGCGCTCCTTGGCAGTCTCCCTGCTCTTCGCGTGCTGGACCGCCCGATCGTCATCGGGCCGTCGCGCAAGTCCTTTGTGGGTGGTATTCTGGGGCGTCCGGTGGAGGAGCGCGAGTGGGGGACAGCTGCTGCGGTGGCGGTCGGAGTCTTCCAAGGAGCCCATGTGGTCCGCGTTCATTCCGTTAGGCAGATGAAGGACGCGGCCCGCGTGGCCCAGGCCCTCCGAGACGCGGTACAGGTGCCGGCGGGCCGATACTCGTTGAACGCATCGTAGTCGTCACGCGGGTGTAGGCATAGGAAGGAGGCGGTGATGCGTCAGCTTTTCGGGACCGATGGGATCAGAGGCGTTGCCAACGTCGAACCCATGACCAGCGAGACGGCCTTAAAACTGGGACGTGCGGCGGCGCATGTGTTCAAGACCAGGCCGGGTCGCCATCGCATCGTCATCGGAAAGGACACGCGGCTCTCCGGTTACATGATCGAGTCCGCGCTGACGTCAGGCATCTGCTCGATGGGCGTGGATTTCTTGCTGGTCGGCCCTATGCCGACACCCGCCATTGCGTTTTTAGCGAGAAGCCTGCGTGCTGACGCGGGCGTCATGATCTCAGCCTCCCACAATCCCTATGAAGATAATGGCATCAAATTCTTCTCCCGCGATGGACTGAAGCTTCCCGACGAGGTCGAGCGACAGATCGAGGAACTGGTCGTCTCGGGGAGCATTGATTCCCTGCGCCCGACGGCGTCCGATATCGGAAAGGCCTTCCGGATTGATGACGCGGAAGGGCGCTACATTGAGTTCGTCAAACGGTCCCTGCCTAAGGGGTTTGACCTGGAAGGGCTCAAGGTGGTGGTGGACTGCGCACACGGGGCCGCGTACAAGGTTGCGCCGCATATCTACCGGGAACTGGGGGCGCAAGTGACCGTGCTGGGCGACAAGCCAGACGGGATGAACATCAACCGCGAGTGCGGGTCGGTGTCCCCCCGTGTCCTCCAAGAAACCATCAAGACGGAGGGAGCCGCGCTTGGCGTCGCCCACGATGGGGATGCGGATCGGGCCGTCTTCGTCTCTGAAGACGGACGTATCGTGGACGGCGATCAGATCCTGGGCGCGCTGGCCCTGGACTTGAAAAAAACCGACCAGCTGGCTCGCAAGACCATGGTCACGACCGTCATGAGCAACCTGGGCTTGGAGCAGGCGATGGACAACGCCGGGATCAAGGTGGTCCGGACGGCCGTGGGGGACCGCTACATTCTGGAGCGCATGTTGACTGAAGACTACAACTTCGGCGGCGAGCAGTCGGGGCACATCATCTTCCTCGACCACAACACCACGGGCGACGGGCTCATTTCGGCGCTTCAGGTGATGGCCCTGATGCGACGCACGGAAAAGTCGCTGTCCCGTCTTGCCGAGCAGATCCCGCTCTACCCGCAAACGCTGGTGAATGTCCGCGTCCGTGAGAAGAAAGACCTGGCCGGCATTGCGGCCTTCCAGCAGGCCTTGCGCACGCATGATGCCTCATTGAACGGGTGCGGGCGCATCCTGGTCCGGTACTCGGGCACGGAGCCGCTGGTCCGTATCATGGTTGAAGCGGAAGACCCTCACCGCGTCCAGGAGATCGCCCAGCATCTGGCCCACGTCCTCCGCACGGAGGTTGGCGAAGCCTGATCCCGCCTTCGACACCCCCCGCGCATGCGCTCGCGGCCCGTCCCTTGGCTGTCCTGTCGTGCGCGCTGCTCCTCGGAGTTTTCCTCGGTTCAGGCGTCGCGTACTTCCCCTTTTCCATTGCCAGCCTCGTCGTGCTGATCCTCGGCAGCGTCCTGTGGCTGTCCTCATTGGGCCGATGCTCCCCCGGGTTCGGCTGCCTGGTGTTCGGGGTCTTGCTGTCCGGCTTGGCGAGCGCCGCGCTGGCGCAGATGAAGGCCGAACCGCCTGCCTGGATCCGAGCGGCCGGCTCGCACAAGGTCGATGTAATCGGGGTGGTCGAAGAGCCGGTCCGTTTCGGGCCTGATCGTGCTGTGGCCATCGTATCCGTCCAGCGACTGGCCCTGCCGAATCGGACGGTGCCGGTCGATGGCCGAATCAGGCTGACGGTCCGCGGCGCGGTCCCGCCCTTAGTCGTCGGCGATGTGATCGAGTTCACGACGCGCCTCTATCCGCCCAGGGGACTGTGGAACCCTGCCGGCTACGATTACGGCGCGCATCTGCGGCGTGCCGGCGTCCACGCGGTCGGAAGCGTCACGTTGCATCGTGATGGAACCGGGCTCAGGATTCTGGCGCACGGGTTTTCTTCGTTGATGGCCGCAGTAGATCAAGGGCGCGCCCGGATTCGTGACGCGGCACTCCGGACACTGGAGGATCCGATTGCGGGGATTTACCTGGCTCTGGTGACCGGGGAAAGCGGTTACCTGAGCCAGGACATCCGGGATGCGTTCATGGCGTCCGGTACTACGCACATCCTCTCGATCTCGGGATCGCACTTGGGGTTGATCGGGGTCGTGGTATTCTGGGGAGTACACCGGGTGTTGCTGGCGCTCCCGCCGCGGTGGGTGCTGCGCCTGAGCCGGCGCACGACGGCCACGCGCGTGGCCGCAGCCGCGACGATCCTGCCAGTCACAGGCTACGCCCTCTTGGGTGGCGCAGAAGTGGCAACGGTCCGGTCACTGATCATGACCCTTGTTGCCCTCGCTGCCGTGCTGGTAGGCCGAAGCCACAGCATCGGGTACGGCCTCGCGCTGGCGCTCGTGGTCATTGTGGGGTGGGCCCCCCTGGCGCCGTTCGACATTTCATCCCAGTTGTCGTTCCTCTCGGTGCTGGTCATCGTCATGCTGACGAAGATCCGTCGCCAGCGTGACCAGGAGATGATTCTCGGTGCTTCCCGAGAACGCAGGACGTGGGAGACCGTGAAGGCTGGAACGGTGGAGGTCCTGCTCGTGAGCTTGGTCGTCACTCTGGCAACCGCTCCCCTCGTGGCGACCTATTTCAATCAGCTGGCGTGGGTCGGAGGGCTGTCGAATCTGCTGGTCGTCCCGTTTGTCGGGTTCATCGTGCTGCCTGTCGGGCTGCTGGTGTGTCTGGCGACCCTGTTGAGCGGAACAGGAGGGGAGTTGGTCGGCGCCGCCGTGATGCGTCCCCTGCTGGAGGTGTTCGTGTGGATCGTGCAGACGTTCGCTGCTGTGCCTGGCGCTGAGCTCAGGGTCGCTTCGCCGCCGCTCTGGCAAATGGCCGGGTTCTTTCTGCTGCTCGGGGCCGCATTGCTCTGGTGGCGGCGTGGGACTGGTCGTCTCGCCGGAGTGTTGGCTGGGGGGATGTTGCTGCTCTGGGTCTGGTCGCCGCGTGATCTGCCGGCTGCGGGGTCGTTCCGGGTCACGTTCCTCGACGTGGGGCAGGGGGATGCTGCCTTGGTCGAGACGGCGGATGGCCGCGCCATGCTCATTGATGGAGGAGGCGCAACCGACGCCTATGATGCGGGACGCATTGTGATCGCGCCGGTGCTCTGGGATCGAGGCATTCGGCGGCTTGATGTGGTCGTGGCCACGCACCCTCAGCTGGATCACGTCGGCGGCCTGGCCTTTGTTCTGAGCAAGTTCGACGTGGGGCAACTCTGGACGAACGGCGTGGCACGCGAAGCCGCCTTCCTTCAACGACTCGAGCGCATCGTGACCGAACGCCAAGTGGATGTCCGGGCCGTCTCCGCTGCCGACAGAGCCCTGGCGCTAGGAAGCTGTCAGGCTCGCGTGCTCAATCCGGACGCATCCGAGGGAATTGGCACAGCACAGGCTGAGGGAGCACGCTTGAACAATCGATCGGTCGTCTTGCGCTTGGTCTGCGGGTCAGCCGCCTTTCTCTTCACCGGGGATATCGAATCAGAAGCCGAGAGCAGGCTGACCCAGCTATCTGAACGGCTGGAGACAGCTGTGCTGAAGGTGCCCCACCATGGGGCTAAGGGATCCGTGTACGAGCCGTTCCTCCGGGCCGTGCATCCACAGCTGGCAGTGGTTTCAGTCGGCCACGCGAACGCCTATGGGCACCCATCTCCCACCATGACGGAAGCCTATGCCCGGCTTGGCATCCCGCTGCTCCGCACCGATCGACATGGCGCTGTCTCGGTCATCGGCACCCCATTCGGACTTCAGGCGAACTGCCAGTCAGGTCGTCAGTTCAAGAGGGTTGTCTTGGGGAGTAGAGGAGACAGGCGGAAGGAGGAAAGTGAAGCGCGAAACCTCAAAAGATGGTTGGGTTCATCTGCTAGCTGCGATAACTCCTTATTTTTACTCGATGTTTCTTGACACTCTCAGTTTTCAATGATATAGTGTGGCCGGCAGTGTAAGGGTTTACCTTAGACATAAAGGGGTTACCCGAGAAAAAACATTGCATTACGAAGACTACTGGGGGCTAAAAAAGGCTCCCTTCGAAAACGTTCCCGACCCCCGTTTCTATTTCCCCTCCACACGGCATGAGGAAGGGCTCCATCGCCTTCTTTACGGGGTAGAGGCGAGGAAAGGGGCCATAATGTTGACAGGGGAGATTGGCTGCGGGAAAACCCTGTTGAGTCGTACCCTGATCCAACATCTCTCCAACGAACGATATGATTTGGCGCTGATAGCCAATCCCAGCTTTGAAGTAACTGACTTCATTAAGGAAATTCTCTACCAGCTCGGTGTCAATCAGAATGGAACCAAGCTGGACTTGGTCCATGCCCTGAACGATCACCTGCTGCAGAATATGAATAAGGGCAGGGACACCGTTCTTGTCGTGGACGAGGCCCAGGCCATTCATGATGTTGGGATTTTCGAGGAATTGCGACTGCTTTTGAATTTTCAGCTCAATGATCGCTTTCTACTCACCTTTATCCTGCTGGGGCAGCCTGAATTGAGTACCAAGATCGATGCTTTCGTGCAACTATCTCAACGGATTGTGATACGCTATCACCTGACACCGTTCTCTGCCGAAGAAGTAGGCGACTATGTCGATTTCCGGATGCAGGCAGCGGGTGCCGCCAAGATGGTCTTTATGCCGGAGGCCATACCGGCGATCTATGAGGCCAGCGGCGGGGTTCCGCGGAGAGTCAATACGATTGCGGATCTGGCGTTGTTAATCGGATTCATGGAGCGGTGCAAACAGATCGGGCCTGATGTGGTGAAAAAGGCGTTCAAGGAAGCGCAGTAGTCAATCATGGCGCGTCTCAATGAACTCGTGCGGAATGAAGGCTCACCCCAGGAGGGAGGACCTGGCCCTCGCCCGAAAGGGGAACCGAACAAAGCCTCATTCAAGAGCGTCGATACGACCGCTGCCCAGGTTTCCGTGGAGCAGCAGGCCCAGTTGGTTCTGGATGCGGATCTATGGCATGCCCAGGCAGAGATGGAATTGCCCTCCATCCTCGGTGCTGTCCGCTCGGGCGACACGTTTTCATTGGGTGGCGTCACCCAAGTAGTGGACGGGTTCGTCAATTCACTCGCTCAAGGCGACCGGCTGCTGGTGAAGGCCATCACTGCCGAGCGAGGCGGGCTAATCATCACGAACTTGATCAACACGGCCATCATCGCGATCAAGATCGGAATGGGGCTGCAGTATTCGAGGCAGGATCTCATGCGCTTGGGAGTCGCGGCGATCCTTCATGATGTCGGGATGTGCCTGATCCCCGAGGAGATCTTGAACAAGCCGGGCCCGCTGAGCCACGAGGAGCGGACCCTCATCAAGCGACACCCCGAGTCGGGCGCCCAGGCGCTCCGAAGGCTGTGCCCGGACGCCGACTGGATCGCGGAGCTTGTCCTTCAGGAGCACGAGCGGTTGGGCGGGCAGGGGTATCCGCGTGGGCTCAAGGGGGAGGAGATTCATGAGTTCGCGCAGGTCATCGGACTCGCCGACACCTTCGAGGCGCTCCTTCACTCGCGTCCGTACCGGAAGCGTTTCCTCCCACATGAAGCGGTCAGGGAGTTAGTGACGAAGGAAAAGACGTCGTTCTCGACGAGGACGTTGAAGTGCCTAATCCAGCAGTTTTCCGTGTTTCCGTTGGGAACGCACGTCCGGTTGAACACGGGGGAGACCGCGGAAGTCGTCGAGTTGAACCCGCAGTATCCGCTCAGGCCGGTCGTGAAGGTGCACAAGGAGGCGCATGGTCTCTCGCCGAAAGAGACACGCACGCTTGATCTCAGCAAGTCGTCGTTGGTCCACGTCACTGAGGTAGTCCAGGACGTTCAGTGAGAATGGCGTTGGCAGGGTGCGTCAGAATACTCGCTTCTGTCTCCAGAGCCGTCGGCCTGCACTGCGCGCTTTTCGTAATGCTGGGTATGTCGTTCGCCTGCTCGCCCGTTCCGTACAACGCGTCCGGCGATTCCCCCTTTGCCCGTCCGGTCAAGCCGGACGATCTGTACGTTGAAGAGGTCTCTGACGGGGGACTGTCCAAAATAGAACCGGGGGACAGCTTGGAAGTGGTGGTCCGGCGAGGCTCGGGGGAGGAGCGCTCGCTCGTGACGGTTCGGGATAATGGCCGGGTCTATGTGGGCTCGCTGGACATCGATGTGAAGAACCTGACGGTCCCCGAAGCCGAAGCTCGGATCACCGAGCAAGCGGCTACGATCATCCGCAATCCCCGCGTAGAGCTCTCGATAAAGCAGAAGAAGCTTCTGCTTCGCAAGCAAAGGGTCTTTTTATTGGGAGGGGGATTCGGGCAACCGGGGACCGGCACATTCTTAGCGGCGGGCGCGGCGAAGATGGCGGAGTTGGACAGAAAGACGACGGTGGGCCAACTCCTCGCGCAGATCGGGTTCAATGACTATGCGGTGTTGGACGACATTCGGGTCATCCGTGGAGATGCCCGGAAACCAGAGGTCATTCCCGTGGACCTCCAGCGGTTCTTTCAGTATGGCGACCGGAGCCAGGATATCGTGTTGAAGGACAACGATATTGTGTTCGTGCCGCGCCAGCGCATCGCTGACTGGAATGCCTTCCTGGCCAAAATTAATTCGACACTCCTCCTGCTTCTGGGCACGCAGACGTTGAGCCCGAAGGAACTGACGGATTTTCTGCAACGGAACAATATCCAACCTGTCCAAATCCCAAGCATCACCACTGTGTCGCCGCGATAGGGCACGTGATCCGATGGCCCAGTACGAACTGAATCTCCGGGACTATTGGCTGATCCTCCGCAAGCGGAAGTGGATTATCGCCCTCACAGTTTTCCTGGTCGCGGGCTTCACCTTTTTCACCACCGAGGTCTTTGGCCCCACACCGACCTACGAAGCTTCTGCCAGAGTGAAGTATGATCGCTCCACCTCGATGTCGGGTCTGTTGACGGAAGTGCTCTCCGCTCCCTCGGAGGGCAACGCCATGACCACGCAGGCGGAAGTCATTCGGAGTGTTTCTGTCATGTTACGTGCGGCGAAGAAGCTAGGAGTAGTCGCGAAAGAGATCGACAACAATGAGGCGCGTACCTCTCCGGACTCCCTTGCCAAGATCTACGAGTTAAAGAGCCTGGTATCAGTGAGCAAGGAGGAGAGCGCCAATATCCTCAATATTAGCGTCACATCGGGTGAGCCCGAGTTTGCGGCACGGTTGGCCAACGCGGTCGCCGAGGGCTATCGTGAAGAAAACATTACAAGCCGGAACCGGCAAGTGGACGACGCCAAGCGGTTCGTGGAGGACCAGCTCAAGACGGTGGAAGAGGCGCTGAGAAAATCGGAGCAGGCCTTACTTGTCTTTCGGGAACATGAAGGAAAGGTCTTCTTAAACGAAGAAGCGCGCCAAGCGTTGGAGAATTATAGTCACCTGGATGCCGAGCTCGAGAAGCTAGGACAGGTCAAACGCGAAGCGTCGAACCAGCTCCGGCTCTTGAAAGCAAATGAGGCACTCCCTGATGCCAGCCCCGTGCGTGTCTTTTCCGACGATGTGCAGGCCCTGATCGCCAAACTGAACCAGAAGCTGGTCGATCTGAATACGGATCGCGCCGCCCTGTTGATCAACTACATGCCCAAGCATCCCCTGGTCGTTGAGCTTGATGCCAAAATCCTGAGCGTCAAGCAGGAAATGATCAAGGAGCTTGAGTCCAAGCTGCGGACGATGACCGATCGGGAAAACGCCATTAAAGAGTCCATTGGCCGATTCAAGGAACGGTACATCACCTTGCCGAAGGCCGCCCTGGAGCAGGCCAGCCTGGAGCGCGAGGTGAAGATCAATGGAGACCTGTATGCCAATTTGAAGCAGAAACACCAGGAGTTTTTGATCCGGGGCGCTGAGCGCATCGAGGAAGTCTCGATTATCGAACCGGCCGTCACCCCGGGCTCACCCAAGAACGCGCCCAAAGCCACCCTCAATCTCTTGCTGAGCTCCCTGATTGGCGTGTTGCTGGGATTCGTCCTGGCCTTTGTCCGAGAATCCTTTGATACCTCTATCGGCACGATTGAGGGTGTTGAAGAGTTCCTGAAAGTCCCAGTCCTCGGAGTCATCCCGCGGGTAGACCACAAGGAAGTTGAGCAGGAGATTAAAAAGGTCTTTCCTGAAACGCTCGATTCTGAATCCATGGAATTGCTGTCGCGGCTCTCGCCGTTGTTCGATCTTAAAGGTGTGGTCGCGGAGGGGTACCGGTCATTGAAGGTCAACCTTCAATTCGCCTGCTTAGACCGGACGGTCAAAAGCCTGTCGTTCGCCAGCGCCGGGCTCGGCGAAGGAAAGACCACGACGGTTATCAACTTGGCTATCACGATCGCGCAGGATGGACGGCGGATCTTGGTGGTGGACGCGGACCTCAGAAAGCCGGCCGTGCACAGCCGGCTCGGGCTCAAGCGGGAGCCTGGCCTAAGTGAGGTTCTGGTCGGGAATGCGCAGTGGCAGGACGTGGTACAGACTGCTCCGGATCTGATGCTGGGCAAGCTGGGATTCGATCAGGTCCTGAGCGCTCCCGGCGTGGACAACCTGAGTATCATCACCAGCGGACATCTGCCGCCCAACCCGTCCGAGTTCTTCAACTCTCAACGCTTCGTGGATCTGATCGCTGCCTGTGAAGAAAACTATGATCTCGTCTTGATTGACTGTCCACCCATCCTGCCTGTCGCTGATGCCGTACTGGTCGGTCCCAAAGTCGACGGTGTCGTCTTGGTCTACCAAGTTGGTAAAATTGGACGGACGCCATTGCTGCGAGCGAAGACTCTCCTTGAGAATGCCCAGGCCCATATCGTGGGGGTGGTGCTCAGCAACGTGAGCGCCGAATTTTCTCCTGATTACCACCAATACCAGTACTATCGCTATTCATCGTCCTGATCCTGGCAACTTCAGGGCCCGTTCAATTTGGCATCAGTCCGTTTTCCATCCCGTGGCCTAGCTGAGGAGTGGCGTACGATGCAGCCTAAAGGGCTCATAGTTGTGATTCCGTTAGCCCTAGCCGCTGCGCTGTCCCTGTTCATTTTTTCCAGTGACACCTCGTTCCGTTTGACTATCTTTCTGGGTACCCTCGTCTTGGTGGTGGCGTTTGTGTCCACCACGATCAGCCTCTATCTGCTGGTCTTCTCCATGCTCCTGGGCCCTGAATTTCTGGTCGGTGGAACGTTAGCTGGGGCAACGGCAGGACGAGGAATCAGCCTTCGTTTCGACGATTTTATTCTGGTTGTCATAGGGTTTGCCTGGTTAGCGAAGATGGCGCTCTTTAAAAGCTCCCCGTTCACGAGGACTCCATTGAACGGGCCAATTATGCTCTATATTGCGGCTTCTGTGTTGGCGACTCTGATCGGCGTGCTGGCTGGACGCGTGAAACCCATGACCGGGTTTTTCTACATGATGAAGTATTACGAATACGTTTTTATTTACTTCATGGTCGTCAGCGCCGTGAGCAGTCAGAAGCAAGCCAAGTCCCTGGTGATCGCGAGCCTGGTCACCTGTTTTCTGGTCTCGCTCTTCGCTATCGCGCAGATTCCCAGCGGAGCACGGGCGTCGGCTCCATTCGAGGGGAGTGAGGGTGAGCCCAACACGCTGGGTGGGTACCTTGTGTTCATGCTGGCGATTGTGACAGGACTTTTGTTGACTACAGGAGCAGTGCCCACGCGCCTTCCGTTCCTGATCCTTCTGGGAACCGGAAGCCTTGCACTAATGGCGACCCTTTCGCGCGCTTCGTTCTTGGCGGCTCTAGTGGTTGCTCTTGCGGTGGTGGGACTGCTGAGTTACCGGAAACCAGTGGTGGTGGCATTCGTGTTGATGGGTATGCTGTTCTCTCCGTGGTGGGCCCCCGATGCCGTAAAGGATCGGATTATGTTTACCCTCACACAGGCGCCAGAAGAGGGTCAGATCAAGCTTGGTGGTGTCAGGGTGGATACGTCCACCTCGGAGCGGCTCATATCATGGCAGAAGTCGCTAAAATACTTTTACCGGGCTCCGCTTTGGGGGGCCGGGGTAACCGGAGGACCCTACTTCATGGACGCTATGTACCCAAGGGTGCTGGTAGAGACCGGGCTCCTGGGAACGGTGTGCTTTGCCTACCTTCTTTGGTCGCTCTTTCGTCTTGGCAGGACCACGTACAAGGAATCCGTGGATCCTTTTAATCGGGGGGTAGCGCTTGGGTTTTTGCTTGGGTTTGTGGGCTTGCTCGTGCATGCCGTCGGAGCCAATACTTTTATCATTGTCAGGATCATGGAGCCGTTTTGGCTTATTGCGGCATTGATAGCCAGAAGTCATGCGCTCGCTCAGATAGACCTAGACCACGCCACCAGTAACAAGTTGAGAGCTCAGCAAGAGGCTCAGGCTGCGGAAGGCTTGCACGAGGTGGAAAGTCCCATTATGTATCCGACGGCCAGAACCAGACCCCAATGGCGACAGAGCGCCATGGATCGTACCAGAAGGCAAGGAGGCTAGCGGACTTGGACGATCTGGAGTAGAGAGCCTCCGATGAGCGGGGCCTCGCCTGGTACTTCCTCTCCGAGACGGGCATTACTCCGATGGCTTATCCTTCTGTTCCTGGTGGCCGTTGTCGTACGTGTGGCCGCAATCCACTGGCTTGCCGAACCACCCCAACGGGACGAACTGGATAATCATCGGATCGCTGTGAACCTCATTGAGGCAAAGGGTTATGCCGTAGACCCCGGCCATCCGACCACGTACCTCCCGCCGGTGTATCCCGCCTTTATTGCCCTGGTGTATGCGATCTTAGGGAAGGATTACCGAGTGGTCTGGTACGCCCAGGCGCTACTCAACGCTTCCCTGGTTTTTCTCATCTTCTCTCTAGGGCGGATGTTATTCTCGGAAACGGTCGGGCTCTTGGCTGCGGGTATATTCACGTTGTACCCATCTTATGAGATTGTCACGAGCCTACATCGAGAGAACCTACTCATCCCAATTTTGCTTGGTGCGATCTATTGCTTTGTCCGAGGATCCAGAGAAGACCGAAATGTTTACTTTATCCTGGCGGGGTGCTTTTACGGGCTGCTTCTTTTGACGAGCCCTGTCTACATCTTCCTGCCGCTGGCCCTTTTGTCGCTCAGTTTCCTGGATCGGCGACTCCGTCCACATTGGCAGCGGCTTGTGGGTGTTCTCCTCGTAGCGATGACGCTGTGGCTTCCTTGGCATATTCGCAACAACCTGCTTCCGGAAGAGAGCAAAGCTGAAGCAGAGGACTACCAGCACTTCACCATCATGTTTGGCCATTACCCGGTTTTCTCCGGAGATTTCTGGTGGACTCTTTCTAGCATGCGCAAGCTTGAAGAAGAGCGGGAGAGGGCGAGGGGGTTTCTCCGGCAACGGGAGCAGACCAATGCGCACCTGCTACTAGATGAGCGGAGGGCGAAAGACAGGAAGGATCTCACTGATCGAATTTGGGATCGCCCGATTGCCTATCTTATGCTCGTTCTCAACCGAGACTTGATACTCCTTGTCTCGCCGCCACCAGGAAGCTCCGTCTTGCAGGGCGTACATCCGATCCTTGCTTGGTCAGCATTTGGGGTGCATGCGCTGTTTGTAAGCGTCTCGATCCTGTTTTTGATCAGAAGGTATCGGGTTGATGCGACGGTTTTTCCTTTTATCGGGGTGTTTGCCTACGTGCTGGTCGTCTATGGGCTCGTCCACGCAATACGACGTTACGGGTATGTGCTTGAACCGATGTGGTGCGTGTTCGGGTCTGCAGCGCTCAATCATCTGGGTGTGCGTCTTGGACAGGAATCTCTGCATCGTTAAACAGATTCTCAAGAAGACCTGGCATTTGATGTTCAGCACGCGGCCGCATGTGTATGTCGGTCGGTGTATTGTCAAGATCGTACCCGAGTCTTATCAATCGCGTGTCCGCGACGAGTTTTTTACAGGGAAAGGCCCCGCGGGTGTAATTGCCGATATTATCCGTGCTGAATTGAATAGACAGTATTACTCGTCGAACACGGAGGAGGAGTTTAGAAGACGCTGCAGAGAAGAGTTCTGGGGGGCCACGCCGGGTAAAAGGTGGCATGAGTTTACGAAAGAAAGATACGATGAGCAAGACGCGCATAACAGCGAATTTCTACGTCCACGACGCTTCCTTGCCCGCCAGATATCAGATCTTCTTGCCTCCTCTGGACAGTATCGGACTATTTGTGAAATAGGGACAGGAAACGGGATGTTTTTGCATGATCTATCTAGGCAGTTCCCCTCCGTCAAACGGTTTGTCGGTGTCGATTTGAACAAGGAACAGATTCTGGAGGATCAGCGAACCTATCAAGGCACAGCATTAGAGTTTGTTCATGGAGAAATTACCGATTGGATTCAATGCCAATGCGACGAAGGAACTATTTTTGTGGCGAGTGAAACGTTTGAGTTTTTTACTCAGAAAGAGTTGGAGGAATTATTTCGTCGCGTTCGAGAGAAAGTCAGTCCGGCCGCGATAGCCATCTTTGCGCTCGCTGAATCAAGTGCGGCCAGCGAAGTGGTCTCACGACCTCGTGGAAGTATAGCGTTCAATCACAATTATCCATATCTGCTGAAGCAGTGTGGTTATCAAGTGTTTCGCCAAGAAATCCAACATGGTATTCCGTATGACAGGATCTGTCTACTTGCCATTGCGTCTTCTTGGAAGGGGTAGAACTTGGGAACGGAATGTAAGGCTGCAGGCGTCAGCATCATCGTTCCTGTGTATAACGAGGAGGGAGGGATTGGTTCCCTCATTGAACGGCTCCTTTCTGAAATGGGACGGACGGGAATGCTATATGAGCTCCTCCTCGTCGATGATGGTTCGACCGATCGAACGCGCGAAAGGATCAACGCGTATGCGGAGAAGGTGCGAGTCCTGCGACACGAGGAAAACCGAGGTTATGGCGCCGCCCTGAAGACTGGGATCCATGCCGCGCGGTTTCCCATTACTCTCATTATAGACGCGGACGGGACTTATCCGACGGAAGAGATTCCCCGCCTACTAGATGGGTGGGATGAGGGGACTGAGATGGTGGTCGGGGCCAGGACCGGTCCAGATGTGAGCATGCCGCTTTTTCGGAAACCTGCGAAGTGGCTGTTGAGAAGGCTTGCGGAGTACCTTTCGGAGCGGAAGATTCCAGACCTCAATTCTGGCCTGCGCGCGTTCCGGA
Organism: uncultured Nitrospirales bacterium; assembly: GCA_964610095.1. Taxonomy (GTDB): domain Bacteria; phylum Nitrospirota; class Nitrospiria; order Nitrospirales; family NS-4; genus NS-12. The sequence continues at coordinate 9,110 of CAZSUT010000001.1, read as the reverse complement.
GGGAGGCCGCGTTACGGTATATCCACATCCTCCCCAACCGGTTCTCCTTCACGACGACGCTCACGCTGGCCTTTCTCTCAGAGGGGCTTGGCGTCCGTTTTGTCCCGATCAACTACCAGAAGAGGGTCGGGCGGTCAAAGATTAGAGCTACCGACGCGCTCTATTTTTTGATTCTGATCGTTCGCACGATCACGTATTTCAACCCGTTGCGTATCTTTTTGCCGGCGAGTCTCTTCATGTTGCTTCTGACCCTCGCCCGCATGAGCTACGACGTCTTCGTGCTCGCCAATCTGGCCGACACCTCCATCATCCTTTTCGTTGGGACCTTTTTGACGGCGGCCATCGGAATTTTGGCAGATCTCATCGTGAGAAGAAGATGATCTCACGGAGAGAGAGCCGCTTCGAGCGTGAAAAAGAATTACACAAGCGCCTTGTGGGCAATTACGCGATCCGTTACCGCGATGCTTTTTCCCAAGTGTTCCAGAAGGAGTGGAACCGAGCGCTTTTCGCAATGAACCATATGCAGGCGGATCGAGTTTTGGAGCTTGGATGTGGAACCGGCGTCCTGCTTGCTGACCTCACGCAGAAGTATCGCTTCGTGGTTGGCTCCGATGTTTCGCAGGAGATGATGCAGGCAGCGCGGAAGCTAGACACGCCGCTGGTTGTGGGCGATGGCTCAGCCCTGCCGCTTGGGAGCGCCTCCTTTGACCTCGTGATCTGCCGGGGGGTGCTGCATCATGTTCCGGACCGTCGGGCTGCGCTTGCTGAAATACACCGGGTTTTACGTCCCGGTGGAGAGTTTATCCTCTCTGAGCCCAGCAACGATTGGTGGTTTGTACGGACGGTGCGGAGGCTGATGTACCGCTTCTCCGACAAGTTCGATGAGGAGGATGAAGGTTTCCTATCTGATCAGCTCCGGAACCTCATCGAGACGACCGGCTTCCGGGAGATACGGATGGAACGGTTCGGCTACAGCGCCTATGTCCTGGCAGGGTTCCCGGACCACCTTCCCCTATTGCGCTATGTCCCTTGGAATGTTGCGATTACTCGCTTACTCATTCAGCTTGACCATCGCTGGGCTCGTACGCCGGTTTTAAACAGGATGTGCCTCCAGCTCCTTGTTTATGCTAGGAGGCCACTCTTTTGAATGAGCCAGGAGAGGCATACCGTTTCGGATCGGCTGGTTGCCAGGTAACGTGTTTACGCTGAACGAACCGGACGCTCCGATTTCGAGACGAATTCTGCGGAACACCGCTTTTAATGCGGTGGGACGCCTTTGGCTTATCTCTACCAATCTGCTTCTGACCCCGCTTATCCTTTCCTATCTTGGCCAGGATCGCTTCGCCGTCTGGGCCCTCTTCTGGTCCCTCACCCAGTACTTCCTCTTGCTTGATATGGGATTGGGCTCCGCGCTTGTAAAGTACTTTTCTGAATACCAGTCAAAAGGCGATACGTTGTCGATCAACCGAGTTCTTGCCAGCGCGCTTTTCTTCTATCTCGCGCTAGGGGCCGTTGTCGTCATGTTGCTTTGGCCGGTGGTGGGATGGATCGCCTCCCTCTTTTACATACCAGAAGGTCTCCGCTCCGAAGCCGCGCGGACGTTTCAGGTCGGCCTCGTCGTCCTCTTCCTCATGAACCTTGTTTCCCTCTTTGATGGGTTGCTGAAAGGGTTTCAGCGGATGGATCTGGTTAATTTGACTCTGATCGCCGTGTCCATTCCCAATCTTCTGGGATCGTACCTTGTGTTGCGCCTCGGGTGGGGACTCTTAGGGTTGGTGACGATTGCATGCATCGTGTATCTGCTCCAACTCCTTCTTCTCGCCGTTCAAGCTAAGATCGCCTTCCCGGCTTTGGCCTGGAGGAGACAGGACCTTCGGTTTGCGGCCATCAAGGCTCTCTTCGGGTATGGAATTCGTTTCCAGATCTCCCAAGTCGCTCAGCTGGTCAGTTATCAGGCTGATAAGATTCTGCTTGGACTCTTCGTGCCGCTACGATATGTCACTTTCTACGATCTCGGGGCGAAGGTCTCCTACTTGCTGCACGATCTTCCGCAGATCATGCTGGGAGCCATATTCCCGGCTGCTTCAGCGCTTGCCGGCAAAGAGGATCAAAGGCGTCTCTGGATGCTATTTGAGCTGGGAACGAAGTGTCTCCTTCTCTTGAGCGTTCCTACGCTGGTCGGCACCTGGCTTACCGCTCATCTGATTCTTCAGGTGTGGCTTGGCCACGTGTTGTCTGATGTCCACCTGGCGATTCTGTTGCTCTCGACTGGGTATTGGACAGTGGTGAGCATGGGAATGGTGACGACCATCGGTGCTGGTATCGGGTGGGTGGGGCCTCTCATGCGGATTTCTTTGATCCAAGGTGGACTCAACCTCCTGCTGTCCCTGGCTTTGATATTCCCATTTGGTTACACGGGTGTCTTGATCGGAACCACGGTGGCCCTCATCCTGAGCAATGGGTATCTGTTGGTTCTCTTTTGCCGGGATTTTAAGCGGTCGTGGGGCGACCAGTTACGCCAGGCGGGTGGTATTTTTCTTCTAAACTTTCCTCCGGCCGTCGTTTCGCTGCTTTTCATCGGATGGGCGGCGGGCTGGGTGGGGGAGGCTGAACGTGGACCGGCGTTGCTCGCGCTCGTCAGCTGTATTATTCTGTACGTGACTGTGTATCTCATTACCATTCGTGTGGCCGGTGTTCTTGATCATCACGATCGGGAGCTGCTGAGCGATTATCTTCCAATGGTGCGGGTGCTCGTACGGAAATCCGGATGACACGTTTCTCATGCTGTCCGCTGTGCGGTTCGCAGAAGCTCGGCACCTTGTTTGAGATTGCAGGACAAGGGGTGGACCGGTGCTCAACCTGTTCGCTTGTCCTGCTCAATCCCCAGCCTGCCTGTCCTGACGATCTTCTTTACGCGGAGGGCTATTACCGGGGTGATTGTGCAGTGAAGGAGAGAGGGCAGGAGAATGTGCTCGATCCTGCGCGGATTGTGCGACGGCTCGAAAGTTGCCACGGGATTCTGGATGAGATTGAGCGAGTGCGGGGAGGCAAAGGACGGCTCCTCGACCTAGGATGCGGCCCTGGTTTTCTCTTGAAGGCGGCTCGGGACAGGGGGTGGAAGACCGCGGGAGCGGACGTGTCGAGTTTTGCGACTGCCTACGCCCGGGAACGGTACGGCAGCCAGGAAATTCTGACCGGTCCACTGGAAGAGGTCGTGTTCCCCTTGGAGTCGTTTGATGTGGTGACTCTGCAGCACGTGATCGAACACTTCCGAGATCCAGTGAGGATGGTGCAACGGATCAAGGGCTGGTTGGTTGCAGGCGGCCTGCTATGGATTGAAACTCCGGATATCGACTCTGGAACAGCCAAGCGCGAGGGGAATCACTGGACGCACATAAAGGTGCCGGAGCATCTCTTTTATTTCAGCGAACGGACACTCACGCGGCTTCTTGTCGGGCGGGGATTCGAGGTCTGTTCGGCTCACCGTGAAGTGGAAGGTACAGGGCTCCTCAACGCTGCGTGTGGGAGCATGGACAGGGCCAGGCGATTCTATGAACGGAACAAGGCCAACCCAGTCTTCGGAGTGTTGGTCAGAGCGGCCCGGTATGCGAATGAACTCTACAAGGCAGGAGTGAAGGGTGAATCAGACGTGATCCGCCTTCTTGCGAAAAAGAATCCCCATTGATTAAGGATCCAAGGCTTGATGCATTGGTTGACTTGTATCCGTGGAAGGTATCACTCGCCCTCTTCCGGGCTTTGGAGTGGCGCGGTGTCTATCACTATCAGGCTCTGTGCTCACCTCCTATCCTTGACCTTGGGTGTGGGGACGGTGCGATCCACCATCTTTTCTTGGGAGATGTCGAATCCGTCGGGATCGATGTGGATCCTTCCCCGCTGCCAAAGGCGAAGCTATTCATGAAAAAGGTCGTCCAAGGAGATGCCCGCCATCTTCCCTTCCGGGCAGGGACTTTCGGATCCATCTTAGGCATCTGCGTTGTCGAACACCTTTGGGCTATTGACGCGTGCCTTACGGAAGCGGCTCGGGTACTTCGTCCTGGCGGGACCCTTATCGCCACGGTGCCCAGTTCTAACTGGAAGGCCCTCTATTTCTGGAATAGTGTCCTCTCCACGCTAGGATTCCCTAAACTAGGCCGCAGGATCGTGGACGCCCACGATCAGAGAATGGCACACCTGAATCTGTTCGGACCGGTAGAGTGGACGAAGCGATTTCGGCAGGCTGGCTTTGAGCCGATCGGGTTTGACCCCTTCCTCAGTCCTCGCACCGCTCGGTTCATCACATTCCTGGAATCAATTTTTGAGCAACCATTCCCTTTTCCTGGTTTCTGGACGAACGACGGCACCTTCTATTTTATGTCTGGCGTTTTGCGCCGGATCGGCGGCGAGCGGTTCTGGAAGCGTATCTTTTTGCGGCTTATCACTCTTTTCTACCAGGAGGAGGCTGTACATGATGGGATTGCCGGTGGCACCATTCTTGTAGCTCGAAAAGTAGGGGACTGTGAAAGATAGGCCCGTCAGGAGGCTCATCCGGCTGCTCTCTGCGCTGTCGCAGATCGCGCGAGGACGGATGCCACTGCCTGTTCCAGAGTCAGTCCGCCGGATCGTGGTGTTCCAGATGAGCGGGGTTGGAGATCTGCTCCTTATCACACCGGCGCTCCGGGCTCTCCACCGCTTGTATCCTATGGCCACCATCGACATCGTGACGTACAGAGTCAAGAACGCGGCGTTCCTCTTCCGGTTTCCCTATGTGGGGGAAGGATGCGAATTTCCTCTTTTTGATTTGGAGTTGAGGCGGATTGGGAGCGTGCCGTTCTGGCGGGCCTTGATGAAGCCGATTCGCTTCATGCGGATAACGCCGGTTGATATTTACATCAGCTTCCACCATACCTGGCTTCCCCAATGGTACCTTTTAGAGCTCTGGCTGGCGGTGCGCTCGAAAGCGAGGTTTCGAGTCGGCATCAACCCGGACTATGTGTCCGGCCATGGTGTCTTTGATCGATCCGTCCCGGAGTCGCTCCTGGACGGTCGGCACTACCGGCCGTTTTTCTTGGACGTGGTAGGCCTTCTGGGCGACTGCGGTAAGGATCTTGCCACAGAATGTCCGCTTGAGCCTCAGGAGATTGAAGCGGCACGGAATCGTATCAGGCGAGCGATGCCCACTCGCCACCGCGTGGTCTGTATGCATGTCGGTGCGACGCATTCGGCCCAACTTTGGCCTGTTGACCGATTCATGGAATTGGCAAAGCGGCTCGTGGCGGACGGGTTCGGGATTGTGTTGGTAGGAACACGCGACGAGTACGTTTTCACTGAGCAGGTCGTCGAGGGGCTTCCCCAAGGAAGCTACCTGAATACGACAGGCACTACGGATCTCTTCCAGATGGCGGCCTTAATTGACGTCGCGCACCTTTTTATCGGAAATGACTCAGGGCCTATGCACGTCGCGATCGCACGGCAGCGGCCGACGATCGGCTTGATCGGCCCGGGTCAAATCCGCTACCACCGCTACGAGCCGGATGAGGCCGTGATGCTCCTGAATCCCGTCCCGTTCAACATCCGGGATCAGAAGGACGCCGCCTTTCCCTGGGCCATCACGGTGGATGAGGTCTATGCGGCGGCGAAAGACTTACTGAAATGAGGCTGCTCCTCATCGTCAACGAGTTCCCACCGCAGCAGCTCCGCGGGACCGCCATGGCCACGGCCTCCTTGGCCCAGGCCCTCACCCGGCGCGGGTGGGAGGTGTCAGTGATCGTGGCCCGCTCCGATGGGATCCCGCCAGAAGAAACGGTGGGGCAGGTCCGGGTCCATCGTCTGCGCGTCTGGCCTCTGCCTTTCGCCGGGACGGTGCAGCGACTTCTGCAGATTCTTCTGCTGGCCAGGAAGATCCGTCCCGACCTGGTGCAGGGGCAGGCGGCCTCTTGCGGGCTCTTCGCGGTTATTGTCGGCAGGCTGCTATCGATTCCTGCCATCACCTATATCCAGGGGATGGATTTTCATGAAGCCGGACGGCTTCGCCGGAGGATTGAGGTAGGCCCGGCAATCCGTCACGCCACCAAGACCCTGGCCGTCAGCGATCTCTTCGCGACCGCGATCAGTCCCTACGCCACCGGTCCGGTTGAATCCCTCCCGCACGGCTATCAGCCGGAACGGGTTCTGCCGGAGGTCGAAGAGGCCGCCAAACTGATGCTGAGAAGGACCGGACCGAACCTGCTGTTTGTCGGGCACCTGGAACCGGACAAGGGCGAAACCTACCTCTTACCGGCCATTGGCGCGCTCGCCAAAGACTGGCCAGGGCTGACGCTGCACATGGTCGGCGATGGGCCGCAGCGTGCCGAACTGGAAACCCTCGCCTCCCGGATCGGCATCGCCTCGCTCGTGATGTTCCATGGCTGGCTGTCGCACGCAACTGTTCTGGCCCTGATGCGGCACGTCGATCTGTTCGTGCTCTCGAGCGTGATGGAACCCTTCGGGATCGTGGTGGTGGAAGCGCTCAATGAAGGCTGTCCGGTCGTTGCGACGACGGCCTGCGGCAGCGCGATGGCCGTGGAGCAGGGCCGAAGCGGATTCGTCGTGCCGCCCGCCGACCCAAAAGCCTTGGCCGAGGCGATGCGCACTATCCTCGGGAACCCGGCGTTACAACAGGCCATGCGCCAAGGAGCAAAGAGGGCCGGGGCGAAGTACCGCTGGGACCGGATCGTAGAGCGGTTCGAGCGGGTATACCGGGAAGTGTTGGAGACGCGGTGACGCTCTCGATCCTTATCGTCAGCTTCAACACCAAGGGGTTGCTGGAGCAGTGCCTCCAGTCCATACGTCGCCACCCGCCGTCCGAATCCTACGAAGTCTTCGTCGTGGACAACGGTTCCACGGATGGGAGTCCGGCGCTGGTCACGGAGCAGTTTCCGGAGGTGCGCCTCATTGCCAACTCCGACAATCGAGGGTTCGCTGCCGCCAACAACCAGGCTTTGCCGCTGGCGAAGGGCGAGGTCATTCTTTTCCTCAACTCCGATACCCGCCTGCTACCTGATTCCCTCGGGCCGCTCCTCACTCGACTGAAAGAGCAGCAGGGAGTCGGCATTGTGGGACCCACCGAGCGGCTTGAGGAGGGGACGGCATATCCCACGATCTGCCCGTCCCCGGACCTGTGGTTCCTGTTCCTCACCCACACGGGCCTGCGGCACTATTTCTACACCAACCCCAGGATCAATCCCTACCGGCAGATCTGGGAGCTCGCCCATCGGAGCGGAGAACCGGTGGCGGTGGACTGGCTGTCCGGCGGCTGTCTCATGGCGCGTCGGCGCGTGCTGGAGGAGGTAGGTCCCTTCGATGAAGGGTACTTCTTCTATATGGAAGAGACCGACCTCTGCGAGCGGGCCCGCCGGGCTGGCTGGCGGATCGAGTACGTGCCCAGGGGCGTGATCATCCATCACGGAGGGCAGTCCGAAGGAAAGGTGAGAGGAGGCCTGCTCACTCTCTCGGGGACCCTCGGCGAGCTTCGGTACTTTGCGAAACATCGGCGCGTGGCTGAACTTTTTCTGTTGAAATGTCTCATCCTCGTCGAATTTCTTCTCAAGCTGCTGCTCACGAAACGAAACGATCCACGACGGTGGGCCTATCGGGAGGTTCTTGAATCCGTATTAGGACTCCGGCTAGCACATATTACGAAAGAAGATCTTTGCCGAAGATAAGCGTCGCAATAGTTTCCTATCGAGTCCGCAACTTGCTTGAAGCCTGCTTACGGAGTGTGGACGAAAATGGATTACAGGGAGACATGGAAGTCATCGTGGTGGACAATGCATCGGGCGACGGGACCATTCGGCAATTAAAGCCCTGTTTCCCGAAGGTGCGGTGGGTGGAGAATGCAGAGAACGTAGGTTTCGCCACGGCTGCAAATCAGGCGGTCGCGCTGGCATCTGGGGAGTATCTTCTCATACTGAATCCCGATGCTACGCTGGTGCCTGGTGGTCTTACCCGCCTCTTTGATTTTATCGAGAAGCATCCGGAAGTTGGTGTAGTCGGGCCGCGGTTGCTGCTGTCAGACGGCAGGCCCTACGTCTCCGTGACGTCGTTTCCTACCATTGCCTCAGTCCTGCTTTACGAAACGAGACTTAATCGTGTGTTCACACACTCTCCGATCATCCATCCCTACGCGCGGCACCTCCAACGCGGGGAGCCGTTTCCCGTGGATGCTGTCGAGGGGTCTTGTTTTTTGGTACGCCGAAGCGTTTGGGAAGCAGTGGGAGGATTCGATAACCGCTATTTCTTTGGTTTTGAGGACATGGATTTCGCCTGGCGTGTTCGTCGTGCTGGTTGGGGAATCTGGTTTCATCCGATCCCTGCGGCCGTTCACCATCACTCTGGATCCACTGGCGGGAAGCGGAAGGGAGTTTTGGTTCTTGTTTCCATTGGGCTTGGGCAAATGTACTTTTTGCGCGAACAACAACCGAGCGCCTACGCGATACTGCGTCTGCCGCTCTTTGTGATCTTCACCACAAAATGGATGCTTTGCTTACTTCTCGGCGAGACAGAAAAAAAGATCGCGTTTCGAGAATCGGTGAAGGCGCTGCTGGCACTTCGCCAACCCTGGATCACGGCGGAAGACCTGAGACGGTGGGGATGAGGATCGAATGGATCAAGCATTGGCTCCGCTGGGAAGAGGTGGAACCCCCTCGGGGCTTTGTCGCACGTCTCGTGCGTCGCTATCTCCTCTGGAACAATGACTGGTACGGTTCCCACGCGATTCGCTACCTCCCCATCGCTCGTCTGCTCAAGTTGGTGCCAAATGATAAGTCGCTTCACTTTTTAGAAGTAGGTTCCGCAGATAGAGGCATCGTGCCCTTCCTCAAGAGGCGTGTTATCGCAGTGGATCTCGCCTTTGATCGTGAGGGGCTAAGGCGGACTGGTGCACTGTTGCTTCCTGTCCGGGGGAAGATCGAGCACTTGCCTTTCGCGGACGCCTCGTTTGACGCAGTACCCGCGGTGGATGTCTTCGAGCCCTTGCAAGCTTTTTTGAAGCCGAACGCCGTACTGGACATGGAGCGTTTCGCAAGGCAATTTCTTTGATGCGCGGTCTCGTTGGGGAAACCGGCGTAGACACA